>JAGWMW010000009.1 GCA_028871575.1 Burkholderiales bacterium | reverse complement strand
CGCACTCGCCTTGTTCACCGCCTCCATGCAGTAGAGGAAGCGGTCGCGCCAGTGCATGAAGGGCTGCGAGTTGATGTTCTCGTCGTCCTTCATGAAGTCCAGGCCGCCCTTGAGGCCCTCGTAGACCACGCGGCCGTAGTTGCGGCCGCTCAAGCCCAGCTTGGGCTTGGTGGTGGCGCCCAGCAGCGGGCGGCCGAACTTGTCCAGCCGCTCGCGCTCGACCACGATGCCGGTGGCCGGGCCCTGGAAGGTCTTGAGGTAGGCGACCGGGATGCGCATGTCCTCCAGCCGCAGCGCCTTCACGGCCTTGAAGCCGAACACGTTGCCGATGATCGAGGCGGTGAGGTTGGCGATCGAGCCCGGCTCGAACAGGTCGAGGTCGTAGGCGATGTAGGCGAAGTACTGCTGCTCGGTCTTGGTGCCGGGGCCGGTGTGGGGCACGGCGTCGACGCGGTACGCCTTGGCGCGGTAGAGCTCGCAGGCGGTGAGGCGGTCGGTCCAGACCACGGTCCAGGTGGCGGTGGAGGACTCGCCGGCCACGGCGGCGGCGGCTTCCTCGGCGTCCACGCCTTCCTGCGGCGTGATGCGGAACAGCGCGATGACGTCGGTGTCCAGCGGCGCGTAGTCGGGCTGCCAATAGCCCATCTGCTTGTACTTCAGCACGCCGGCGCTGTAGCGCTTCTTGGCGTCGGTGATGAGGCCGTCGTCGGCGGGCTTGTTCACGGGCGGCTCCTCGGGGCTTGCGGCGGGCGGGGCGGATGTGGGCGACTCTAGGATCGAAGTAGATTCGGCAGAAGTCAGACTTCCTTTGCGCATCGATAAGCCTTCGCTGACCCATGAACATCACGTTCCGCCAGCTGCGGGTCTTCGCCGAGGTGGCCCGGCACGGCAGCATGGCGCGCGCCGCCGAGGCCCTGCACCTGACGCCGCCGGCGGTCTCGATGCAGATCAAGGAGATCGAGGCCCAGGTCGGCCTGCCGCTGTTCGACCGCCAGGGCCGCGCGGTGGTGCTGTCCACCGCCGGCGAGTACTTCCTGGTGCACGCCCGTCGCCTGCTGGCGGCGCTGAAGGAGGCCGACGACGCGATGGCCCGCTTCCAGCGCATCGAGCACGGGCTGCTGACCATCGGCATGGTCAGCACGGCCAAGTACTTCGTGCCGCACCTGCTGGCGCGGTTCCACCAGGACCACCCGGGCCTGGACGTGCGGCTGCGCGTGCTCGGCAACCGCGAGCAGCTGGTGGCGATGATGCAGGCCGGCGAGGCCGACCTCTCGATCATGGGCCGGCCGCCGCGCGAGCTGGCCGCGCGCGCGGAGGCCTTCGCGCGCCATCCGCTGGTCTTCATCGCCCCGCCGGGGCACCCGGTGCTGCGCCAGGCGCAGGCGCCGGTGGCGGCGCTGGCGCCCTACGCCTTCATCGCCCGCGAGCACGGCTCGGGCACGCGCCACGCCATGGCCGGCTTCTTCGCCGAGCACCGCTTCGAGCCCCGCATCGCGATGGAGATGAGCAGCAACGAGACCATCAAGCAGGCCGTGATCGCCGGCATGGGCCTGAGCTTCCTGTCGCTGCACACGGTGGGCCTGGAGCTCAGGAGCGGGCTGCTGAAGACCGTCGACATCGCCGGCACGCCGGTGATGCGGATGTGGAACGTGGTGCACCTGGGCTCGCGCGTGCTCTCGCCGGCGGCCGAGGCCTTCCGCTACTTCCTGATCGAGCAGGGGCAGGCCTTCCTGCAGGCGCACGACGCGCCGCTGCTGGGCGCCCAGGGCGGGGCCGGCGCGGCCTGATACCGTTTCGGGTTTCGGCCTGCTCGATCCGCCCTCACCGATGTCCACCCCTCCTTCGACGGCCGAGCCCACCTGGCTCGGCCACCCGCGCGGCCTCGTCGTGCTCTTCGTGGCCGAGATGTGGGAGCGCATGAGCTACTACGGCATGCGCGCGCTGCTGGTGCTCTACATGATCCAGCACCTGTTCGTGCGCCCCGACGGCGGCGCCGGCGTCTGGGGCTACGCCACCCTGCGCCGGGCGCTCGAGACCGCCTTCGGCCCGCTCTCGACGCAGGCGCTGTCCTCGCAGGTCTACGGGCTCTACACCGGCTTCGTGTACCTCTCGCCGCTGTTCGGCGGCCTGCTGGCCGACCGCCTGATCGGGCGCCGCCGCGCCGTGGTGCTGGGCGGGGTGCTGATGGCGATCGGGCACTTCCTGATGGCCTCGGAGCACCTGTTCTTCGTCGCGCTGATGGTGCTGATCCTGGGCAACGGCTGCTTCAAGCCCAACGTGTCGACCCAGGTCGGGGGCCTGTATGCGCCCGGCGACCCGCGGCGCGACCGCGCCTTCTCGGTCTTCTACGTCGGCATCAACCTGGGCGCCTTCATTGCGCCGCTGATCTGCGGCACGCTGGGCCAGACCCTGGGCTGGCACTGGGGCTTCGGCGCCGCCGGCGTGGGCATGCTGCTGGGCCTGCTGTTCTACGTGTTCAACCAGCACCGGCTGCCGCAGGAGGCGCCGCCCACGGACTCGCGCACGGCGCCCGGCCTGGGCGTGCTGGCCTACCTGGCGGGCATGCCGCTGGTGGTGCTGGCGCTGCTGGCGATGCTGACGCTGCCGCGGCCTCTGGCGCTGGCGCTGGCCCTGGCCGGGCTGGGCGCGGGCCTGGCCTGGATCGTGCGGCTGCCCGCCGACGAGCGGCCGCGCGTGGTGGCGCTGGCGCTGGCCTGCCTGGTCACGGCCGCCTTCTGGGCCGTCTACGAGCAGCAGGGCAACACGATGCAGATCTGGGCCGACCAGCGCACGGCCTGGCCCAGCGTGTTCGGCTTCACCCTGCCCTCGACCTGGTACCAGGCCTTCAACCCCTTCATGATCGCGCTGTTCGTGCCGCTGCTGAACGCGGTCTGGGCGCGCCAGGCCCGGCGCGGGCGCGAGCCCGGCAGCCTGACCAAGATGGCCCTGGGCTGCGTGCTGCTGGGCCTGGGCTTCGCGGTGATGATCGCCGCGGCCAGCGGCCTGGCCCCGGGCGACAAGCGCAGCATCCTGTGGCTGCTGGCCTCCACCGCCATCTTCACCACCGGCGAGCTCTACCTCTCGCCGGTGGGCCTGTCCTTCGTGACCAAGGTGGCGCCGCTGCGCATCGTCTCGATGATGATGGGGCTGTGGTTCCTGGCCAACTTCATCGGCGGCTACATGAGCGGCTACCTGGGCAGCTTCTACGGCACGCTGGCGCACACCCGGTTCTTCGCCCTGCTCGCGGCGATCGGCGTGGCCGCGGGGGGGGTGCTGTACGCGATGGGCCCGCTGCTGCGGCGCCGCGTGGCCGCGCACTCGGCATGAGCGCGCCAGGCCGCTCCCAAGCGCTCATCCCGGAGCGCGCAGCGCGAAGCGTCGTCCAGTGAGCCGCAGGCCCCGGCCGCGCACGGCCCGGTGACGGCCGAGATCGAGGTCGGCGGTGCGCGGCTGCGCCTGCTGCCCGAGCGCGCCGCCTACCTGCCCGGGGCCGGCTGGCTGCTGGTGGCCGACGCCCACCTGGGCAAGGCGGCGTCGTTCAGGCGCCTGGGGGTGCCGGTGCCGGCCGGCACCACCGAGGCCACGCTGGCGCGGCTCGACGCCGCGCTGGCCGCCACCGGCGCACGCGGCATCGTCTTCCTGGGCGACCTGCTGCACTCGGCGCGCGGCCGCGCCGCGGCCACGCTGGACGCCGTGGCCCGCTGGCGCGACGCGCATGCGGCGCTGGAGCTGACCCTGGTGCGCGGCAACCACGACCGCCACGCCGGCGACCCGCCGCCGTCCTGGGGCGTGCGCTGCGTGGACGGCGCCCTGCGGCTGGACGGCCTGGCGCTGGCGCACGACCCCGAGCCGCGGCCGGGCGCCTACGTGCTGGCCGGCCACCTGCACCCGGCCGCGGTGGTGGGCCGCCGCGGGCCGGACCGGCTGCGCCTGCCCTGCTTCCACTTCGGGCCGGCGGTGGGCGTGCTGCCGGCCTTCGGCGCCTTCACCGGCATGCAGGTGCTGCCGCGCGGCCCCGGCGACCGCGTCTACGCCATCGCCGGCGATGCGGTGCGCGCCCTCTAAACTCGTTGCCATGAACGCCGCCTTCGAAGCCCTGCTGCATCGCGCCGAGGCCCTGCTCGCGCGGCTGGAGCAGCTGCTGCCGCATGCGCCGACCGCGCCCGACTGGGCCGCATCCACCGCCTTCCGCTACCGCCGGCGCGCGAACCTGGGCCAGTGGGCCGGCGTGCTCGAGCCGGTGCGCCATGTCGCCACCGTGCGCCTGGACGAGCTGAAGGAGGTCGAGCCGCAGAAGGAGCGGCTGCGGCGGAACACGGCGCAGTTCGTCGCCGGCCGGGGCGCCAACAACGTGCTGCTGACGGGCGCGCGCGGCACCGGCAAGAGCAGCCTGGTGAAGGCGGTGCTGAACGAGTTCGCGCCGCAGGGGCTGCGCCTGATCGAGGTCGACAAGGCCGACCTGGTCGACCTGCCCGACCTGATCGAGCTGGTGGCGCCGCGACCCGAGCGCTTCATCGTCTTCTGCGACGACCTCAGCTTCGACGAGGGCGAGCCCGGCTACAAGGCGCTGAAGAGCGCGCTCGACGGCAGCGTGGCGCAGGCCGGCGACAACCTGCTGATCTACGCCACCAGCAACCGCCGCCACCTGCTGCCCGAGACCATGAAGGAGAACCTGGCCTACCGCCACACCGACGACGGCGAAGTGCACCCGGGCGAGGCGGTGGAGGAGAAGATCTCGCTGTCCGAGCGCTTCGGCCTGTGGATCAGCTTCTACCCCTTCACGCAGGACGAGTACCTGGCCATCGTCGCGCAGTGGCTGCGCGCCTTCGGCGCCGGCGAGCCGTCGATCACCGCCGCGCGCCAGGCCGCGCTGGTCTGGGCGCTGGAGCGCGGCTCGCGCTCGGGCCGCGTGGCCCAGCAGTTCGCGCGCGACTGGGCCGGGCGCCATGCCGGGGGCTGAGCCCGGCGCGGCGCGCCGTCCGGTCGATGTGGCGGTGGGCGTGCTGATCGACGCCGAGCAGCGCTTCCTGCTCACCTCCCGCCCCGCGGGCAAGGTCTACGCCGGCCACTGGGAGTTTCCGGGCGGCAAGCTCGAGCCGGGCGAGACCGTGCTGCAGGCGCTGCGACGCGAGCTGCACGAGGAGCTGGGCGTCACCATCGGCGACGCCCGGCCCTGGAAGGTCGAGCTGATGGACTACCCGCACGCCCGGGTGCGGCTGCACTTTTGCAAGGTGCACGCCTGGCAGGGCGCGATCGAGATGCGCGAGGGCCAGCAGATGGCCTGGCAGACGCTGCCGGTGCGGGTGGCGCCGTTGCTGCCGGGCACGGTGCCGGTGCTGGCCTGGTTCGCGGCCGAGCGGGGCTTTGCCGGGCCGACCCACTAGACTGCGGCCATGGACTGGCTCGACAGCGTCAAATGGGACCGCGACGGCCTGGTGCCCGTGATCGCGCAGGAGGCCGGCAGCGGCGACGTGCTGATGCTCGCCTGGATGAATCGCGAGGCCCTGGCCGCCACCGCCGCGCAGGGCCAGGCCGTGTACTGGAGCCGCTCGCGCGGGCGCCTGTGGCGCAAGGGCGAGCAGTCGGGCCACACCCAGACCGTTCACGACATCCGGCTGGACTGCGACGGCGACGCCTTGCTGCTGACCGTCACGCAGCACGGCCACGACCCGTCGATTGCCTGCCACACCGGGCGCCACAGCTGCTTCCACCAGCGCCGCGAAGGCGGCGCCTGGCAGGCCGTCGAGCCAGTGCTCGAAGACCCGGCGGCGATCTACCGATGAGCCCCGGCCGACCGCCCGCAGGGGCTCATGCCGCAGTGCGCAGCCCGGAGGTGGCCCGATGACCGGCGACGACGCCCTGGCGCGGCTGGCGGCGGTGATCGAGTCGCGCAAGCCCGCCGCCGGCGGCGACCCGGCCGTCAGCTACGTCGCGCGCTTGTTTTCGAAGGGCACCGACGCCATCTTGAAGAAGGTGGGCGAGGAAGCCACCGAGGTCGTGATGGCGGCCAAGGACGGCGAGCCCGAGCGCATCGTGGCCGAAATGGCCGACCTGTGGTTTCATTGCCTGGTGGCGCTGGCCCAGTTCGGCCTGTCGCCGGCCCAGGTGCTGGCCGAGCTGCGGCGCCGCGAGGGCCTTTCGGGACTGGAAGAATTCGCCTTGCGCAAGGCCCAGCAACGGGAAGGAGAACGCGGATGAACGACGTCGTGATGCCGGCCAGCCCCTCGCAGTCCGACCTGCGGCTGCTGACCCACGTGCTGTACGGGCTGCACACGCTGTCCTGGTTCTCGGGCGGCATCTTCTCGGTGATCGCGATGATCATCAACTACGTCAAGCGGCCCGACCTGCCCGACGACTTCTACCGCAGCCACTTCCGCTGGCAGGCGCGCAGCTTCTGGTTCACGCTGCTGTGGCTGGTGCTGAGCTGGCCGCTGTGGCTGGCCTTCTGGTTCCCCGGCGTGGCGGCCTGGTTCCTGATCAGCCTGTGGTACCTCTACCGCTTCATCCGTGGCTGGCTGGCGTTCAGCGAGCGGCGGCCGATGCCGGTGCCGGCCTGAGCGGCCGAGGCCAGCCGTGGACACCGATCCGAACTGCATCTTCTGCAAGATCGTGGCCGGGCAGATCCCGGCGCGCAAGGCGTACGAGGACGACGAGCTGCTCGCCTTCCACGACATCGCCCCCTGGGCGCCGGTGCATGTGCTGGTGATCCCGAAGACCCACATCGCCACGCTGGCCGACGTGGGCCCCGGGCATGAAGCGCTGCTCGGGCGCATGCTGGGCCTGGCACCGCGGCTGATGCGGGAACTCGGCGTCGTCAACGGGTTCCGAACCCTGATCAACAGCGGGCGCGACGGCGGCCAGGAGGTCTATCACCTGCACCTGCACGTGATGGGCGGCCCCCGCCCCTGGGCCCGCGGCTGAAGGCCCGAGGGGTCCCCGCCCTCCCCTAGAATGTGCGGTTCCCCGTAGGAGATTCATCATGGGTGGTTTGAGCATTTGGCACTGGATGATCGTTCTGCTCGTCGTGGTGCTGATCTTCGGCACCAAGAAGCTGAAGAACATCGGCACCGACCTCGGCGAAGCCGTCAAGGGCTTCAAGGACGGCGTCAAGGGCGCCAGCAGCGACGCCGACGCCCCCGCCGCGCCGGTGCAGCAGGTGACGGCGCAGCGCACGGCCGACAGCAACACCGTCGACGTCGAAGCCAAGACCAAGTCCTGACGCGCGGTGCTCGACTTCGGCTTCGACAAGATCGCGCTCATCGGCGCGGTCGCGCTGATCGTGATCGGGCCCGAGAAGCTGCCCAAGGTGGCGCGCACCATGGGCCACCTGTTCGGCAAGGCGCAGCGCTACGTGGCCGAGGTCAAGGCCGAGGTGAACCGGTCGATCGAGCTCGATGAGCTCAAGAAGATGAAGACCGAGTTCGAGGACGCCGCGCGCAACGTCGAGCAGACCGTGCGCAGCGGCGTGGCGCAGGCCGGCAGCGTGATCGCCGATGAATGGCGCGGCGCCCAGGAAGCCCTGGCCGGCGGCGGCGGCGGCGGCAGCGGCAGCGAGGGCGGCGGCGGCAGCGCCTACGAGCCGCCCGCGCCCAGCTACCGGCACCCGAAGAAGAACTGGCGGCTCAAGCGCGGCGCCATGCCGCAGTGGTACAAGCGGCGCGAGGGCGTTCGCACGCATGCCCAGTCGGGGGCGGCGCGGGTGGCGCGCTTCAGGCCGCCGGGGCTGAAGTCGCCGCGGCCATGAGCGACGCCGGGCAGGACGCCAAGCCGGGGGCCAAGAACGCCAGCGACGAGCTCGACGGCACCGAGGCGCCCTTCGTCTCGCACCTGATCGAGCTGCGCGACCGGCTCATCCGCTCGGCGATCGCGATCGGCATCGCCTTCGTCGCGCTGTGCATCTACCCCGGCCCCTCGGGCCTGTACGACCTGCTGGCCGCGCCGCTGGTGCACCACCTGCCGGCCGGCGCGCACCTGATCGCCACCAACGTGATCTCGCCGGTGCTGGTGCCGCTGAAGATCACGCTGATGGCCGCGCTGATGCTGGCGCTGCCGGTGGTGCTGTACCAGGTCTGGGCCTTCGTCGCGCCGGGGCTTTACTCGCACGAGAAGCGGCTGGTGCTGCCGCTGGTGGTGTCCAGCACCGTGCTCTTCGTGGTGGGCGTGGGCTTCTGCTACTTCCTGGTGATCCCGGCGATGTCGCGCTTCATCCAGGCCTTCGCGCCCGTCACCATCACCGCCGCGCCGGACATCGAGGAATATTTCAGCTTCGTGCTCACGCTGTTCCTCGTCTTCGGCGTCGCCTTCGAGGTGCCGGTGGCGGTGGTGGTGCTGGCCCGCATCGGCCTGGTGACGGTGGCGCAGCTGCGCAAGGTGCGGGGCTACTTCGTGGTCGGCGCCTTCGTCGTCGCCGCCGTCGTGACCCCGCCCGACGTGATCTCGCAGCTGTCGCTGGCGATCCCGATGTGCCTGCTCTACGAGATCGGCATCATCGCCGCCGGCTTCTTCATCAAGCACACGCAGGCGCCCGACGCGGGCTCGGCCGACAAGCCGGCCGACAAGCCGGCCGCCTGAGCGCGGCCGGCCGGGGCGCAGCCTCAGACCGGGCGGACCCGCCCGCCGAAGCCGTCGGGCCGGCCGTGGTCGGGCGGCTCGGGCAGCGGCTCGATGCGGCCGAGCATGAACACGAACGAGGCCATGCCCACGAGCAGCACCACGCCGGCCACGATGAAGGCATTGGTGAACGACTGCGTGCTGCCGACGATGTAGCCGGTGACGATCGGGGCCACCGCCCCCATCAGGTTGTTGAAGAAGTTCATGATCCCGCCCACCGTGCCCACGCCGCCCTTGGGCGCGATCAGCGACGGCAGCGACCAGCCCACCGGCGCCGCCGCGGCCAGGCCCGACAGCGCGATCGAGATCCAGGTGATCGCGACCACGGGGTCGGTGGTGGTGGTGGCGCCGAACACCGCCAGGCCGGCCGCCATGCCGCACAGCAGCACGCCCTTGCGCACGCGCGTCTCGTCCCACCCCCGGGCGATCAGGCGGTCGATGAGCCAGCCGCCCACCACCAGGTCGGCCACCGTGGCGCACAGCCAGGGGATCGCGGCGTAGCCGGCCGACTGCAGGATGCTCATGTGCATGGTCTGCACCAGGTAGCCGGGCAGCCAGGTCAGGAACAGGTAGAAGCAGTAGCCGTAGGCGGCGAATCCGATCGACAGGCCCCAGACCTTGCGGCTCTTCAGCAGGTAGCCCAGCATGCCGGCCGGGCTGGCGGCCAGCTGGCCCTCGGGCGTGGCGCCGTTGTCGACGATGTACGCATGCTCGGCCCGGCTCAGGCCGGCGTGCTGGCTGGGGTCGCGGTAGATGAAGTAGAACGCGATGAAGTAGGCGAAGCTGAGCGCGGCCACGATGCCGAAGCCCCAGCGCCAGCCCAGGTGCACCACCGCCAGCGCCACCAGCGGCACGCCGATCACGTTGGAGAACTTGGCCGCGGCGTCGAACAGCGCCGTGGACATCGCCCGCTCGCCGCGCGGGAACCACATCCCCGTGGCCTTGGCGTTGGCCGGGAAGCTCGGCGCCTCGGCAATGCCCAGCAGCATGCGGGCGGCGAAGATGCCGGCGAAGCCGCCCGCGAAGGCCGTGATCGTCGAGGCCAGGCCCCAGAGGAAGGCGCCCCAGCGGCCGACCCGCGTGACGCCGAAGCGGTCGAGCACCAGCCCGGCCGGGACCTGCAGCAGCGCATAGCTCCAGAAGAAGGCGCTGAACAGCAGCCCCAGGTCGGCCGGCGTGAGGCCGAAGGCCTGCTGCAGCTGCGGCCCGGCCACCGACAGGCTGATGCGGTCGAAGTAGTTGATCAGCACGCCGGCGCCGATGAGGCCGCCGATGCGCCAGCGCAGGCGCGCTACGGGGGTGGAAGGGGTGGGACTCATGGTGTCGATTCCTCGTTGGGTTCGGAGGGGCCGCGCGGGACCAGCGCCAGCCACGCCAGGGCGGCCTCGCGCAGCGCGGCGGGGGACTGCAGGGCATCGAGCCGCAGCACGCCGGGCTCGGCGGTGGGCGGCTCCAGCGCCGCGAACTGGCTGCGCACCAGCGTCGGCGGAAAGAAGTGGCCGAGCGCGCGCGCCTGCACGCGGGCCTGGGCGGCGGCCTCGTCGAGATCGAGGTAGAGAAAGCGCAGCCCGGGCCGGGCATGTCGCAGCCGCTCGCGGTAGGCGCGCTTGAGCGCCGAGCAGCTGAGCAGCACGCCGCCGGGGTGACCACTCAACTCGACCGCCAGGGCATCGAGCCAGCCGGCACGGTCGGCATCGGTCAGGGCGATGCCGGCCTGCATCAGCGCCTTGTTCTGCGCGCCGTGGAAATCGTCGCCTTCCAGCACCGCCCAGCCCAGCACCGCGCCCAGCGCCTGGGCCAGGCTGCTCTTGCCGCAGCCCGCCACGCCCATCACCACCACGGCGGCAGGCGGCGGCAGGCCGGGCGTGACGTCGGGCAGGGGCGCGGGCGCCGGTGCGTTGATCTCTGGCATCATGCGGTCGCAGTGACTTGGGTAGCGCTATCTCAATACGAAGCCAAAGGGTCCGGTTCCATTCCTGCAAGGGCAACTCCAATGCAGGGCCTGATCGGCAGTCCTCAGGGTTCCGGTTTGAGGTAGCGCTATCTTAGAAGCCGAGCCGCTTTCGCCCATCCGGGTTTTCCCGCAAGCCTCATGAAGTCAGCCGCGCCCCGATCCGTCCGCGCCACCGGCCGCGCCACGCTGGCCGACGTGGCCCGCGTGGCCGAGGTGAGCCCGATGACGGCCTCGCGCGCGCTGCGTGGCGAGCCCACGGTGGACGCCGCGCTGGTGCAGCGCGTGCAGGCCGCCGCGGCCAAGCTCGGCTACCTGCCCGACCCGGCGGCGCGCGCACTGGCGTCGCGCCGCAGCACCCATGTGGCGGTGCTGATCCCGTCGCTGACCAACCAGCTCTTCGTCGAGCTGCTCGAGGCGGCGCAGCGCACGCTGCGCAGCGCGGGCCTGCAGACCCTGATCGGCATCACCCATTACGACCCCGCCGAGGAAGAGCAGCTGCTGCGCGAGCAGCTGCTGCACCGTCCCGCCGGCGTGCTGCTGACGGGCCTGGAGCAGACCCGGGCCACGCGCCGGCTGCTCGCGGCCGAGGACACGCCCTGCGTCACGATGATGGAGATGGGCAGCGGGCCCGGCACCGCCAGCGTCGGCTTTTCGCAGGAGGCCGCCGCCGCCGCGATGACGCGCCACCTGCTGCAGCGCGGGCGCCGGCGCATCGCCTTCGTGGCGGCGCAGCTCGACCCGCGCACGCTGCAGCGCCTGGCCGGCTGGCGCTCGGCCCTCACCGAGGCCGGCCGCTTCGACGCCCGGCTCGAGTGGCGCGAGCCCGCGGCCTCGTCGGTGGGCCTCGGGGCTCAGCTCTTCGAGCAGATCGTGGCCGCCAGCCCGGCGGTGGATGCCGTCTTCTTCTGCAACGACGACCTGGCCCAGGGGGCGCTGCTGGCCGCGCTGCGGCTGGGGGTACCGGTGCCCGGCCGCATCGCCGTCGCCGGCTTCAACGACCTGCCGGAGAGCGCCCATACCGTGCCCCCGCTGAGCACCGTGCGCACGCCGCGCGCCGCCATCGGCCAGCGCGCGGCCGAGCTGCTGGTGGCCCGCATCCGCGACCCGGCCCGGGCCGCCCAGCACCAGGACCTGGGCTTCGAGCTGATGGTGCGCGGCAGCAGCTGAGCGGGGCGGACAGCGCTGGCCGCCGACCACGGCGGCACGGCCCACCGCACGGACAGCACCAGCGCCTGGAGGCGACCGCCGTCATGTGCTGCGGTGCTTCGACCGGCCGCTGGCCGATCGCCCCGGCAGTCCGAAATCTGACACACCGCTGCCATACGCGAAGCGCCCACTGCGGGTCGCGAAGCCGTCGATTCGCACCCCTCATCCACCGAAGGAACTGCCACTATGCAACCTGCATTCCTGCGCAACCTCAGCGTCATGGCACTGGGCATCGCGACGCTGTCGATCGCGCTGGCCGACGACGTGCAGCGCACGTCGCCCGAGCCGGCCGCCCGGACCACCACCCCGATCCAGCACGTCATCATCGTGATCGGCGAGAACCACACCTTCGACAACCTGTTCGGCGTCTACAAGCCGCGCGGGGGACAAACCATCCACAACCTGCTGTCGCAAGGCATCGTCAATGCCGACGGCAGCCCGGGACCCAACTTCGCCACGGCTGTGCAACAGCAAGCCGGCAACACCAGCGTCTACCGCATCGACCCCAGCCTCACCGGCGCCTACCCGTTCCTGCCGCAACCGCAGACCACCTACGCCACCGGGCTGCCTCCGGGCGTTCCCGACATGCGCTTTCCGGCCAACCTGCCGCCGGGGCCGTTCCAGATCACCACTTACGTGCCTTACGACTCGTACGTTGGCGACCCGCCGCACCGCTTTTTCCAGATGTGGCAGCAGGTCGACCAGGGCCGGCACGACTTGTTCGCCTGGGTTGGCGCCACCACCGGCATCGGACCCGACAACAGCTTCAATCCGTCGACCTACGGGCCCAACAACACTTTCCAGGGTGGCGAGGCGCTGGGCTTCTACAACATGAGCACCGGCGACGCACCGAAGTTCAAGGCCCTGGCGCGGCGCTACGCGCTCAGCGACAACGATCACCAATCGATCATGGGCGGCACCGGGGCCAACTTCCTGGCCATCGCCACCGGCGACGTCGCGTACTTCAACGTCAATGGCGTGCCCGCCCAGCCTTTCGGCAACCAGATCGAGAACCCGAATCCGCAGCCCGGCACCAACAACTGGTACACGAAAGACGGCTACACCGGCGGCTCCTACGTGAACTGCGCCGATCCGAGCCAGCCCGGCGTAAGCGCGATTCAGGGCTACATCGACAGCCAGCCCGGGCACGCCTTCCACGGCGGCAACTGCGCCGCCGACACCTACTACCTGGTCAACAACTACGGCCTGGGCTACACCTTCGACGGCAAGGCCAAGCCGGTGCTCGCCACCAACTTCACGCTGCCGCCGCAGACGATCCCGACGATCGCCGACGCGTTGTCGGCCAAGCAGGTGTCGTGGAAGTGGTACAGCGGCGGCCGCGAGCCCACCCGGACCACGAAGGAATACTGCGGCATCTGCGACCCGTTCACCGCGTTCACGTCGATCATGACGACGCCGCTGAAGGCCCACCTGCAGGGCGTGCCCGAGCTGTACGCGGACCTTGCCGATGAAATGCTGCCGGCGGTCGCCTTCGTGCGCCCGTACGAGAGCCAGGCGGGTCATCCGGCGAATGCGACGACCTCGGCATTCGAGAACTTCGTGGCCGATCTGGTCGACAAGGTGAAGGCCCACCCGGCGCTGTGGCAGCACACGGCGGTGCTGGTGACGGTCGACGAGGGTGGCGGGTACTACGACTCAGGCTACATCCAGCCGGTGGACTTCTTCGGCGACGGCACGCGCATCCCGCTGCTTGCGATCTCGCCCTGGGCCAGGCGCGGCCATGTCGACCATACCTATGCCGATCACGCCTCGATCCTCAAGTTCATCGAGAAGAACTGGCGCCTGAAGCCCCTGTCGGCACGCAGCCGCGACAACCTGCCCAACCCACGGCAGGGCGACGACGACCGCTACGTGCCGACCAACCGGCCCGCCATCGGCGACTTGATGTCGATGTTCGACTTCAAGCAGGTCAAAGAGGGCGAGGACGACCACGCTGGCGAAGGCCAGCGGGACGGCAGCGACTGATTGGCCAGAGCCGAGGCCAGGCGGCAGCCGAGCGCGCACCTGGCGCTCGCCGCTGTCGCGAAAGCCTCGGGGCTCGTCTTGTGCGGAAGGCGCCGAACGGCTCGGCCTGACACCGAGCCGCAGGCCCTCTTCAACGCAGCCGCTGCCCGAAGAACGCGAACGTGCGGTCCCAGGCCTGCTGGGCCCAGACCGGGTCGTACTGGGTGGCCGGGATGCGGCCGGGGCCGACGGCCGTCTCGTTGGCGAAGCCGTGGTGCGCGAGGTAGCGGTGGAACTCGAAGCGCACGTCGGCCGCGGCCAGCTTGGCCTCGAGCGCGTCGACGGTGTCGATCTTGAAGAACTCGTCCTGGGTCGCCCAGTGGCCGAGCAGCGGCGCCTTGATCTTGGCCGCGTCGATGTACTCCAGCGGCGGGCAGCCGTACCAGATGGCGGCCGCGTCGGCCTCGGGCACGAAGCAGGCCGCCAGCAGCGTGAGCGCGCCGCCCATGCAGAAGCCGGTGACGCCGACCTTGGCGCCGCCGGCCTTGAGGTGGCGCACCGCGCCGGCGATGTCCTGCGAGGCCGCGTCGGCGAAGTTCAGGCCGCTCATCAGGTGGTGCGCCTCTTCGGCCTCGACCGTGCTCTTGCCCCGGTACAGGTCGGGCACCAGCGCGCGGAAGCCGGCCAGCGCCAGGCGGTCGGCGACGCCGCGGATCTGGTCGTTCAGCCCCCACCATTCCTGGATCACGACCACGCCGGGCGCGCCGGCGGCCCGTGACGGTTCGGCCAGGTAGCCCTGCACGGGCTGGCCATCGGGGCGGTTGAAGGTGACGGTCGATCCCATGGCGGGGCTCCTTCTGGGGTGGGTGGTGGCATCGGCGATGCCGGCAGCCCGCTAGCCTACCTCGCCGGCTCGCCGCCAGCGGCACCAGGGCCTTCGCGACGCGACACAATCCAGCCGATGCTCCGCGCCCCCGACGCCGCCGCCCTGCCCGGCCACCTGGCCGAGAACGTGATGCATTTCGGTCGCGTGCTGCGCCAGGCGGGGATGCCGCTGCCCACCGACCGCATCCAGCTCGCGCTGGCGGCGCTGCAGGTGGCGGGCCTGGAGTCGCGGCAAGACTTCCACGCCACGCTGGCGGCCTGCCTGCTCGACCGCGTCGAGCACCGCGAGCTCTTCGACCAGGCCTTCGCGCTGTTCTGGCGCGACCCCGACCTGGCCGGCCGCATGATGGCGATGCTGCTGCCGCGGGTGCAGGCCAAGACCGAGCAGGCCCCGCCGCCGGAGAACCGCCGCCTGGGCGAGGCGCTGTTTCCGCACCCGCCGAATGCGCCGAACCCGCCGCCGCCGCCCGAGAAGATCGACGTCGACGCCACGCTCACCTGGAACGAGCGCGAGCTGCTGCAGAAGGCCGATTTCGAGACCATGACGGCCGACGAGTGGCGCGCCGCGCAGGCGATGCTGCATCGCCTGGCGCCGCTGTTCGAGCCCATCACCACGCGCCGGCGCGAGCGCGCCGCCGGCCCCGGCCGCCAGGCCCGGATCGACGGCCGGGCCACGCTGCAGGCGCTGGCACGCCAGGGCGGCGAGGTCTGGCAGCTGCGCTGGCGCCGCCCGGCCGAGCGGCCGGCGCCGCTGGTGGTGCTGGCCGACATCTCGGGCTCGATGAGCCGCTACTCGCGCATGCTGCTGCACTTCACGCATGCCCTGGGCCATGCCGACATGCGGGTCGAGAGCTTCGTCTTCGGCACGCGCCTGACGCGAACCACGCGCGCGCTGCGCCAGCGCGACCCCGACATCGCGGTGGCGCGCGTCGTGCGCGACGTGGCCGACTGGTCGGGCGGCACCCGCATCACGGCCTGCCTGCGCGAGTTCAACCAGCGCTGGGCGCGCCGCGTGCTGAGCGGACGCGCCACGCTGCTGCTGATCTCCGACGGCCTCGAGCACGGCACCCCCGACGACCCGCGCTGCGAGCAGCTGCGCTTCGAGATGGAGCGGCTGCACAAGAGCTGCCGCAAGCTGGTCTGGCTGAATCCGCTCCTGCGCTTCGACGCCTTCCAGCCGCGCGCCGCCGGCATCCGCGCGATGCTGCCGCAGGTCGACCTGTTCCTGCCCGCGCACAACCTGCAGAGCCTGCAGGGGCTGGCCGCGGCGCTGGCCGGCGGCGACGCCGAGCGGCGTCGCCGGGCCTGAAGGCACTGCCGGCGATGTCGATGCTGCCCCTGCGCCGCCTGGCCGTGATGCTGCATGCGCGGCCGCGGCTGTGGTTCTCGGTCGCACTCGGGGTGGCGGTCTACGCCTGGATGCCCACCGCGCTGGTGGCGCGCACGCCCACCCGCGTGCTGCTGGCCTGGAACGCCGGCGCGTTGCTGTACCTGGCGCTGGCCCTCGAGATGGGCCTGGCCTCGGGCGCGGCCAGGATGCACCGCCGCGCGCTGCGCCAGGACGACGGCCGGCTGATCGTGCTGTCGCTGGTGGTCTTCGCCGCGGTGGCGGTGCTGCTGGCAGTGGCCTCGCAGCTGGGCGACGCCAAGTCGCTGCAGGGCGGCGCGCGGCGCTGGCACATGGCCCTGGCCGCGCTGACGGTGGTCACCTCGTGGCTGTTCACGCAGGTGCTGTTCGCGCTGCACTACGCGCACGACTTCTACCTCGCGCGCAGCCGCGGCCGGCCCGACCCGCTGAGCTTCCCCGGCACCGCCGACCCGGGCTACGGCGACTTCTTCTACTTCGCCGCCATCATCGGCACCTCGGGCCAGACCGCCGATGTGTCGTTCAACGGCCGCGACCTGCGCCCGGTGGGGGTGCTGCACTGCATCCTGGCCTTCTTCTTCAACACCACGGTGCTGGCGCTGACGATCAACATCGCGGCCGGGCTGTTCTAGTCCCCCGGCTCGCTTCGCTCGCGGCCCCCCGAGGGGGCGCGTTCCGGACCGGGAGACCCGGATCCGGAACCTTCGCCTAGCCCCCGTCGCCGAACAGACGCGTGACGCGCAGCGTGCCGCCCTGGTCCTCGATCTGCACCGAGCCGGCGTCGCCTGCGGGGTCGTCGCCGGCGCGGCCGCGGGCCAGGCGCAGCATGTGCTCGTTGCTGGCCAGCAGCTCGGCCACGAAGCCACGCACGCCGCGGCTGCGCGCATGGGCCGCCAGGCTGCGCTGCAGCAGCGCGCCCAGGCCCGAGCCGCGCCAGTCGGGGTGCACCATGAAGGCCGTCTCGGCCAGGTTGGTGGAAGGGTCGACGCTGTAGAAGGCGTGGCCCACGACCTGCGCGCTCTCGCGCGGGCCGGCGGTGGCGACGAAGGCCACCTCGTTGTCGAAGTCGACGTTGCACAGGCGTTGCGCGTCGCGGTCGGACAGGCCGCGCAGCTTGCGGAAGAAGCGGGTGTAGACGTCGCGCTCGGACAGGCCGTGGAACAGCGCCCGGATGCCGTCGCCGTCGCTGGCGGTGGCCGGGCGCAGCAGGAGCGCGCGGCCGTCCTTCAACGTGGCGGCCTGCTCCTCGTGCACCGGGTAGGCCTGCAGGTTCTTCAGCGTCTGCGCCGCCGGCACCCAGCCCAGGGCCTGCGCCTGGGCCAGCAGCCCGGCCCGGTGCCCGGGATGAGCGATGCCGATCAGCGCCAGCGCGCGCTCGCGCACCGACTTGCCGAAGAGGTAGGCGATGCCGTATTCGGTGATGACGTAGTGCACCTCGCTGCGCGGCACGGCCACGCCCTCGCCGGGGCCGAGCCGGGCCCGGATGCGCGAGGGCGGCAGGGCGGGAGCGCCCGCCTCGCCCTCCACTGCCGCTTCGAGCGCTTCGGTGGACGCCAGGCAGATGATGGCCTTGCCGCCCGGCGAGCGTGCCGCCGCGGCGTGGAACTCGGCCTGCGCGGCCAGGCCGCCGTAGAAGCCGCCGGCCTCCTGGTCGACGCAGACCTGGCCGCTCAGGTCGATGGCGAAGGCCTGCGTCACCGAGACCAGCCGGTGCTGCGCCGCGAGCACGGCGGGGTCGCAGACCTGCTCGATGGGCTGGAACGAGAACAGCGGGTTGCCGTCGATCAGCTCGTACAGGGCGCGGCTGCCCATCGCGAAGCTGGCCACGATCTTGTGCGGCTGCTGCGTCTTGCGCCGGCCGGTGACGATGCCGCGCGCCAGCAGCGGCAGCAGGGCGTCGGTGACGACATCGGAATGGATGCCCAGGTCGCGCCGGTCGGCCAGGTGCTTGAGCGCCTCGTTGGCCACCCGGCCCAGGCCGATCTGCAGCGTCGAGCCGTCCTCGATGATGCCGCCCACGTAGCGCGCGATCTGCGCCATCGCGGCCTCGGCCGTGGGCGGGTGCGCGTACTCGATCACGGGCGCGTTCACCGGCACCAGGCGGTCGATGCGGCTGACGTGCAGCAGGCTGTCGCCCATCGTGCGCGGCATCGCGGGGTTGACCTCGGCGATCACGACCCGGGCCCGCGCCAGCGCCGCCGGGGCCAGGTCCACCGAGACGCCCAGGCTGACCCAGCCGTGGGCGTCGGGCAGCGAGACCTGGACGAAGGCGACGTCGACGGCGATGCGGCCCAGCGCGATCAGCCCCGGCACGCGGGCGATCGACAGCGGCACGTACTCCGCCAGCCCCTGGGCCACCGCGGCGCGGATGTCGGCGCCGACGAAGAAGCTGCGGTGGCGCAGCCGCGTCGTGGCCCGGCCCTGGGCGTCGTGCGGCACGGCATGGTCGGTCAGGAAGTGCAGCAGCTCGACGTCGGCGGGGCCGAACTCCCAGGCCTCCAGCGCCGCCACCAGCGCGCGCGGCGTGGCGCAGGCACTGCCCACGAACACGTGGTCGCCGGGCCGCACCAGGCGCACCGCCTCGGCGGCGCTGGCCACCTTGTCGGCGTGCGGCTGCAGCCGCGGGTGCAGCTCGGGCGGGGCGGTCATCGTCGGTGCGGCCTCGGTCAGCCCTCGGGCGGCAGCGCCACGGCGTCGCGGTACGGGCGCAGGGCCTGCGGCGTCAGCGCAGCCAGCACCTCCTGCGCATGGGCCCGGCCGAGCTGCACGATGTGGTCGAAGCGGCGCCACTGCAGCATGCCCACCTTGGGCAGGTGGGGGTTGAAGTACAGGTCGGTCAGGGCGCGCGACTGGCGCTGGCGCGAGGCGCTGTACAGCACGCTCACGTTCATGAGGTAGCCGACGAGCGAGGGCAGCCGGTAGCGGCGCCGGCCGCGCGGGCGCAGGCGGTCCAGCAGCAGCGCCCAGGGCGAAGGCACCTCGTCGAGCTCGATGGGGCGCAGCTTGCGGTAGCTCAGGTCGGCGCCGATGACGCGGCCCACGCCGCGCTGGGCCCGCATCACGTCGACGGGGAAGTTGTTGAAGGTGCCGCCGTCGCAGAGCAGCTCGCCGCCGTACAGCACCGGCGGCAGCGCACCCGGGATCGCGGTGCTGGCCGTCAGCGCCCACGACACGCTGCCGCGGCGCAGCACCGCCTCGTGCGCCTGCGAGTAGTTGCTGGCCACGCAGTAGCAGGTCTTCCACAGGTCTTCGAGGTCGGGCATGGTGCCGAAGAGTTCGAACGCGGCGGCGTCCATCACGCGCTTCAGGCGCCGGCCGCGGATCAGCGAGAGCAGCGGCACCGGGTTGAAGTCGCCGGTGGGGTTGCCGATGAAGGCGCGGCGCGCGATCGGCACCACGGTCTCGGGCGGCTGGTCGGAGGCGATCAGCGCCGCCATCACGGCGCCGATGCTGGTGCCGCCCACGCAGTCGATCTCGATGCCCTGCGCCTGCAGCGCCTGCAGCAGCCCCAGGTGCGAAAGCCCGCGCGCGCCGCCGCCGGCCAGCACCAGGCCGATGGCGTTGCGGCTTTGCAGCCGCGCCAGCCGCGCCATGTCGCGCGCGAGGGCGGGGCGGATGTGCACGTGGTCGGTCAGCGGCCGGCGGTCGAGCCAGGCGCGCGTGCCCTGCGGGCAGCGCCGCTCGGCCGGGTGCAGCAGCACCAGGATCTCGGCCGCCTCGCTGCGCCCGGGCCGGTGCATCAGCAGCTCGGTCTCGATCGGGTGCAGCACCGGCGCGGCATCGGCGTCGGCCAGCAGCAGCATCTCGTCGCTGCGGCGGCAGCAGCGCCGCGTCCAGGGCGTGGGGCCGTCGTCGCCCAGCAGCAGCACGAACTCGTGCTCGGCCTCGATGCGGTCCAGGTAGAGCGCGATCCGGCGTTCGGCTTCGAGCTCGCTGTCGGCGCTGGCGTGCAGCGCGGCCTCGACGCCGGCGGCGTCGACGATGCACACCCGCGACGCGCCCGGCTGGCGGCGCAGCTGCGCGGCCAGCGCCTGCGCGAAGGCCGGCACGTCGACGCCGGCCGTCACCGGCAGCAGCGCCAGCGTCACCGGCCGTGCGAAGTCGGCCGCGGTCTGCGGCTTGCGCAGGCGCTGGATCACGCGCCGCGTGAGCGCGATCGAGGCCTGCGCGCTGGCCCCCAGCAGGCGCTCGAAGGCGCTGCGGCTGAGCTGCACCAGCACCGAGTCGCGGATCGCCACCACCGTGGCCGACCGCGGCTCGTCGGTGAACAGCGCCATCTCGCCGATGACCTGGCCGCGCGCCATCTCGCGCACCGCGCGCTCGCGGCCGTCGTCGTCGCGCACGTAGGCGCGCAGGCGGCCGCTGATGGACAGGTACAGGCAGTCGCCGGGCTCGCCCTGCGTCATCAGCGTCTCGCCGCCGGCGAGCTCGACCCAGCGCAGCGCCTGCCGCAGCGGGGCCAACACTTCGGCCGGCAGGTCGCCCAGGACCGCGCGCAGATGCTGATCGAGCAGTTCGTCCTGGTACGGCTGTCGCATGGCGGGGCGAATGTAACCGACGACTTGTCGGGCCCGCCTCGGCAACGTCCCTAGGCACGCCCCGGCGGCGCCTGGCGGGCGGTGACAATGCGCGGGCCATGCCTGCCGCCCCGCCCGGCGTGCCGCTGCGCGTCCTGTCGCTGATCCCGCCGATGACGCAGCTGAACACGCCCTACCCGTCCACTGCCTACCTGACCGGGTTCCTGCGCTCGCGCGGCATCGCCGCACAGCAGGAAGACCTGGCGCTGGCGCTGATCCTGGCCCTGCTGTCGCCGACCGGGCTGGACGCGGTGCGCGAGGCCATCGCCGCGCTGCCCGCGGCCGCGCGCACGCCGCGCGTGGCCGCCTTCGACGCCCGCTTCGAGCGCTACCGCGCCACCGTCGGGCCGGCCCTGGCCTTCCTGCAGGGCCGCGACGCCACGCTGGCGCACCGCATCGCCGGGCGCGCCTTCCTGCCCGAGGGCTCTCGGTTCCAGGCCCTGGAGGTGTACGCCGAGCCGGGCGGCGACGGCGGCAGTGCCGGCGGCCAGGGCGATGCTCTGGCCTGGGCCTTCGGCGCGCTGGGCGTGCAGGACCGGGCGCGCCACCTGGCCACGCTGTACCTGAACGACCTCGCCGACGTGCTGCGCGAGGCGGTCGATTCGCGCTTCGAGTTCGTGCGCTACGGCGAGCGCCTGGCGCAGAGCCAGCCGCACTTCGACCCGCTGGCCCAGGCGCTGGCGGCGCCGCCGAACCTGATCGACCGCACGCTGGCCACGCTCACGCGCGAGGCCGTGCGGCGCCACCGGCCCACGCTGGTGCTGCTGTCGGTGCCTTTCCCGGGGGCGGCCTACGCCGCCTTCCGCATCGCGCAGACGATCAAGGCCCTGCAGCCCGGGCTGGTCACGGTGCTGGGCGGCGGCTGGGTCAACACCGAGCTGCGCGAGCTGGCCGAGCCGCGCGTGTTCGACCACTTCGACTACGTCACGCTGGACGCCGGCGAGCGCCCGCTGCTGGCGCTGATCGAGCACCTGCAGGGCCGGCGCTCGGCGAGCCGGCTGGTGCGCACCTACACCCGGGACGCCGCCACGCAGGCCGTGCGGTACACGAACTTCGTCGAGCCCGACGTGCCCTTCGAAGCCGTGGGCACGCCCACCTGGGACGGCCTGCCGCTGTCGCGCTACCTCTCGCTGCTGGACCTGCTCAACCCGATGCACCGGCTGTGGAGCGACGGGCGCTGGAACAAGCTCACCGTGGCCCATGGCTGCTACTGGAAGCAGTGCAGCTTCTGCGACGTGAGCCTGGACTACATCGGCCGCTACGACGCGGCCACCGCGAGCACGCTGGTCGACCGCATCGAGGCGATCGTGGCCGAGACCGGGCAGAGCGGCTTCCACTTCGTCGACGAGGCGGCGCCGCCGAAGTCGCTGAAGGCGTTGGCGGCCGAGCTGCAGCGGCGCGGCCGTGCCATCAGCTGGTGGGGCAACATCCGCTTCGAGAAGACCTACACGCCGCAGCTCTGCCGCGAGCTCGCTGCCAGCGGCTGCATCGCCATCTCGGGCGGGCTCGAGGTGGCCAGCGACCGGCTGCTGGCGCTGATGAAGAAGGGCGTGTCGGTGGAGCAGGTGGCGCGCGTGACGCACGCCTTCAGCGAGGCCGGCATCCTGGTGCACGCCTACCTGATGTACGGCTTCCCGACCCAGACCCTGCAGGACACGGTGGACGCGCTGGAGACCGTGCGCCAGCTCTTCGCCGCCGGCTGCATCCAGTCGGGCTTCTGGCACCGCTACACCTGCACCGTGCACTCGCCGGTGGGCCAGCGGCCGCAGGACTGGGGCGTGACGCTGCAGCCGCTGCCGGCCGGCCGCTTCGCGAAGAACGACATCGGCTTCGTCGACCCCACCGGCTGCGACCACGACGCGCTGGCGCCGGGGCTGAAGAAGGCGCTCTACAACTACATGCACGGCCTGGGGCTGGAGGAAGACGTGCGAAGCTGGTTCGACTTCACGGTGCCCAAGGCCGGCGTGGCGCGGCGCCGCATCGAGCGCGCGCTGGCGGCCCGGGCCTGAAGCGGGCGCTACGTCGCGGCCGGCGGCGCCGGCGGTGCCACGAACGGCCCGTCGAAGGTCAGCACCAGCGGCAGCGGGCTCGGGCGCATCGCGCCCGGTGTGTCCAGCAGCCCGGCCAGGAAGCCCAGCAGCGCGCCCATCGCCGCCTCCTGCCCCGGGCAGGCATGCGGCGGATGGCGCGGCAGGCCGCGGTCGCCACCGAAGTTGAGCGCCAGGTCGGGGTCGCCGTCGGCCAGCGCCTGCTGCGAGGCCGAGACGAGGGCCACGACGACGCGCTCGCCGGGCTGCACCACCAGCGGCCCCAGCGGCGCGGCGGCGGTGGCGGTGCGCCAGACCAGCTCGGGCACCGGCCGCAACTGCATCGCCTGGCGCAGCGGCGGCCCGAGCAGCCGCGTGGCGGCGTCGAAGCTGCGCTCGCCGGCCTCCAGCGCCAGCCACTGCGCGCGCAGCGACCACAGGGTGCCTTCGTAGAGCCACTCGTTGAGCACGCGCTGCAGGTTGCCGTCCAGGGTCGGCAGCATGCCCATCATGGTGCCGACCAGGGTGCGGGCGATGAAGGCGGCGTCGGCCTGCGGGCCGCCGAAGCGGCGCCAGATGGCCTCGGCCACCGGGGCCGGGCGGCCGTCGGGCGCCGGCAGCGGCCAGCCGCCGTGCGCGCAGCGGTCGCGCACGAAGCGCGTGAAGGCGGCCGTCAGCACCCGCCCGTCGTCGCGGCCCAGGGCCTGCGCCTGCGCGCCGGGCAGCGGCTGGAACACGTAGCGCGATGGGGCCGTGAAATGCCCCGGGTAGCAGGCGGTCTGGCCGCCGGCGTCCCAGCGCCGGCCCGACAGGCGGACATCGGGCGTGTCCTGCACCGGCATGCCGAACCAGTGCTGGCACAGCCGGCCCAGCACCGGCTCGATCAGCTCGCGCAGCTCGAGCATCAGCTCCCACTGCGCCGGCTGCGCCGGGTTGGGGTGGCGGCGCGCCTCGGCGATGAAGGCCGCCAGCACCTCGGCCGTGCAGCGGCGCGTGAGCTCGAACGCGGGCTCGCGCGGCAGGGCGCCGATGGCGGCGTTGACGGCGCCGGCCACGGCGTCGTAGCGGGCATCGGGGTCCTGCCCGAGGTAGATGTCGCCGATCGATTGCGCCAGCCGCTCGTGGTAGCCGCGCACCGAGAATCGCGCGGCATCGCGCAGCACCTGCAGCGCCAGCGCGGGATCGGCCACCAGCAGGCCGTAGGGCGTGCGCAGCACGCCGGCGTGCTGCGCACGCAAGGCGGCCCAGATCGAGGCGGCGCGGAATTTCTGCTGCTCGATCGGGTCTTCGAGCGCGGCCTTCCAGGCCTGCGCAGCGGCCTCGGCGCCCTCGGCGGCCTCAGTGGCGCGCAGCGCCGCGATGAGCTCGGCGCCCTCGGCCACCGACCAGGCCGGCTCGGGCGGCGGCACGGCGCGGGCGGCGCGGTCGCACAGCCGCTGCAGCGCGCTCATCGACGGGGCGAAGAGGTAGCCGCCCCAGTCCAGCCGCACGATCGGCTCGGGGTCGCCAAGCAGCGTGTCGCTGCCGTCCAGCGCCAGGCTCACGACCCGCGGCTGACCGTCGGCGCCGGGGTGCTCGAAGCGGTAGTGGCGCCGGCGCCCGTTGGCCGGCACGCCCAGGAACGGGTCGCTGGGCTCGGAGCCGGCGCCGCTGCTGTTGCCGCCCGAGAGCCAGCCCTGCAGCACCTCGAACTGCTCGGCCAGGCTGGCGTTGTAGGCCATGAAGACGAGGCCGCGCTCGGCCTGCGCGTCGGCTGCGCCGGCGGCATCGGCGGCATCGGCGGTACCGGCGGTGTAGCGCGGCCCGTAGGACATGCCGCGGCGCGCGATGCGCGGGGTGCGCCGGCCGGCCGGCTCGTGCAGGCCCGGCGGCTGGCGCGGGTTCACGCGGCGGATATGGGCGTGGAAGGGACATTGCGCACCGTCGGGGTCGGCCCGGTAGTCGAAGTCGTTGTGTGCCGCGCCGGGGCCGCCCGTGCCCACCAGCGGCGTGCCGTCGTCCCAGCGGCCCATCAGCTTGGCGCGCAGCAGCCCGGGCGCCAGGCCGCTGGCGGCGGCGGCCTCGGCCACGAGGCGGTCCAGCCGAGCCCGGTTCTGCGCCAGCTTGCGCAGCACCATGAAGCTGCCGTTGCCCAGCCAGGCCAGGCGCTGGCGCTCCAGCGCGGGGTCGGCTCGGCGCTCGGGGTCGAGCGGCCAGTCGGCTTCGTTGGCGGCCCCCACCAGCAGCTCGCCGAGCTGGATGCGGTTGGGGTAGACCTGGCCGGCCTCGGCCGGGTCCAGCACCGGGTCGCTGTTGCCGTCGGCGTAGCCGAAATGCTCCTCGACCTGGGGCGGCGTGCCGGCCGGCGCGCCGCGGGCGTCGCGGAAATAGCGGTGCAGCGTCTGCACCGCGAGCAAGGCCAGGCCATGGCTTTCGGCGTCCTCGGCCCAGCCCGCAAAGCGGCCGTGCAGCGGGTGGCACGGGTCCTCGATCTCGCACCAGCGGTCGCTGGGCGGCGCCACCCAGCGCAGCTGCAGCACCAGGTGCACGGCCTCCCACTCGACCCTCGGCACCTGGCCGTCGGGCCCGGGCACGGCGCCGCGCCGCGGCGGCAGGCGCCAGCGCCGCGGGTGGTTGAGCCGGCAGTCGCCCAGCAGGCTGGCGCGCGCGGCCATGCCTTCGCGGAACTCCTGCGGGAACAGCGCCAGCTCGTCCTCGGCCAGGCCCGCCGCGCGCAGGCCCTCGTGGCTGAAGCCCACGTTGACCAGGGTGTCGGCGGCGGTGGCCGGCGGGTCGCTGTGCCGGCGCACGGCCTGCGCCAGGCGCCGGAAGAAGGGCGCGGCGCGCACGCGGTCCGTGATCGCCAGCAGCAGCAGCGCGCCGTCGGTCACGCCGTCGTGCGCGCTCAGGATGCCGGCCTGCACGTCGGCGGCGTCGAAGACCGGCGGCCCGTCCGGCAGCGGCGGGGCCACGCGCTGGCGCTCGCGCGGCGCGTCGGACTGCTGCTGCAGCCAGGCCAGCTGCTTGTCGAAGCGCACGCGGGCCGCGGCCATCACCGGCGGCGGGATCGCCCCCGACCCCAGCAGCCGCACGAACTCGAGCAGCAGGTCGCGCACCGCGCGCAGCAGCACCTGGCCGTCGTCGGTGCCGGGCTGGTAGACCTCGGTCAGGCGGTACAGCGCCGCCATCGCTTCCAGCCCCTGCTTGAAGGTCTCGGCCCCGGTGGCGGGCGAAGCCGTCACCTGCTGCCAGGCCGCGGCCTCGGCGCCAACGCCGTGGCGCCGCGCCGCGGCCAGCTCGTTACCAGGCTGGTAGGGGCAGGCGCGGCGCTGGCGCTCCTCGGCCTGCAGCAGCGGCACGTCGCCGACGGTGAGTGCGGGCGTGCCGTAGTAGAAATGGGTCTCGACCTGCACCCGGCGCACCCAGCCGGCCCACTCGTCGTAAGGGCGGTCGTAGGCGCAGACGTAGCCCTCGGTGTCGTAGAAGATGATGTCCAGCAGCGTGCCCACCTTCTGCCACAGCACGCGCAGGTAGGCCTCCCAGCTGCCGTCGAAGGTCACGGCCAGCAGCACCTGGTTCTCGGGCTCGAGCACCGCGACCCGCACCGAGTGGATCTTGCCCACGCGCTCGACCGCGTCGGAAAACGGCCGCAGCAGCGCGTACTCGTGCGCCGAACTGCGCCCCGCGTTCAGCGCCTGCAGCAGCGACTTGATGCGCGACTTGTGGCTGATCGAGTTGAACGACGGCACCAGGCCGGGCCGGATCGGCGCCAGCAGGGTGAGGTCGCTCGTGCCGACCAGGTTCCTGGACTTGGTGATGAGTTCCCTGCGCACGGCGCCCCCTCTGCTTGCCCGCGGCCGCTCCCACGGCTCGGGGCATTGTGCAGAGGCGGGCGGCCGTTGCAGAGGGCCCATCCAGGGGGCCCGGCGCCCCGGGCCGCCGCCGCGCGGGCGCGGTTCCCTAGCGCCCCGGCCCGCCGCGGGCGGCGCGGCCCAAGGCGCGCTCGAGCAGGCTCACCAGGGCATCCAGCAGGAACCAGGTCAGCAGGAAGCCGCCGGTCTCCAGCAGGAAGCTGTGCCACTTGTAGAAGGTCTCGGCGATGGCCATCGCGCCAAGGAGCGTGGGAGCCTGGCGCAGCAGCAGCTGGCGCGCCGGCAGGCGGGAGATCAGGTCGTACATGGCAGCTTGCTCCTCAGGCGCGGAAGCGCACGTAGCGGGGTTCGATGTTGCGGCGGGCGGTGCCGCCCTGCAGCGTGTAGCCCGAGGCCACCCATTGCGCGCTGCTGGCGTGGTGCGGCGTGCACGAGAGGTAGTCGCCCCAGGCCTGGTCGGGCGGGCTGTGGCTGCTGGTGCGGGTCAGCGTGGTGTCCCAGCCGGTGGCCGACTTCACGCCCACCACATGACCGGGGTGGCGCGCCCCGCCGCCGTAGAACGCGCTGAAGCCCATGGCGCCCGCCGCGTTGGCCGCGGCCGCGGGGTAGGCCCAGGCCGAGAGGCGGCTCCAGATGTCGGGCTCGTCGAGCAGCGTCAGGCCCGGCAGGCGCAGGCGCACGACGCGGATGTAGGGCAGCGGATGGCTGCCGTCGCGGTTGGCCGACCACATGAAGCCCACCATGCCGGCGCCGACCCAGGCCCCGGTGATGCGCGGGTCCAGCCGCCCCAGCCAGTTCACGCCGCCGGGGCCGGGCGCCGAGTAGGCCCCGCCCGACCAGGCGCGCACGTTGACGTCCTTCCAGCTGATGCCGGTGCTGCTGTCGGGCCACTGCAGCACGCGGATCTGGCTGGCGTTGTTGTGGCTGCCCAGGTACATGGTGGCGCCCGGGCCGCGGCACAGCCGGATCGAGCCGTTGGCAGTGGTGGCCCAGTAGCGGTAGCCGAGCGCGGTGCCGGCGGCCAGCGTGGCCAGGGGGAAGCGGAACACCGCGGCCCGCTGCCAGGCGTTGCCCTTGAACATGTTGAAGCTGACGAAGAGCTGGGCGTCGGTGCAGGCCATGTCGGGGTAGTCGAACCACTGGCCAGCCCAGCTGGCGCTGACGCCGCGCGGCACGAAGTCCCAGTAGTACCAGCTGCCGAAGCTGGCCTCGCGCGAGATCGCCAGGCGGAACAGGTTCTCGCCGTTGCTGCCCTGCGAGTACTGCAGCAGCCAGATCCAGATGCGGTGGCGGGCGTTGTAGAGCACCACCTGGTCGCAGCAGAAGCCGCCCGCGGTGGCCGGGAAGCGGTTGAAGGGGTTGACGTAGGTCCAGCTCGCGCCGCCGTCGTTCGAGCTGCTGGCGAACCAGTTGCCGGTCATGAAGAGCTGGCGCTCGTTGGCCGCCGCCGTGGGTTCGCAGACGGACGAGGTGGTCTGGCTGGTGGCGGCGTCGTCGAGCCCGAGGTTCTGGAGCAGTGTGAGGGCCATGGTCACTTCCTCGCTCGGCGGTTCTTGGGTTCGGTGGGCTCGGGCACGACCTCGTCGCGCAGCGCATCCATCGCGGCGCGGGTCATGATGTCGCCCACCAGCGGCGGGCCGGCCGGTCGCCTCGGTCCGGCCTTCAGCCGGTCGCGCAGGTCGAGGTCGGCGGCGCTGGGCGTGTTGTCGGCGGCAGCGCCGCGGGTGCGCGGCGGGGCCGTGCTGTCGGTCGGCCGGCCGGCGGTCTTCACGCCGGTGCGGGCCGAGTTGGAGGCGCTCTTCCTGGTGACCATGCGCGGGGCTCCTTCGAAGGACGGGGTGACGGACCGGGCAAGCCCGGGCCCGACGGACGGCCGGCGGGTGGGCGCAGTGAATGCCCCCGGCCCAGGGGCGTCAATGCCCTAGTTCCGAAGGCCCTGCAAGGTAGGGGAGGCGGCTCGGGCGCGCCGTGGCGCCGCGGCGCCGCGGCGGCGCTACAGCCGCGCCCGCAGGTCCAGCGCCTGCTGCAGATGCCAGCGCATGCCCAGCGCCTCGAAGGCGGCGCCGGCGGCGTCGAGCGCGCTCAGCGCGGCCGCGCGGTGCGGCGCCCCGCGCAGCGCTTCGACCTCGGCGCGGCACAGCGCATTGGCCGCCTGTTCGTGCGGCGAGCCGCGCGCGTCGGCGGCGCGCCCGGCCTGCCGCAGCAGCCGCTCGGCCCGCGCGAAGTCGCCCTGCCGCGCCGCTTGGCCGGCCAGTGCGCGGCAACCCATCGGCTCGCCCAGGCGGTCGCGCTGGCGGGCCCGCTGCCACAGGCGCGCGGCATGCCGGCGCGCATCGCCCAGCCGGCCTTCGGCCACGGCGCCGCTGACGAGGTAGCCATAGTTGAGCGAGGTGACGAGGGCGCCGCGGCGCTCCTCGATCCAGCGCGTGGCGTCGAGCAGCGCCTGCAGGCCGTCGGCGCCGGGGCGGTCCTGCGGGCCGCCTTTGCGCTCGCGCGCGAGCCGCCATTGCGCATGGCCCCATAGCGCGCGGCTCATGGCCAGCAGCTGGCGGCTCTTGCCCTGCTCGGCCACGCGCATCGAATCGGCGGCGATGCGCTCGGCATCGGCCCAGCGGCCCTGCCACTGCCAGGTGCAGCTGGCCCAGTTGCGGACCGAGCTGCCCACCAGGTGCGCGCTGTCGCCCAGCAGCTCCAGCGCCTGGGCGAAGCAGTCATCGGCGGCATCGAACTCGCCGCGATCGCCCAGCATCGCGCCCTTGCAGGCCAGCGAGTAGGCCGAGCCCACGGCCACGCTGCTGCCGGGCCGGCCGCGGGCGCGCTTGAGGTCGAGCGCGGCGTCGATCAGCGGCAGCGCGCGCCCGTAGTCGGCCGCGCACTGCAGCGCCTGGCCCAGGGTGGCGCGCACCTGGGCGGCCAGGCGCTCGTCGCCGAGCTGCTCGGCCATCGCCAGCGCGGCCTGGCAATGCGCGAGCGCGGGCCGCGTCTGGCCGCGGGCATAGTGCAGGTAGCCCAGCCAGTAGCGGGCGCGGGCCACGGCCGGCGCCTCGTCGGCGCTCTCGGCCAGGGCCAGGCCGCGCTCGAACAGGCTGACGCCGTCGGCCAGCGCCAGCGGGTCGAACACGCAGGCCAGCCCCAGCTTCTCGGCCAGGCGGCACCAGCGCAGCCGGTCGGTGCGCGACAGCGGGGCCAGCGCGTCCAGCGCCTTCAGGGCCGCGGCGTACTGCACGCGCGCGCGATCGAGCGCGAAGGCGGCGGCCGCCTTGTCGCCCGCCAGCTCGGCGTAGCGCGCGGCCTCGGCCGGCTGGCCGCCAGCGGCATGCTGGTAGGCCAGGGCCTCGAGCAGGTCTTCGCGGCTGCCGTCGTCGCCGCGCTCGCGCAGCGCCTGCGCCACCTGGCGGTGGATCGCCTGGCGCTCGTGCAGGCCCACGGCCTCGTAGACCACGTCGCGCGTGACCCCATGCTTGAAGCGCAGCACCCCGGCCTGCGCCGACGGGAACACGAGGTCGTTCGCCGCCAGCGACTGCAGCACGGGCGAGTGCTCGCCGCAGCCGGTCAGGCGCTCGAGCAGCCAGACCGGGAACAGCGTGCCGATCACGGCCGCGACCTGCACCACGCGCTGCGGCTCGGCCTCGAGCCGCTCCACGCGCGAGACCACCAGCGCCGCCAGCCAGGCCGCGCGCTCGGCGGTGTCGGCCGGCGCATCCAGCGCACGCGGCGCGGCCATCGAGTGGCAGAGCTCCTCGATGAACAGCGGCACGCCGCCGGCATAGCGGTGGATCTCGGCCACCGCGAACGGGTCGGCCCCCGGCAGCAGGTGCGCCAGCGCCTGCCGGGTCTGCGCCAGCGCCAGCGGCGCCAGCACCAGCCGCCGGGCCGCGGTCGGCAGCAGCTCGGTGGCCTCGGCCTCGGGCCGCGTCACCAGCACGGCACAGACCGCCGCGGGCAGGGCCAGCAGGCCGTCGAGCACGCGCTGGCTGTGCTCGTCGGCCCATTGCCAGTCGTCCAGCACCAGCAGCACGGTGGCCCGCGCAGCCAGACGCTCGACCAGCCGCGCCACCGCCAGCACGGTGGTGCCGGCTTCGGCGCGCGGGGCGGCCTCGTCGGGCAGCGGCAGCGAAAGCGCACGCCGCAGTGCCGCGGCGCTGTCCGCGGCCAGGCCGATCTGCGTCGTGAGCACCGCCTGCGCCTTCTGCGCCGCGGCGGCCGCCTCGGTGCCCGGGGCCAGGCCGATCAGGCCGCGCAGGATCTGCAGGAAGGGCTGCAGCGGCTCCGCGCCGAGGTAGCTTTCGCAATAACCGTGCAGCACGGCGACGCCGCGGGTGCGCGCGGCCTGCATCAGCTCCTCGACCAGCCGCGTCTTGCCCAGACCGGGTCCGCCGATGACGGCCGCGCATTGCGGGGCGCCGGCGGCGGCCGCTTCCAGCGCGGCCTCGAGCTGCGCCATCTCGCCCTCGCGGCCGATGAAGGGGGCCAACCCCCGTGCGGCGCGCGCCTCGAACCGGCGCGGCATGGCCTGGCGGCGCAGCACGCGGCAGATCGGCAGCGGACGCGGGCGCCCGCGCAGGCGCGCGCTCTCGGGCGCCGTGGCCTCGAAGAAGTGGATGCCGTCGCCCAGGCTCTGGGTGCTGACCACGATCTCGCCGCGGCCGGCCAGGCTGGACAGGCGGGCCGCAACGTTGGGCACGTCGCCCACCAGGTCCATCGCGCCCACCTCGGCGCTGCCCGGCAGCACGTAGGTCAGCCCGGCGTGGATGCCCGAGTGCAGGGCCAGCGGCACCGGCTCGCGCCCGGGCAGCTGCAGCGTCATGCCGGCCACGGCCGCGTGCAGGTCGAGCGCGGCCTCGCAGGCGCGCCGGCCGTCGTCCTCGCCCGGTGCGGGCAGGCCGAAGACGGCCAGCACGCCGTCGCCCTGCAGCCGCGCGATGCGCCCGCCGTGGTGGACCACGAGACGCCGCATCGCCGCGCGCACCTCGGCCAGCAGCTGCGCGTAGAGCTCGGCTTCCAGGTCGGTGCCGATCTCGGTGGAGTCGGACAGGTCGGCGAAGAGGACGGTGAGGTAGTGGCGCCGGCCCGCGGCACCGGCCGTGGCGCCTGGGCTGCCGGGGTCGGCGGATGCGTTCATCGGTCGATGGCGGCAGCGTGCGGCGGGGGCATGAGCGATTTAACTACAGCCGCCGAGCCGCCGGGCCCCGGCGCGACCCGCCCGGGCTCGCGCCGCCGGAGCACGTCAGACCTCCAGCAGCCGCGCCTTGACGCTGCGGCCCTTGATCCGGCCCGAGGCGAGCCGGCGCAGCACCTGCGCGGCCACGCCGCGCTCGACCGCGACGTAGGTGGCGTGGTCGTTGATGTCGATCCGGCCCACCTGCGCCGCGGCCAGGCCCAGGTCCTGGGTCAGCGCGCCCAGCACGTCGCCGGCGCGGATCTTGGCCTTGCGCCCGCCCAGGATCTGCAGCGTGCGCATCGGCGGCTGCAGCGGCTCGCCGGCGGCGGGCGTGAGCTCGGCCAGCGGGTGCCAGTCCGAGACGAAGCCCAGCGCCTGCTCGATGGCGCCCACGCGGCCCATCTCGTCGAGGCTGGCCAGGCTGAAGGCCCAGCCCGCCGCATCGACGCGGCCGGTGCGGCCGATGCGGTGCGTGTGCGTGGCCGGCTCGGGCGTGATCTCGACGTTGATCACGGCCTCGAGCTGCGCGATGTCCAGGCCGCGCGCGGCGATGTCGGTGGCCACCAGCACGCTGGCGCTGCGGTTGGCGAAGCACACCAGGGTCTGGTCGCGCTCGCGCTGCTCGAGGTCGCCGTGCAGCTCGAGCGCCGCCAGGCCCCGGCCGCGCAGCACCGCCACCAGGTCGCGGCACTGCTGCTTGGTGTTGCAGAAGGCCAGCGTGCCCAGCGGGCGGTAATGGTCCAGCAGCAGGCCGACGGCGTGCAGCCGCTCGTCCTCGCGCACCTCGTAGAAGCGCTGGCGGATCTGGGTCGCCGCCGGCGCCTGCTCGAGCCGGATCTGCAGCGGCTCGCGCATCAGGGCTGCGCTCAGGCCGGCGATGCCCTCGGGGTAGGTGGCCGAGAACAGCAGCGTCTGGCGCCGGGCCGGGCAGTGCCGCGCCACGGCCGCGATGTCGTCGTGGAAGCCCATGTCGAGCATCCGGTCGGCCTCGTCCAGCACCAGCGTGTTCAGCGACGCCAGCCCCAGGCTGCCGCGCGCCAGGTGGTCCAGCAGTCGCCCGGGCGTGCCCACCACCACCTGCGCGCCATGGGCCAGGCTGGCCAGCTGCGGCCGCATCGGGGCGCCGCCGCACAGGGTGAGCACCTTGAGGTTGTCCTCGGCACGCGCCAGGCGGCGCAGCTCGCCGCTGACCTGCTCGGCCAGCTCGCGCGTGGGGCACAGCACCAGGGCCTGCACCGGCGCCGGCCCGGGGGGGCCGGCCTCGGCCCCGCGCGGCCGCAGCCGCATCAGCAGCGCGATCGCGTAGGCCGCCGTCTTGCCGCTGCCGGTGCGGGCCTGCGCGATCAGGTCGCGCCCGGCCAGCGCTGGCGGCAGCGTGGCGGCCTGGATCGGCGTCATCGCGGCGTAGCCCAGCTGCTGCAGGGTCTGCAGCAGGGCCGGCGGCAGCGGCAGGCTCGAGAACAGGGCGGGGCTTTCAATGGGCATGGGCGATTGTCGGGGCCCTGCGCCCGCTGGCCCGACAATCCGCGATTCATGTCCCTGACCCTGCCCACCCCCCGCCACGCCGAGCGGCTGCCGCCGCACATCGCCCACGACCAGATCGCCCGCCTGCGCCAGGCGGCCTACGTGCTACCCCAGGTCGTCAAGCCGGCCGACTACATCGCCGAGGGCAGCCCGGGGTTCGAGCAGCACCTGGACCAGCTCGGCCTGGTGCTGCTGCAAAAGAGCGTGCCCGGCCAGCGCCCCAGCCGCTGGATCGCGCCGGCGCTGATGGACAGCGCGCTGGCCCACCTCGACGCGGTCGGCGCCGGCCCCGAGGCGCGCCCGCTGATGCAGGCCCGCACCACGGCGCTCGAAGGCTTCGGCGTGCAGCGCCGTGCCGGCGAGTGGACGCGCCTGATCAGCCACGCGCTGGCCCTGCCCGAGCCGGGCTGGAAGGTGCCGGTGCTGTTCCGCGTGGGCATCGACGACGCGGCCGTCTGGGCCTACTACCGCAGCGGCGACGCCGAGGCGCTGCGCGCCGCGCTGGGGCCGCCGCCGCCGCACCCGCAGGCGGCAGAGCTGAGCGCCTTCCTGGCCGAGCTGGTCGACAAGAGCCGCCGCCTGCGGCCTCAGCACCTGGCCTCGCTGCTGCCGCGGCTGCAGAGCGAGTGCGCCACGCCGCAGGCGCTGCCGGCCCTGAAGGCGGCCTGCGCCCGCGCCCAGGAGCGCTGGGAGCACGCCGTGGCCGAGCTCGACACGCTGCAAAGCCTCAACACCGAGCTCGCCTTCCAGGGCTACCCCGACACCTTCCAGAAGGCGCGCCGGCTGCAGCGCCAGGTGACGCTGTACGTGGGCCCGCCGAACAGCGGCAAGACGCACGCCGCCTTCGAGCGCCTGGCGCAGGCCCTGGACGGTGCCTACCTCGCGCCGCTGCGCCTGCTGGCGCTGGAAGGGCGCGACCGGCTGGTGGCGCGCGGCGTGCCCTGCTCGCTGCTCACCGGCGAGGAGAACGTGCCGGCCGACGGCGCGC
>JAGWMW010000189.1 GCA_028871575.1 Burkholderiales bacterium | reverse complement strand
CGCGGCGCGCCCGCGCGCCGTCCGGCATCAGCGCCGGCAGGCCGAAGCGCGTGGCCGCCGCCGCGCCCACCAGCCCCGCCAGCGAGAACACGCCGAGCTGGGCCAGCCCGGGGAAGCCCGAGAACGCCAGCGCCGCGAAGCCGCACAGCGAGGTCAGCAGCCCCAGCCGCACCGTGGGCCAGCCGGTGTGCAGCCAGCGCCGCCAGCCCTGGGCACGGGCCTGGATCAGGAAGTAGATCGCGTAGTCCACCGCCTCGCCGATGAGGGTGGTGCCGAAGCCCAGCGTGATGCCGTGCACCGAGCCGAAGGCCAGCGCCACCGCGGCGATGCCGGCCAGCACCCCGCTGGCCACCGGCAGCATCGCCACCGCCAGCGCCGGCAGGCTGCCGAAGGCCAGCAGCAGCAGCGTGCTCATCAAGGCGGTGCCGGCCACCGCCAGCCAGCGGATCTCGTGCTCGATCTGGGCCCGGCTGTCGACGCCGAAGAGCGGCGCGCCACTCATCTGAAGGGTCAGCCCACCGGCCCGGCCTGCGGGCTGCAGGGCGGCGAAGGCCGACCGGATGCGGTCGATGGCGCGGGCCTGCGCGTCGAGGTCGGCCCCGGCGGCGCGCACGGTGGCCACCAGCAGCGCGCGCGGGGCGCGGCGCGAGACCCAGACCCCGTCCTCGGTGCGCGGGGCGCGCGCCGGGATCAGGGCCAGGGCGATGCGCTGGGTCTCGCCGGTGGGGTCGCTGGCCAGCAGCGGCTTGACCGCGTTGCCCGCCGGCGTGCCCAGCAGCGACAGCGTGCCCAGGATCGCCTGCCGCAGGCCCTCGGGCGTGAAGTGCGCGGCGTCCACGGCCGGGCTGAGCTGGTAGCGGTGCTCGTAGAGCCAGCGGCCGATCGGCGCGAAGCCGTCGCCGGCGCCGTTCTGCACCTGCTCGAACAGGCCGCTGGCGCGCAGCGCGGCGGCCAGCGCCTGCGACGCCGCCGCGCGCGCCGCCGCATCGCCGCCTTCGATGGCCAGCAGCAGGGTGCGCGCCGGCGTGCCGCTGTGCAGCTGCTCGATCAGCACCTGCTGGCGCGGGTCGGGGTGCGCCGGCAGGAAGGCCGACAGGTCGGCCGTGTAGCGGCCGTGGGCGACGATCCAGGCCGCCGCCAGCGCCAGCAGCGCCCACAGCAGCAGCACGGCAGCGCGGCGGCGCGCCGGCAGCGGCGTGCCGGCGTCGGGCCCGGTGCTCATCGCGGCTGGCCGTCGGACGCCGCCGAGGCCGCGGCCCCGGCCGCGCCGGCCGGCAGCGGCGTCAGGATCGTCAGCGCATGGTCGCCGCCGGCCAGCCACAGCTCGATGCTGCGCAGCTCGCTGCCCTGGCCGGCCAGCGTCAGCTCGCGCACCTGCTCGCCCAGCTCGGTGCGCCGCGGGGTCAGCTTGAGCGTCCACAGGCCGGGGTCGCCCTCGACGCGGGCCTGGAAGTGGCGGCGCAGCGCGGCCGCGTCGCCGCCCAGCGTGGCGCGCACGGCCTCCAGCAGCGCCGACAGCTGCGGCACGGCGTCGAGCGCCATGCGCCGCGTGTGGCCGCCGCGGGTGAGGGTGACGACGCGGCCGTCCACGCGCACGGTCTCGTCCTGCGGCTCGGTCGTGTGGCGCTCGAAGTGGTCGGGCGCGGTGAAGGCCAGCGTGCCGCTGGCGCGCAGCGGGCCGTCGATGCCGCTGACGTAGCGCTCCTCGGTGAAGCGCGCCTGCGCGCTGTGGCGCTGCGCCAGCAGCCGGGCCAGCGCATCGAGATCGAAGGCGGTCCGGGCCAGGGCCGGGGCCGCGGCCGCCATCGGCAGCAGGAGCAGCCCGCGCAGCCAGGCTCGCCGGCCCGGGCCTCGGTCAGGGCGCGTGCGGCGCATCGTCATCCCAGAAGTCGTGGAAGTTGAACCAGTTCAGCGGCGCCTCGCGCACCAGCGCCTCGAGCTGCGCCACGTAGGCCTGCAGCGCCAGGCGCAGCGCCTGCTCGCGCGCGGCCGGCTCGGCCGGCGGCGCGCGGAAGTCGGCCAGCGGCATGAAGCGCACGTCGTAGCGGCGCCCGCCGCGGTACAGGGCCACCATGAAGATCACGCGCCGGCGCAGCAGCAGCGCCAGCCGCAGCGGCCCGTCGGTGAAGCGCGCGTCGGTGCCCAGGAAGGGCAGCCGGGTGCTGGCGCCGGCGCGGCCCTCGCGCGCGTCGCCGTCCAGGAAGCGGTCGCCCAGCAGGCCGACCAGGCCGCCGCGGTCGAGCTCGTCGCGGATCTCGAGCGTGGCGCCGCGCCGGCCGATGGCGATGATGCCCAGGCCGAACGCCGGCGCCAGCGCCTGCAGCACGCGGTGGATCTTGCGCGCGTTGTCGGGGTACATCGCCATCTTCACGCGCAGGCCGGGCCGGCTCTCGCCGATCGCATGCAGGGCCTCGAAGCTGCCGAGATGGGCGCCCAGCAGCACGGCGCCGCGGCCCTCGGCCAGCGCCGCGTCCACATGCTCGAGGCCGAGCAACCGGATGTCGAAGCCGGCCAGGCGGCCGCGCACGAAGTACACGCGGTCGAGCACGGTGGCGGCGAAGGCGTGGAAGTGGCCGTAGACCTCGCGCCAGCGCGGCGGCCGGCCCAGCACGCGCGCCAGGTAGCGCCTGGAGTGGCGGCGCGGCGCCGCGGCCGCGGCCACGAAGTACAGCGCGATCGGGTGCAGCAGGGCCCGCGCCAGCGGCCGCCCGAGCGTGGTCGCGACCCAGGCCATCACGCGCAGCGCCAGCAGGTTGCTGCGCTCGCCGCGCTCGGCCCACTCGGCCGCCGGCGCCGGCGTCATTCGGCCCCGGCCCCCAGCAGGCCGCGCGCCACCGGCCGGCCCTCGGCCCGCACCTCGAAGGCCAGGCCCGAGCCCTTGGGCGAGAGCGCGATGTGCAGCCGCGCGCCGGGCCCCACGGGGCCCAGGAACTTGGCGCTGGCGATGCCGGGCGCCGCCCCGAGCCGGGCGCGCAGGGCCGGCGCCGCCTGCAGCGCCTGCATCACCAGCGCCAGCAGCAGCGCGCCCGGCAGCAGCGGCCGGCCCGGGAAATGCCCGGCGAAGGCCGGGTGGTCGGCGGCGATGACGAACTCCCGCTCGACCGGGGCCGCCGGCGCCGCCAGCGTGGCCAGCGCGAACTCGCGCAGCGCCGCGGCGGTGAGCTTGCCGGTGGCCTCGCGCGGCAGCGCCGGCACCATCAGCACGCGGCGTGGCACGAAGGCCGGCTCGAGCTGGCGCCGCAGCGCCTGGATCACGGCCGCCGGCGTCAGCGCCGGCGTCGACCCCGGCGACACCTCCGGCGACATCTCGGGCGACATCCCCGGCGTCGGGGCCGAGGCAGGCGCCGACGCGACGACGAAGGCCACCGGCCGCACCACTTCGCCCGGGCTCTCGTCGGGCAGCCAGAAGGCGCCGTCCTGCACGCCTTCTATGCGGTTGAGGTGGTAGTTCAGGTGCGCCAGCGAGCTGCGCTTGCCGGCGACGTGGATCAGGTCGTTGGCACGGCCGAGCAGGCGGAAGCGCCGCGCGTCCTGCAGCTCGAGCACGTCGGCCAGCGGCGTGGGCTGCAGCACGTGGCCGCCGGCGACGCTGCAGTGGCCGCGCTCGGCGCCGGGCTGCTGCGCCAGCCGCAGCGCGCCCAGCGTGGTCCAGTCCTCGCCCGCGGTGGTGCGGCGGCTGGCCACCTGGCCGGCCTCGGTGCAGCCGTAGATCTCGATCAGCACGCCGCCCGAGGCGGCCTCGGCCTGGGCCGCGAGCTGCGGCGACAGCGGCGCCGTGGCCGACAGCAGCAGCGCGGTGGCCGGCAGCGCCAGGCCGGCGCCGAGCAGCGTCTTGAGGTGGAAGGGCGTCGTCACCAGCGCCCGCGGCTCGGGCACGCGGGCCAGGGCCTGCACGATGTCGGCCGGGTAGTAGGGCCGGCCCGCATCGAAGGCCGCGCCGCCCAGCAGCGCGAGCAACACGCTCGACTCGAGCCCGTAGCTGTGCTGCGCCGGCACGGTGGCCACCAGGGTCAGGCCGGCCAGGCCGGCGCCGGCGGGGCGGCCCAGGGACTCGGCCAGGCGCTCGGCCTCCGCGCCGATGTTGGCCACCAGCGCGCCCCAGCGCTTGGCATGTGGCTGCGGCGCGCCGGTCGAGCCCGAGGTGAGCAGGCAGGCGGCTTCCAGATCGGCGGCGATGCACGGCAGCGCCCGCGCGTCGAGCACCGGCGCCACGCCCTGCGGCCGCGCGACCGTCAGCCGGGGCAGGGCGTCGCCGGCGGGTGCAGGCGCCGCATCGTCGACCAGCAGGTAAGGCGCGGCGCCGGCCGCCGGCACCTGGCGCAGCGTCTCGGGCAGGGCGTTCGGCGGCAGTAGGCTGGTCTGCCCGCGCAGCAGCGCCGCGGCCAGCCCGAGCGCGAAGCGGTAGCGGTCCTGGCACAGGTTGATGGGCCGGCCGGTGGCGGGCAGCCGCTCGGCCAGCGCCAGGGCCTCGGCCACGAACTGGCCGGCGCTGACCGCGCAGCCGGCGCACCAGGCCAGCGGCGCGGCGAGGTCGCGCGCGGCCAGCAGCGGCAGGGCGGGCGCGCCGGCCGCTCTCATGGCGGCATCATGGCGGCACCGCCTGCCCGCCGCGGCGGCGCCAGGCGGCGGTGACGGCGCGCAGCGACACGCGCTCGAACTCGGGGTGGCGGCGGTAGCGCAGCAGGTGCTCGCCCACGAACAGCGCCGCCGCCGCCAGCGGCGTGAGCACGTTGCCGAACAGCGACCACCAAGGCCAGGGCGCCAGCGCGTACAGCGCCATCGAGACCCCGACCATGGCCGCGAAATAGGCCGTCCACAGCCCGGTGAGCCAGCGCGTGTAGGCCCGCATCTCGGGCGTGAAGTGCTCATGCAGCTGCTGCGCCATCGCCGTGATCAGCGGCGTGCTGCCGCGGCGCAGCGTGAGGCCGAAGCTCAAGCCCAGCGCGATGTGGATGCCGGCATGCTGCAGCACGTAGAGCCGGTCGATGCCGACCGCGCCGCCCCACGCCACCATGGCGGCCAGCCCCAGCACGCCGGCGGCGCAGGCGGCCAGCAGCCCCGGCTGGCGGCGCTGCCAGCCGGCGCCGGCCACGGCCAGCAGCAGCGGGCCGAACAGCACGGCCACGCTCCACGGCCGGTCGGGGGCATGCACCATCAGCCAGTGGCCGAGCAGGGCGTAGGCGGCCAGCGCTGCCCCCAGCGCCGCCAGCGCGGCGGGGGCGGCCAGCGCGGGCCCCTGGGCGATCCTGCGGCGGGCCGCCATCCGCGGGCCGGGCCTATTGCGTGCGGTGCTGGGCGACATGGGCCGCCAGGCTGCGCAGGTTCTGGAAGATCTGCTCGTTGTCTTCGTCGTCCGAGCGCAGCTGGAAGCCGTAGCGGCGCGAGACCTCGAGCGCGACCTCGAGGATGTCGATCGAATCCAGGCCGAGGCCGTCGCCGAACAGCGGCGCCGTCGGATCGATGTCGGCCGGCGCCATCTCGAGGTTCAGCGCCTCGACGAACAGCGCCGCGAGGTCGCGCTCGAGCGCCTCGGGCGTTTGGGCGGGGACGGCGGGCGGCGAAGACACTGCGGCAGGCTCCGGAAGGAGGAAGGCGCCCAAGCTCGGGCGAGCCGCAAATTGTAGGCGGCGGCTCAGGGCGCGGGCGGGCGGGCCCCCTCGCGCAGCCGGCCCGCGGCCGAGCGGCGTTCGCCCGAGGCCGGCTGCAGGCGGCCGGCCCGGCCCAGGCCGAAGGGCGGCATGTTGACGTAGACGTTCTCGTAGCGGCCGGGGCCGCAGACGTAGGTCTCGTGCCAGATGCCGACCGAGCCGTCGCTGCCCACCGCGCGGTTGAAGGCCTGCCAGGCCGGCAGGTGGGCGGCGTCGCGGTCTCTCGCGTAGGCCAGCAACTGGTCCACCGAGCGCCAGTACTGCACCACCAGCGTCGTGCGCGCGAACCAGGTCTGGGCATGCAGGAAGCCGAGCTCGGGGTGGCGGTAGAGCTCGCGCAGCATGCGCGGCATCGCGCGTGCCACCGGCCCCCACTTGTCCACGCGCAGCGGTTGGTTGATGCGCAGGCCGATCAGGAAGACGGCGAACTCGCCGTCCAGCGTGGCGGTCAGGCGTTCGGGGTGGATCATCGGGCGGCCCGGTGGAGTTCGAGCCGGGCTCAGCGGCGCCGGCCGCCGAGCAGCGAGCCCAGCACGCCGCGCACGATCTCGCGCCCCACGGCCGAGCCGATGCTGCGCATGGCCGACGAGGCCGCCTTCTCGGCCAGGCCCTCGTGGCGGCCGCCGCGCGGGCCGGTGCTGCCGAAGATCGCGCCCTTCAGGCCGTCGATCACGCCGCCCAACGCGCTGCCTGCGTTGACGGCGTCGGGGCCGCCCGCCGGGCCGGGCGCGGC
>JAGWMW010000188.1 GCA_028871575.1 Burkholderiales bacterium | reverse complement strand
AGGTGCTGGGCGGCCTGAACGCGAGCAAGGAGCAGGTGGCGGCGATCCGCCAGCAGCTCGGCCTGGACCAGCCCACGATCGTGCAGCTGTGGATCTTCTTCAAGCAGGTGGTCACGTTCAACTGGGGCAAGAGCTGGGCCACCAACGAGGCCGTGAGCCACCTCTTCGCGACCCGGCTGCCGGCCACGCTGACGGTGATGACGCCGATCCTGATCCTGGACATCTTCCTCGCCCTGCCGGTGGCGATGTGGGTGGCCTACCGCCGCGGCAGCTTCAGCGACCGCGCCATCATGGTGGCCTCCACGGTGGCGTTGTCGATCAGCTTCTTGGTCTACGTCATCGTCGGGCAGTACCTGTTCGGCTTCCAGCTCGGCTGGTTCCCGGTCCAGGGCTGGAGCGACAGCACCTGGAAGAACCTCGTCACCTACGTGCCGCTGCCGGTGCTGCTGGCGGTGGCGGTGGGGCTGGCGCCGCAGACGCGGCTGTACCGCAGCTTCCTGCTCGACGAGCTGGGCCACGACTACGTGCGCACCGCCCGCGCCAAGGGCATGGGCGAGGGCACGGTGCTGTTCCGCCACGTGCTGCGCAACGCGATGATCCCCATCCTCACCAACGTCGGGCTGCAGCTGCCGGGCATCTTCGTCGGCAGCTTCCTGATCGAGGTGTTCTTCTCGATCCCGGGCGTGGGGCGCGAGATCCTGCTCGCGGTCAACCGCAGCGATTTCCCCGTCATCGAGGCCTTCACCATCTACCTGGCCGTGATCACGATGCTCGTCAACCTGGCCACCGACGTGGCCTACAAGATCGCCGACCCGCGGGTGGTGCTCAAGTGACGGCGGTGCTGCCGCTGCCCGGCACCGCCGCCGGCGCGCCTGCCGCCGGCGAGGGCGTCTGGCATGCCGCCTGGCGGCGCTTCAAGGCCGACCGCGTGGGCCTGGGCTCGGCCCTCGTGGTGCTGGCCTTCATGGTCCTGGTGCTGCTGTCGGCGCTGGGGCTGGTGGCCAGCCACTGGCAGGACGAGGTGGCCGTGCCCGACGCCCCGCCCACCTTCATGGGCCCGGCGCCGCCGCGCCCGGCCGACGCCATCGCCGAGCCGCGCGGCCCGAACGTCGACCTCTCGGCAGTGGACCCGCTGGCCCCGATCTACAAGGCCTGGGCCGAGCGCGCCAAGCAGTACGCCACGGTCCAGACCGTGAAGCAGACCACGCGCCCCTTCGGCGCCGACCGCCTGGGCCGCGACGTGCTGGCCAAGACCATCAAGGGCACCCAGATCTCGGTCTTCGTCGGCCTGGCCGCAGCCGTGACGGCCAGCGCCATCGGCGTGCTGCTGGGGGCGCTGGGCGGCTTCTTCGGCGGCAAGGTGGGCGACGCGCTGGAGTGGGTCTACAACGTCTTCACCAGCATCCCCGACATCCTGCTCATCTTCGCCTTCGCCGCCGTGGCCGGGCGCGGCGTGACCAGCGTGGTCGTCATCCTGGGCCTCAGCGGCTGGACCGGCATGTACCGCCAGGTGCGGGCCGAGTTCATCCGCCACTCGGCGCGCGAGTACGTGCGCGCGGCCGAGGCCATCGGCGCCAGCAGCGCCAGCCGCATGTTCCGCCACATCCTGCCCAACGTCAGCCACGTGGTGCTGGTGCGGATGAGCCTGCTGACGGTGGGCTTCATCAAGGCCGAGGTCATCCTCAGCTACCTCGGCCTGGGCGTGCGAGTCGACCAGGTGAGCTGGGGCACGATGCTGGCCGAGGCGCAGAGCGAGCTGATCCTCGGCCACTGGTGGCAGCTGGCCAGCGCCACGCTGTTCATGGCCGTGTTCGTGACCGCGTTCTCGCTCATGACCGATGCGCTGCGCGACGCGCTCGACCCCAAGCTGCGGGGGCTCGAGTGAGCGCCGCCCCGCCCGGCACGTCCGGCACGCCCGCCGCGCCCGGCACGCCGCCCCTGCTGGCGATCGAGGACCTGCAGGTGGCCTTTCGCCTGGGCCGCGGCGAGCGCGCCGAGGCGGTGGGCCGCGGCGGCGTGGGCATCGGCTTCCAGATCGCACCGCGCAGCACCGTGGCCCTGGTGGGCGAATCGGGCTCGGGCAAGAGCGTGACGGCGATGTCGGTGCTGAACCTGCTGCCCGAGAACGCCGAGCGCAGCGGCCGCATCCTGTGGCAGCCCGACGAAGCCGCGGCGGCGGGCACCGCGCCGATCGACCTGCTGCAGCTGCCCGCGCAGGCGCTGCGCGCGCTGCGCGGCAAGGACATCGCCTGCGTCTTCCAGGACCCGATGAGCTCGCTGAACCCGGTGTTCGACATCGGCCGCCAGCTGGCCGAGCCGCTGCGCAAGCACCTGGGCCTGAGCCGGCGCCAGGCGCAGGCGCGCGCCGCCGAGTTGCTGGCCGAGGTGGGCGTGCCCGAGCCCGCGCGCCGGCTGGCGAGCTACCCGCACGAGATGAGCGGCGGCCAGCAGCAGCGCGTGATGATCGCGATGGCCCTGGCCTGCGAGCCGCGGCTGCTGATCGCCGACGAGCCCACCACCGCGCTGGACGTGACGATCCAGCGCCAGATCATCGAGCTGCTGGCGCGCCTGAAGGACAGCCGCCGGATGAGCCTGCTGTTCATCAGCCACGACCTCGGCCTGGTGGGCGAGATCGCCGACCGCGTGGTCGTGATGCGCCAGGGCCGCATCCGCGAGCAGGGCGAGGCGGCCCGCATCTTCGGCGCGCCCGCCGACGACTACACGCGCGCGCTGCTGGCCTGCCGGCCCAGCCTGGAGGGCAACCCGGCGCGGCTCATGGTGATCGACGAGCACATGGCCGGCGCCGCCGCCGCCCCCGCCAAGGCGGCCAAGCCCAAGGACCCCGCGGCGCCGGTGGTGCTGGAGGTGCGCGCCCTGGCCAAGAGCTTCTGGCTGCCGCACGGCGCCTTCGGCCGGCGCGAGTTCAAGGCCGTGCAAGGCGTGAGCTTCAGCCTGCGCCGCGGCCACACCCTGGGCGTGGTGGGCGAGTCGGGCTCGGGCAAGACGACGATGGGCCTGAGCCTGCTGCGCCTGCACGAGCCGCGCCGCGGGCCCGAGTCGGGCGAGATCCTGTTCGAGGGCCGCAACCTGCTGGCGCTGTCGGCGCGCGAGCGGCAGTCGGTGCGGCGGCGCATCCAGATCGTGTTCCAGAACCCGTACGCCAGCCTGAACCCGCGCTTCACCATCGGCCAGACCCTGCTCGAGCCGATGCTGATCCACGGCATCGGGGCCGACGCCGCCGATCGCGAGCAGCGCGCGCGCAGCCTGCTCGAGAAGGTGGGCCTGGACGGCGCCGCGCTGGCCAAGTACCCGCACGAGTTCAGCGGCGGCCAGCGCCAGCGCGTGGCGATCGCGCGCTGCCTGACCCTGTCGCCCGAAGTGCTGGTGCTGGACGAGGCCGTGAGCGCGCTCGACGTGAGCGTGCAGGCGCAGGTGCTGAACCTGCTGAAGGACCTGCAGGACGAGCTCGGCCTGAGCTACGTCTTCATCAGCCACGACCTGGCGGTGGTGCGCTTCATCAGCGACGAGGTGCTGGTGATGAAGGACGGCGTCGTGGTCGAGCAGGCCAGCGCGGCCCAGATCCTGGCCGCGCCGCGCGAGGCGTACACGCAGCGCCTGCTGGCGGCCATTCCGCGGGGGTACGTGGCGCGGGGCTGAGGCGCGTCCGCCGGGCCTCCGCCAGGCGCCACAATCGCCGCCCCACCCCCTGCGCTGAAGGCCTGCCGTGGACCTGAAAGTACCGATCACGATCACCGACGAGCTGACCGACGAGGTCATCGCGTCCACCGGGCTGCTGAACCTGGCCAGCGGCGCCATCGGCAACATCGCCTACACCGACTACGACCCCGACGCGCGCGGCCTGCCGTTCGAGAGCGAGGACTACGAGTTCACCAGCGGCATGCTGTCCAACGCCGGCAAGGACGTCGAGTTCAAGATCGAGGTCAACCGCGTGACGGGCGAATACTCGGTCAGCGCGAGCGAGCTGCTCGAGATCAAGGTGCGCGCCGCGGCGCTGTTCGCCGGGGTCAGCGGCAAGGACCTGCTGGCCAAGGCCGGCGGCGGGGCGGCCGGCGGGTCGACGCCGCCCCCGGGCGGCGGCCGCTATCACTGAGACCGGGACTGGGGCCGGGGCGGCGGGGGCACGAACACCAGCGGCGCCGAAGCCCCAACCCCAACCCCGGCCCCGGCCCCAGCCCCAGCCCGGGCGCGCAGCTGGCCGCAGCCGGCCTCCACGTCCTGCCCCGCCGAGCGGCGCAGCTTGGTGAGCACGCCGCGGCGGTGCAGCGCGCGGGCCATCGCGGCGGCGCGCTCCCAGCTCGGGCGTCGCAGGACCAGGCCGGGCACGTCGTTGTAGGGGATGAGGTTCATCAGCGCGTGGCGGCCGGCCAGCAGCGCCGCGATGCCCTCGACCTCGTCGTCGCCGTCGTTGACGCCCTCGATCAACGTCCACTGCACCTGCAGCGGGTAGCCGCTGGCGCGGGCGTAGCGATCGCCCTGCTCGACCAGCTCGGCCGGGCTCAGGCGCGGCGCGCGCGGCAGCAGCGCGGCGCGGCGCGCCGGGTCGGTGCTGTGCAGCGACAGCGCCAGCGCCGGCCGCACCCGGCCCGGGCCGAGCGCGTGCAGGCTCTCGAAGGCGCGCGCATCGCCGACGGTGGAGAACACCAGCTGCTTGTGGCCGATGCCGCCGGCCGTGCCCAGCAGCTCGATCGCCTCCAGCACCGCATCCAGGTTGTGCGCCGGCTCGCCCATGCCCATGAACACGACCTTGCGCACCGGCCGCGCCGCGTAGGCGGTGCGCGCCAGCGCCACCTGGGCCACGATCTCGGCGCTGCCCAGCTGGCGCAGCAGGCCGCCCTGGCCGGTCATGCAGAACACGCAGCCCACCGCGCAGCCGACCTGGGTGCTGACGCACAGGCCCTGGCTGCGCTGCGGCGGCAGCAGCACGCTCTCGATGGATTGGCCGTCGCGCAGCGCCAGCAGCAGGCGCACCGAGCCGTCGGCGCCGGGGTGCGCGGATTGCAGCCGCGCCAGCGCAGCCAGCTCGTCGGCCAGCGCCGGCAGCGCCTGGCGCAGCGCCTTCGGCAGGAAGTCCTCGGGCCGGCGCCGGCCGCCCTGCAGCGGCAGGCCCTGCGCCCAGTGGCGCAGCACGCGGGCCTCGTGCGCCGGGCCGGCGCCCAGGGCGCGCAGGCGCTGGCGGAGGGTGCCGATGTCCATCGGGCGCCGCTCAGCCCGACGGGGCGACCAGGGCCGCCACCGTCGCGAAGGCCGCCTGGGCCGCCGCGGCCGGGTGGCTGCTGCTGAGCCGCACCTCGCCCTGCTCGAGCGCGCGCCGCGGATCGGCCTGCAGGCGGGCCGGCAGCCCCTCGGCGTGCGCCGCCGGGGTGGCGTGCAGCCCGACCCAGGCATTGCGGCCCAGCCGCTTGGCGGCGAACAGGGCCAGGTCGGCGAGCTTGACCACCTCCTCCCAGCCCAGGGCGCGCGGCTCGGGCTCGACGAAGGGCAGGCAGGCGAAGCCGATCGAGGCGCTGAGCGCCAGCGGCGCACCGTCGTCGAGCCTGAAGGGGTGGCCGGCGACGACGTCGCGCACCCGCTCGGCCAGCTCCTCGGCGCGGCCGCGGTCGGTGTCGCGCGCCACGGCCAGGAACTCCTCGCCGCCCCAGCGCACGACGTAGTCGGTCTCGCGCATCAGCGCCTGCAGGCGCTGGCCCACCTGCACCAGCACGGCGTCGCCGGCGGCATGGCCGTGGCGGTCGTTGACGCTCTTGAAGTGGTCGATGTCGATGAGCAGGAACACCGTGTCCGCGTCCAGCGGCCGCGGCTGCCCGGCCAGCCGCGCCTCCTGGCCGCGGCGCAGGCTGGCGCCGATCGAGGTCTCGATGTGCTCGGCCAGGAAGCGGCGGTTGCGCAGCCCGGTCAGCGGGTCGCTGACGCTGGTCTGCTCGAGGATGCGCGTCTTCTCGGCCAGCGCGCGCGAGACCTGCTCGAGCATCGCGGTGCGCTCGCCCACCTTGCGCTCCAGCGCGATCTGCTGCATCCGCAGGTAGCGCGTGCGCCAGCGCACGGCCCCCGCGCCCAGCGCCAGCAGCGCCAGCACCGCCGCGGCGCGCACCCACAGCTGCTGGTACCAGGCCGGCAGCACCCGCAGCGGCAGGGCCAGCTCGGCCTGCGACCAGACGCCGTCGCGGTTGCTGCCGCGCAGCTCCAGCGTGTAGTCGCCCGGCGGCAGGTTGGTGTAGCTGGCCACGCGATGGGCGGCGTCGGTGTCGATCCAGTCGCGGTCGTAGCCCTGCAGCCGGTAGGCGTAGCGGTTGCGGGCCGGCGCCGAGTAGTCCAGCGCCGCGAACTCGACCGCCACGCTGTTGGCCGCGGCCGGCACCCGCAGCGGGGGCAGCGCGGCCGGCG
>JAGWMW010000187.1 GCA_028871575.1 Burkholderiales bacterium | reverse complement strand
GGCCGACCCGCCCGCGCCCGCGCCGCGCCGCGCCCGCGCCGCCAAGGCCGCGCCGGCGCGACCGCGCGGCCGCTGAGGGTCCGAGGCGCGATGCCTGCCTTCCTCGTCGGCCATGCCGCGCACCCCGACTGGCGCCGCGCGCTGGCCCTGGCCGCGGCCCAGGTCGATGCGCAGCAGGCGCGCCACGACGCCAGCGCCGAGGGGCCGCTGACGCTGGGCTTCGTGTACTTCAGCGACCACTACGTGGCCCAGGCCGAGGCGCTGCACGCTGCGCTGGGCCTGCGCTGGCCCGGGGTGTCCTGGGTGGGCTGCGCCGCGGTGGGCGTGGCGGCGGGCGGCGTGGAGTACATCGACCAGCCGGCCCTGGTGCTGATGCTGGCCGCGCTGCCCCGGGGCCGCTTCGAGGTGTATTCGGGGGCCCGCCGGCCGGGCCGGATCGAGGCCTTCAGCGCCCTCGTCCACGCCGACCCGGCCACGCCCGACCTGGCCGAGCTCATCGCCGAGATGAGTGACCGCACGAGCTCGGGCTACCTGTTCGGCGGGCTGGTCTCGTCGCGCGGGGCCGGCGCCCACCTCGCCGACGGCGTCTGGCGCGGCGGCCTTTCCGGCGTGGCCTTCAGCAGCGAGGTGGCCCTGGTCTCTCGCGTGACCCAGGGCAGCCAGCCCGTGGGGCCCACGCGCACCGTGACCGCCTGCGACGGCCCCCTGGCCCTGACGCTCGACGGCGAGCCGGCCCTGGCCTGCCTGCTGCGCGACCTGGGCCTGGACGGCCCCCATGGGCTGCGCGCAGCCCTGCCCCAGGTGCGCGCCACGCTGGCCGGGCTCACCGACGCCGGCGACGCGGCGCTGGCCGCGCGCGGGCCGCGCCAGTTCGGGCCCGACACCCGGGTGCGCCACCTCGTCGGCCTGGACCCGGCGCGCCAGGCGGTGGCGGTGGCCGAGCGGCTGGAGACCGGCCTGCGCCTGGCCTTCTGCCAGCGCGACGTGCAGGCCGCGCGGCGCGACCTGGTACGCATCTGCAGCGAGATCCGCGACGAGGCCGAGAGCCTGCCCGAGGCCCGCGTGCCGGCGCTGGGCGGGCCGGCCGAGGCGCGCCGGCGCATCCGGGGCGCGCTGTACATCAGCTGCGCCGGCCGCGGCGGGCCGCACTTCGGCGGCCCTTCGGCCGAGCTGAAGATCGTGCAGCATGCGCTGGGCGACGTGCCGCTGGTGGGCTTCTTCGCCGGCGGCGAGGTCGCGCGCCACCACCTGTACGGCTACACCGGCGTGCTGACCGCGTTCACGCGCGGGCCCGACGAAGCCGGGTAGGCTGGCGCGCTGCCGCGGCCGTCGGCACGCCACCGGAGGACCCAGACCATGATCCCTCGAGCCATCGCCTTCACGGCCGCCGCGGCCGCCTTGCTCGCCCTGGGCGCGGCCTACGCGCCCAGGGCGCGGTCGCAGATCAACGCCATGCCCAGCCCGATCCCGATCGGCGTCTCGGCCAGCGGCAGCACCAGCACCGCCTGGTTCAACGACCCCTCGTCGTGCCAGGTCATGGCCTGCCAGACCGAGCAGGGCCCGGGCGGCCGCCTGACGGGCGTGCACTGCGTGGCCGGCAAGCTGCCCTGAACGCCTGAACGTTCGAACGCCCGAAGGCCTCGGCGCCCGCGGGCTCTTGGGCCCAGGGGCCTTCGCGTAAAGTGCCAGGGCCCTGCGGCCGCCCCCACGAGGCCGCGCCAGGACCCCTGCCGATGAATGCGCCGACCACCCCCGCCGCCGACCTGGCCCTGCAGCGCGCCGAGCGCCAGCAGCAACTGGTGGCGGCACTGGCGCCGCTGCTGCCGGCGCACGCGCTGCTGCACCAGCGCGAGGACACCGTGCCCTACGAGTGCGACGGCCTCACCGCCTACCGCCGCCAGCCGCTGGCGGTGGCCCTGCCCGAGACCGAGGCGCAGGTGGCCGCGGTGCTCGAGGCCTGCCATGCCCTCGGGGTGCCGGTGGTGGCGCGCGGCGCCGGCACCGGGCTGTCGGGCGGCGCGCTGCCGCACGAGCTGGGCCTGACGCTGTCGCTGGCCAAGTTCAACAAGATCGTGATGATCGACCGCCACGCGCGCACGGCCACGCTGCAGTGCGGCGTGCGCAACCTGGCCATCAGCGAGGCCGCGGCGCCCTTCGGCCTGTACTACGCCCCCGACCCCAGCAGCCAGATCGCCTGCACCATCGGCGGCAACGTGGCCGAGAACTCGGGCGGCGTGCACTGCCTGAAGTACGGCCTGACCCTGCACAACGTGCTGCGCGTGCGCGGCTACACGGCCGAGGGCGAGCCGGTGGAGTTCGGCAGCGGGGCGCTCGACGCCCCGGGCCTGGACCTGCTGCCGCTGGTGGTGGGCAGCGAGGGCATGCTCGCGGTCACGACCGAGGTCACGGTCCGGCTGGTGCCCAAGCCGGCGCTGGCGCGCTGCATCATGGCCAGCTTCGACGATGTGCGCAAAGCCGGCGACGCGGTCGCCGCCATCATCGCCGCCGGCATCATCCCGGCCGGCCTGGAGATGATGGACCAGCCGATGACGGCCGCGGTCGAGGACTTCGTCCACGCCGGCTACGACCTCGACGCGGCGGCCATCCTGCTGTGCGAGAGCGACGGCACGCCCGAGGAGGTGGGCGAGGAGATCGCGCGCATGCTGGACGTGCTCAGCGGCTGCGGGGCCTCGCGCCTGGAGGTCAGCCGCGACGAGGCGCAGCGGCTGCGCTTCTGGAGCGGGCGCAAGAACGCCTTCCCCGCCTCGGGCCGCATCAGCCCCGACTACATGTGCATGGACAGCACGATCCCGCGCCGGCGGCTGGCCGACATCCTGCTGGCCATCGCCGACATGGAGGTCAAGTACGGCCTGAAGTGCTGCAACGTCTTCCACGCCGGCGACGGCAACCTGCATCCGCTGATCCTGTTCGACGCCAACGACCCCGACCAGCTGCACCGCTGCGAGCTCTTCGGCGCCGACATCCTGGAGACCAGCGTCGCGATGGGCGGCACCGTCACCGGCGAGCATGGCGTCGGGGTCGAGAAGCTGGCCAGCATGTGCGTGCAGTTCTCGCCCGAGGAGCGCGCGCAGATGGAGGCCGTCAAGCGTGCCTTCGACCCCGCCGGGCGGCTCAACCCGGGCAAGGTGATCCCGACGCTGCAGCGCTGCGCCGAGTACGGGAAGATGCACGTGTCCCGCGGCCTGCTGCCCTTTCCCGGGCTGGAGCGCTTCTAGGTGGGCGCCGCGGCGGCCGATCCGGCCCTGGCGGCGCTGCAGGCGCAGGTGCGCGACGCGGCCGCCGAGGGCCGGCCGCTGCGCATCCGCGGCGGCGGCAGCAAGGATTTCTACGGCGGGCCGCTGACAGGCGAGTGGCTGGACACCACGGCCCTGGCCGGCATCAGCAGCTACGAGCCGAGCGAGCTGGTCGTGACCGCGCGCGCAGGCACGCCGCTGGCCGAGCTGGAAGAAGCCCTGGCCGAGCGCGGCCAGTGCCTGCCCTTCGAGCCGCCGCGCTTCGGCGAGGGCGGCACGGTGGGCGGCATGGTCGCCGCCGGCCTGGCCGGCCCGGCGCGGGCCGCTGCCGGGGGCGTGCGCGACCATGTGCTCGGCGCGACCCTGCTCAACGGCCGCGCCGAGCTGCTGAGCTTCGGCGGCCAGGTGATGAAGAACGTGGCCGGCTACGACGTCTCGCGCGTGCTCGCCGGCTCGATGGGCATCCTGGGCCTGGTCTGCGAGGTCTCGCTCAAGGTGCTGCCGCTGCCGGCGGCCACGCTGACGCTCAGGCTCGAGGCCGACCAGGCGAGCGCGATCAGGCGCTTGAACGACTGGGGCGGCCAGCCCTTGCCGCTGAACGCCAGCGCCTGGTGGGACGGCACCCTGGTGCTGCGCCTGGCCGGCGCGGCCGCGGCGGTGCAATCGGCGGCCGCGAAGATCGGCGGCGAGGCCGTCGATGCCGCGCTGGCGGCCGGCTTCTGGGATGGGCTGCGCGACCACCGCGACGAGTTCTTCACCGGCGCCGCGCGCGCGGTGCATCAGGGTGCGGCGCTGTGGCGGCTGTCGGTGCCGGCCACGGCGCCGCCGCTGGCGCTGTCGGGCGAGCAGCTGATCGAATGGGGCGGCGCGCAGCGCTGGCTGTGCACCGCCGCGCCGGCGGCAATGCTGCGCGAGGCCGCGCGCGCGGTCGGTGGCCACGCGGTGCTCTTCCGCGGCGGCGACAAGGCTGCAGGCGTGTTCGCGCCGCTGCCGCCGGCGCTGGAGCGCATCCACCGCGGGATCAAGCAGGCCTTCGACCCCGCCGGCATCTTCAACCCCGGCCGCCTGGTGCCGGGCCTGTGATGGGTGCCGCGACCGACATCGAAGCGCGGATGCGCGGCTACTACGCGCAGCGGGCTGCCACCTACGAGCGCGTCTACTTCAAGCCCGAGCGGCAGGCCGACCTGCGTGCGCTGGAGGCTTCGCTGCCGCCGCTGTTCGCCGGCCGCCGCGTGCTCGAGGTGGCCTGCGGCACGGGCTGGTGGACGCTGCACGGCGCGCGCGATGCCCAGGCCTGGCTGGCCACCGACATCAACCCCGAGACGATGGCTCTCGCGCGCAGCAAGCCGCTGCCGGCCTGCGTGCAGTTCGAGACCGTCGACGCCTACAGCTTCGAGCCGCTCGCCGGCCGCAGCTTCGACGGCGCGTTTGCCGGCTGCTGGTGGAGCCACGTGCCGCTGGCGCGGCTGGCGCCTTGGCTGCAGCTGCTGCACGAGCGGCTGGAGCCCGGCGCCCGCGTGGTCATGCTGGACAACAGTTTCGTCCAGGCCAGCAACCTGCCGATCACGCGCCGCGACGTCGAAGGCAACACGTACCAGCAGCGCCGCCTCGACGACGGCAGCGTGCACGAGGTGCTGAAGAACTTCCCCACGCGCGAAGCAGCCTTCGCCGCCCTCGGCGCGCGCGCCCGCGACCCGCAGTGGACCGCCTGCGGCCACTACTGGGTGCTGAGCTACGACCTGTGCTGATGCAAACCAACCTCGCCCCCGAATTCAAAGGCACCCGCGAAGGGCAGGAGGCCGAGGCCATCCTGCGCAAGTGCGTGCACTGCGGCTTCTGCACCGCCACCTGCCCCACCTACCAGCTGCTGGGCGACGAGCTCGACGGCCCGCGCGGGCGCATCTACCTGATCAAGCAGATGCTCGAGGGCGAGCCCGTCACCCGCCGCACCCAGCTGCACCTGGACCGCTGCCTGACCTGCCGCAACTGCGAGACCACCTGCCCCAGCGGCGTGGCCTACGGCCGGCTGGTGGACATCGGGCGCGAGCTGGTCGAGGCCCGGGTGGAGCGTCCGCGCGGCGAGCGTGCGGTGCGCTGGCTGCTCAAGGAAGGGCTGACCTCGCCCCTGTTCGCCCCCGCGATGAAGCTGGGCCAGCTGGCGCGGCCGCTGCTGCCGCCGGCGCTGAAGGCCAAGGTGCCGCCGCGCAGCGGCGCGCGGGCCCACCGCTGGCCCACCCGCAGCCACCCGCGCAAGGTGCTGCTGCAGCGCGGCTGCGTGCAGCCGGCGATGCTGCCCAACATCGACAGCGCCACCGCCCGCGTGCTCGACGCCGCCGGCCTGCAATGCCTGGTGGCCGACGGCGGCGGCTGCTGCGGCGCCCTGCGCACCCACCTGGGCGATACCGCCGGCGGCCGCGACGACATGCGCCGCAACATCGACGCCTGGTGGCCGCTGGTCGAGGGCCTGACCTCGGAAGGCCGGGTCGAGGCCATCGTCAGCAATGCCTCGGGCTGCGGCGTGGCGGTCAAGGACTACGGCCATGCGCTGGCCGGCGACCCTGCGTACGCCGACAAGGCCCGGCGCGTGGCCGCGCTGGCGCGCGACCTCAGCGAGCTGCTGCCCGATCTGGTGCCGCGCCTGCAGGGGCGGATGGGCACGCCGCGCACGCGCCGGCTGGCCTACCACCCGCCCTGCACGCTGCAGCATGGCCAGCAGTTGCGGGGCGGCGTCGAGACCCACCTGGGCGCCCTGGGCTTCGAGATCGGCCTGGCCCCCGCCGAGAGCCACCTGTGCTGCGGCAGTGCCGGCACCTACAGCGTGCTGCAGCCCGGGCTTTCCACCCAGCTGCGCGACCGCAAGCTCGGCCAGCTCGGGGCCCTGGACGCCCAGGCCATCGTCAGCGCCAACATCGGCTGCATCCAGCACCTGCAGAGCGGCACCCCGACGCCGGTGCGGCACTGGATCGAGGTGCTGGACGAGGCGCTGGCCTGAGCGCGCCGGGCCGCTCCCAAGCGCTCATCCCGGAGCGCGCAGCGCGAAGGGGTGTCCGGTGAACGCGATCGAGTCCGGCCTCGCGCAGGCGCTGGCGCTGCTGGGCGCCGGCCGGGCCGCCGAGGCCGAGGCCCTGGGCGCGCAGCTGCTGGCCCAGGCGCCGGCGCATCCGGCGCTGCTGCAGCTGCAG
>JAGWMW010000186.1 GCA_028871575.1 Burkholderiales bacterium | reverse complement strand
GTGCTGCGCGCGCTGGTGCGCTTGCGGCGCGAGGCGCTCTCGCCGGCGGCGCGCCTGCGCAACCCCTTCGGCGTGATCTGCGGCACCTCGGCCGGCGCCATCAATGCCGCCGCGCTGGCCTGCCACGCCGACCGCTTCGACGCCGCGGTGGAAGTCATCGCCCGGGTCTGGCAGGGTTTCAGCGCCGAGCAGGTGTACCGCGCCGACTCGCTGGGCGTGATTCGCAGCGGCGCGCGCTGGCTGACCATGCTGTCGGTCGGCTGGGTGCTGGCGCGCTGGCGCCGCGCCCATCCGCGATCGCTGCTGGACAACGAGCCGCTGGCCGATCTGCTGCAGCGCCTGGTGCCGCTGGAGCGGCTGCCGCGGATGCTGGCGCACGGGCACCTGCATGCGCTGGCGGTCACGGCCTCGAGCTACACCAGCGGCGAGCACTACACCTTCTACGACTGCGCCAGCCCGGTGCCGCCCTGGGAGCGCTCGCAGCGCATCGCCTGCCCGGGGCCGCTGACACACGCGCACCTGCTGGCCTCGTCGGCGATTCCTTTCGTCTTCCCGGCCACGCCGCTCGCGGTGCCGGGCCGCGACGGGCCCGAGCCCGGCTGGTTCGGCGACGGCTCGATGCGCCAGACCGCGCCGCTGTCGCCGGCGGTGCACCTGGGGGCGCAGCGGCTGCTGATCATCGGCGTCGGCCGCATGCAGGAGCCGGCGCGCCACGGCATGGCGGCCGACGCCTACCCCAACCTGGCGCAGATCGCCGGCCATGCGATGTCGAGCATCTTTCTCGATGCGCTGGCGGTCGACATCGAGCGGCTGCGGCGCATCAACCGCACGCTGGCGCTGCTGCCCGAGTCGGCGCTGGCCGACACGCCGCTGCGGCCGCTGGAGGCGCTGGTGATCGCGCCCAGCGAGCGCATCGACGACATCGCCGCGCGCCACCTGCAGGCACTGCCGCCGGCGGTGCGCGCGCTGCTGCGCGGCGTGGGCGTGGGCGGCCAGGGCCGCGAGGCGCGCGGCTCGGCCCTGGCCAGCTACCTGTTGTTCGAGGCCCCGTTCACGCGCGAGCTGATCGCGCTGGGCGAGGCCGACACGCAGGCGCGACGCGACGAGGTGCTGCGCTTCTTCGGCTGGGACCGCCCCGGCGCCGGGCGTGCCCGGGTGGCCGCGCCCGACATCGCGCTGCCCTGAAGGGCCCTCGGCGCGGGCCTAGCCCGGCGCGCCCTCATCGGCCGGCCGGAGCGGCCGCCGACCTGGACGGATCGGAACCGGCCGTCTTGCCGGCCTTGCCGGCCTTGTCTGCCTTGCCGGCCTTGTCTGCCTTCGTGCGGTTCCTGGCCGCCGGCGCGGCGGCGCTGCCGTCCCAGGCCGCGCCGGCCACCGTGAGCCCGGCCTGCGAGAACCTGGCCGCGTTGCCGGCGCCGATGCCGCCCACGCGCTCGACCAGATCGCCCCAGCCCTTGAAGGCTCCGCTCTCCCGCGCCTCGAGGATCTTGGCCGACAGCCCGGGGCCGATGCCCTTGACGGATTCGAGGTCGGCGCGGCTGGCCTGGTTGGCATCGACTGCCGCGTGGGCGTGCAGGGTGCAGGCGACGAGCAAGGCGGTGAAGAGGTGGCGGATCATGGCGTGGCTCCTGGTGGGTGATGGACCCCGGTGCCGGCGTCGAGGCTCGACCCTGCGGCATCGGGTGGCCGGGATTCTGGGAAGCCGCCCCGCCGCTGCCATTCCCCCGGCCGGGCGCTGCGCAGAGGGCCCCGCGGCGGGGGGCCGCCTCGGAGGGAGCCACCCGCGCCCGCGCCCGCGCTACGCCAGTGCCAGCATCTGCCGGGCCAGCGCCAGCGCTTCCTCGGCCTCGGGCCAGGCGGCGGCACCGGGCTCGTCGGGCCGGCGCTGCAGCACCCGCACCTGCGGCCCCCAGGGCGCCCAGCGCTCGGCCACGGTGGGGCCGAGCACGCTGATGAGGCGGCTGCCGACGGCGGCGGCGAGGTGACCGGGGCCGGTGTCGTTGGCCACCACCAGCGCCGCACCTTGCAGCAGCGCGGCATAGACGCCGAGGTCGGCGCCTTCGATCAGGTGCGCCGCGGGGTAGAGCTCGCGCGCCAGGGCATGCTCGCCCGGGCCCGGGTAGACCATCAGCGGCAGGCCGAGCCCGGCCGCCGCCAGTGCCGTGAAGCGGGCGAAGTCGGGCCAGGTCTTGGTCGGCTTGCCCGGGATCGCCACGCGCCCTCCGGCGAAGGGGCAGATGACGAGGTAGGGCCCGTCCAGGCCGCGCGCCGCCAGCAGCGCCCGCGCCTGCGCAGTCTGCGCCGGCGGCACCCGCAGCCCGATGGCCGGCGGCGGCGCGGCCTCGACGCCCAGGAAGCGGCAGGCCAGCGCGAAGTAGCGCGTCAGCTCGTGGCCGTGATGGACCATGGGCACGCCGCGCGCCATCAGCGGCGTGCGGCCCTCCTTGGCGTAGCCCACCGCGCGCAGGCCGGCCAGGCGCATCTCCAGCGCGCTCGAGATCGAGGTGGCCAGCAGGAAGGCGTTCTCGCGCCGGTCGAAGCCGGGGTCGAGCCGGCGGGCCTGCGCGCGCAGCGCGCGCAGCTGCCGCACCTTGTCGGCCATCGCGGGCGGCTGCACGTGCACCGGCCAGCCCTCCCCGGCCAGCAGCGCCGGCGCCCACTGGCCGCGTGCCACCAAGGTCGGCGCATAGCCCTGGGCCTGCAGCAGGCGCAGCGCCGGCAGGCCGACGACGACGTCGCCGACCCAGTTGCGGATGCGCACGATCAGCGGGCGCGCGGGGCTCGGGGTCGCGGCCGGCATCGGCGATCGGGTCAGGCCGCGCCGCGCAGGATGGCCTGCACCAGCCGCGTCGTCGAGTAGCCCTCGACGTAGGGCAGGGCCAGCGCGCGGCCGCCCCAGCCGCGCACCAGCGCCGTCTCGGCCAGGCTCTCGATGTCGTAGTCGCCGCCCTTGACGTAGACCTCGGGCCGCACGCGCGCCAGCAGCGCCAGCGGCGTGGGCTCGTCGAACAGCATCACGGCATCGACCACGGCCAGCGCGCCGATGACGCAGGCGCGGTCGAGCTCGGTGTTCAGCGGCCGGCCCGGGCCCTTGCCCAGGCCGCGCGCCGAGGCGTCGCTGTTCAGCGCCACCACCAGGCCGGCGCCGAGCGAGCGCGCCGCCGTCAGGCCGCTGACGTGGCCGCGGTGCAGCAGGTCGAACACGCCGTTGGTGAAGACCAGCGGCCGCGGCAGCCGGGCCAGCCCGGCGGCCTCGTCGTCGCGGCGCAGCAGCTTGCGCAGCAGATCGTCCATCGCGTGGCCCGGATCCCGCCCTAGCCCGGCGCGGCCTCGGCCGCCAGCTCGGCATGGCTGACGGCCGCGGTGCCGAAGCGCGACACCACGAGCCCGGCGGCCCGGTTGGCCCAGGCCGCGGCGTCGCGCAGCGGCAGGCCGCAGGCCAGCAGCGCCGCCAGGGTGCCGATCACGGTGTCGCCGGCGCCGGTGACGTCGAAGACCTCGCGCGCGGCCGTGGGCAGCCGCAGGTGGCCCGCATCGTCGAACAGGCTGATGCCTTCCTCGGAGCGCGTCACCAGCAGGCCCTGCAGGCCCAGGCCGGTGCGCAGCGACTCGGCGCGGGCCGCCAGGTCGGCCTCGCCCGACCAGGCGCCCACCACCTGCGCCAGCTCGGCGCGGTTGGGCGTGATGGCGGTGGCACCGGCGTAGCGGCTGAAGTCGCTGCCCTTGGGGTCGACCAGCACCGGCTTGCCGGCCGCGCGGGCCAGCCCGATCATCCGCGCGACATGGGCCAGGCCGCCCTTGCCGTAGTCGGACATCAGCACCAGGTCGTGCTCGGGCAGCACGCGCGCGTAGTCGGCCAGCATCTGGTCGAGCACCTCGTGGTCGGGCGGGCTCTCGAAGTCGATGCGCAGCAGCTGCTGCGAGCGGCCGATCACGCGCAGCTTGACCACCGTGCGCAGCTGCGCGTCGCGGCCGATCACGGTGTCCACGCCCTGCTGCAGCAGCAGGGCGCGCAGCCGCCGGCCGGCGTCGTCTTCGCCCAGCACCGTCATCAGCGTGCAGCGCGCGCCCAGCACCTTGACGTTCATGGCCACGTTGGCCGCGCCGCCCAGGCGCTCTTCCTCGCGCGCCACGCGCACCACCGGCACGGGGGCCTCGGGCGAGATGCGCTCGACGGCGCCGAACCAGTAGCGGTCGAGCATGGCGTCGCCCACCACCAGCACGCGGCGGCGGGCCAGTTCGGCGGGCGGGGGCAGCCGGGGCGTCATGGGGTGCGGAGGGCGGGGCCGGCTGGAGCCGGCGCGCGGGCGCTGGCGCCGGGGCGCCGGGGTTTATCGCGAATAATCGCGGCGATTCTGCCATTGCCCCCTTCATGCCCCCCGACCTCGAACGCCTGGCCCGCGAGCTGACCGCGCAGCACGATGCCTGGCTGCAGGCGCCGGGCTGGCCGGCGCGGGTGCCGCCGGCCGGCGACGACGGCCTGTGGCACTGGGTGCAGGCCAATCACCGCTGCAACAGCCTGCTCTGGGCCGAGGAGGACCTCGCGCGCCGCACCCGGGTGGCCGATGCCGAGATCGCGGCCAACAAGCGCGCCATCGACCGCCACAACCAGGCCCGCAACGATGCCACCGAGCGCATCGACGAGATCCTGCTGCTGCGCCTGGGCCTGGTGGATGCCGCCTCCGCCGGCAGCGCCGCGCCGCGCTCGCTGGCCGGGCCCGAGGCGCGGCTGAACAGCGAGACCGCGGGCAGCATGATCGACCGCCTGTCGATCCTGGCGCTGAAGCTGCGGGCCATGCGCGCGCAGACCCTGCGCACCGACGTCGACGCCGCGCATCGCGAGGCCAGCGCCGTCAAGCTGGCGCAGCTGCTCGAGCAGCGCCAGGACCTGGCCGGCTGCCTGCACGCGCTGCTGGCCGAGTCCCTGGCCGGCCGCGCCTGCTTCAAGGTCTACCGCCAGTTCAAGATGTACAACGACCCGCTGCTCAACCCCGCGCTCGTGGCCGAGCGGGGCTCGCTGCCACCGGCCGCATGACGGCCGCCGGTCGCGCGGCGCCGCAGCCCCCGGGCGGCCCGCGGCTGCTCATCGTCAAGACCTCGTCGATGGGCGACGTGGTGCACGCCCTGCCGGTGCTGGCGGACATCCGGCGCCACCATCCGCAGGCGGTGATCGACTGGCTGGTCGAGGCGCCCTTCGCCGCCATCCCGCAGCTGCACCCGGCCGTGCGGCGCGTGCTGCCGATGGCCTGGCGGCGCTGGCGCTCGCGGCTGTTCAGCGCCGAGAGCTGGCGCGCGATGGCCGGGCTGCGGCGCGAGCTGCGCGGCGGCGGCTACGACCTGGTGCTGGACCTGCAGGGCCTGCTCAAGAGCGCGCTGTGGGCGCGCCAGAGCGGCGCGCCGGTGCTGGGCTACGACCGCGCCACCGCGCGCGAGCCGCTGGCCGCCTGCGCCTACCGGCGCAGCGCGGGCGTGCCCTGGACCTTCCATGCCGTGCAGCGATGCCGGCTGCTGGCGGCCGCGCACCTGGGCTATGCCGCGCCCGACGGGCCGCCCGACTTCGGCCTGCGCGCCCCGGCCCCGGGCTGGATGCCCCGCGCGCGCTACGCGGTGCTGATCCCCAACGCCAGCCGGCCCGAGAAGCTATGGCCCGAGCGGCACTGGGTGGCGGTCGGCCAGCGCTGCCGCGCGCTCGGCTGGCTGCCGGTCGTGTTGTGGGGCCGGCCGGACGAGCAGACGCTGGCCGAGCGCATCGCCGCGGGCTGCGACGGCGACGTGCCGCCGTTCCTGCGCGTGGGCGAGATGGCCGCGGTGCTGGCCGGGGCGCAGCAGGTGGTCGGGCTGGACACCGGCTTCTCGCACCTGGCCGCGGCGCTGGGCCGGCCCACGTTGGGCATCTACTGCGACCACGAGCCGGGCCAGGCCGGGATCACCGGCCCGGGGCGGGTGGCCAGCATCGGCGGCAAGGGCCAGGTGCCGGCCCGGGCCGAGGTGCTCGCCCTGTTCGAGCGCCAGATCGCGCCCTGACGCCGTCCGCACCGCGCCACTACTGCGCGTCGATGCGCTGGGGCGGGTAGCTGTCCCAGCGCAGGCAGCCGGGGCATTGCCAGAAGTAGCGCTGGGCCTCGAAGCCGCAGGTGTCGCAGCGGTAGCGCTGCAGCGGGCCGGCGCTGCGTGCCACCGCGTCGCCGAGCGCAGCCCAGGCCTCGGGCGTCAGCGCGCCGGGCGGCAGGGCCAGCAGGCCCTGCGCCGCCGACAGCGAGGGCTGGGCGCGCAGGTGGGCCAGCAGGCGCGGCAGGCGCTGCGGGGCGTCGGCCGGCTCCAGGCTCTCCAGCGCCTGCAGCAGCTCGATGGCGGGCTGCGCGGCCAGCGCCGCCGCCAGCCGGTCCCGGGCCTCGGCCTCGCGGCCGCAGGCGCGGGCCGCGGCGGCGTAGTCGGCCGCCACCAGCAGGAAGCTCAGCGGGTGCTGCCG
>JAGWMW010000185.1 GCA_028871575.1 Burkholderiales bacterium | reverse complement strand
GGCATCCAGCGCCTGCCGCCCCTTCACCGCCGAGATCTGCCCCTGCCCGTGCCAGCGGTAGTAGGCCAGCACGCGCGGCACGCGCACCAGGCGCTGCGTGACGCCCAGCAGGCGCAGCCACAGGTCGTAGTCCATCGACGAGAACCGGCGCTCGGAGAAGCCGCCCAGCGCGTCGATCACCTCGCGCCGCAGCAGCGCGGCGTGGATGGGCCAGGGGCAGCCGCGCAGGAACTGCGCCGCCAGGTCGCCCTGCTCGTAGGCCGGCGGCACGTAGGGCTCGGTGCCGGGCGCGCCGCGCGGCGCGCCCTCGGCCACGTTCTGCCAGCCGCAATAGGCCACGTCGGCCGCGGCGGCCTGCATCGCGGCCCAGGCCGCGGCCAGGAAGTCGGGCTCCCACCAGTCGTCGGCGTCGAGAAAGGCCACCAGCTCGCCGCCGGCGTGGCGCAGCGCCAGGTTGCGCGCCGGGTAGGGGCCGGCGCGCTCGGTGCGCAGCCGCGTGAGGCGGCTGCCGAACTCGGCCTGCAGCCGCGCCAGCACGGCGGCGCTGCCGTCGGTGCTGCCGTCGTCCACCACCAGCAGCTCGACCCGGCCGTGGCTCTGCCCGAGCGCGCTGCGCACGGCCTGCTCCACGAAGCGCTCGGCGTTGTAGCAGGGCATGACGACCGAGACCAGCGGCAGGCTCACCAGGAAACCTCCGTGCTGTGCACTGCGGGGCGAGCCCCTTCGGGCGGCCGGGCGGGGCTCATCGATGCGCCCCCATCAGCCGCGGCCCGCGCCGTACCAGGGCAGCGCCGCATCGACCACGCGCGCCCAGGTGTGGCGGCGCGCGAAGGCGCGGCAGGCCTCGGGCTCGAAGTGCAACTCGCCGCCCAGGAAGCGCGCCAGCGCCTGCGCGATGCCCTCGGCGCTGAGGGTGTCGACGAAGTAGCCCGAGACGCCGTCCTGCACCGCCTCGGCCGCGCCGGCCAGCCGCGCCGCCAGCGTGGGCGTGCCGCAGGCATTGGCTTCGAGGTAGACGATGCCGAAGCCTTCGTGGCTGCCCGGGTGGAGGCCGGCGGCCAGCACGAACAGGTCGCCGGCGGCCAGCTCGGCGCGCACCTGCTCGATGGGCAGCGTGCCGGTGAAGCGCACACGCCCGGCCAGGCCCAGCGCCTGCGCGGCCTGCTCCAGCCCCGGGCGCAGCGCGCCGTCGCCCACCACCGTGTAGCTGAAGTCGAATCGCCCCTGCAGCCGCGCCAGCGCCTGCAGCACGAGGCCGACGTTCTTGCGCTCTTCCGACAGCCGGCAGACGGTGACGAGCCGCGGCGCGGCCGCTGAAGGCCGGGCGCCGGAGGCGGCCAGGAAGCCGGCGCCCACGCCGACCATCGCCGCGGTGGTGCGGCCCCGGCACTCGGGGAAGCGCTCGAGGAACACGCGCTCGGTGTAGCGGCTGTTGGCCAGGATGTGCGTGGCGCGGCGCAGGCCCGAGCGCATCAGCCGCGGCGTGCGCCAGCGGCCGATGCCGCGCTCCAGCGCCGGGCGCCAGCGGGTCGACCGCCAGGCCAGCGGCAGGCGTTCGAGCGCGGGCTCGCCCACGGGGATGTAGGGGCGCAGGAAGTCGTTGCCGTGGATCGACACCAGCGTCGGGCTGAAGTGCAGCGCCAGCCAGGCATAGGCGGCGTTCATCACGTGCCAGGCCTCGGGCCGGTGGCGGTGGCATTCGGCCAGGTCGGGGCCGGCGCGGCCGACCAGGGTCTGGTGCAGCTCGATGCCGGGCAGCACGGGCGCGGGCGTCTCGCGCCGCCGCGTCAGCACCGTGACGCGGTGGCCGCGCGCGGCCAGCTCGCCCGCGAACTCGGCCGCCAGCGTCTGCATGCCGCCGATCTCGGGCGGGAATTCGGGGGCGACGATGCCGATGTGCATGAGCGGGCGAAGGGGCCTGGGGGACGAGGCCGCGCAGTGTGCCGTCAAGCGGCGGGCCGCGCCCACACCCAGGCCCGGGGGCCGAGGGCCGCGCCTGCGACGAATTCACGCCCGTCGGCCGCTTGCCAGCGCAGGCCGGGCGGCGGCGGCGCGGCCCAGGCCAGCGGCAGCGCCTGCGCGGTGGGGTTGAGCACCAGCAGCTCGGGCGCGCCGCGGCGGCCCAGGTTGGCCACGCGCAGCCGCGCATCGGCCGGGCTCGGGCAGGGCAGCTGGTCGGCCGGCGGCACGGCCTCGGCGTTGGCGCCCAGCAGCGAGGGCGGCAGGCCCAGCCCCAGGTCTTCCAGCGCCAGCATCGCCTCGGCCAGCCACTGGCGGTAGGCGGGCTCGGGCAGCAGGCCGCAGACCAGCGCCAGCGTCTCGGCCCAGAAGCCCAGCGCGTACTTCTGGTAAGGCATCTCGGCCCAGCGCTGCAGCAGGCCGCTGCGCCGCGTGTAGGCCAGGCCCTGCACCAGGGCCTGGCGCACCGCGGGCTCGTCGAAGCGGCGCAGGTAGCGCGCCAGGTCCATCAGGTTGATGGCGTGGTAGTCGTGGGCCCAGGTGCGCAGCGTGAGCTCGCGGGCGATGTAGCCGCCCGGCATCACCAGCCGCGGCCAGCGCGCCTTGAGGTCGGGCAGGCGCGGGATGAGGTGCTGCCAGGCCAGGCGCTTGAGCGCGCGCTGCCACAGCGGCAGCGCCGCGGCCTGCGGCGTGGGCAGGAAGGTCAGCCCGACGAGCCAGAACACCAGCCGGTACAGCGGCTCGGCGCCGCGCAGGCCCAGCACGGCCGTGGTGGCGCCGCGGGCCGACTGCACCAGGGCCGCGTACTGCGAGTCGCCGGTGAGCTGGGCGTAGCGGTCGAGCGCGATCACGCCGTCCAGGTGCGAGTTCAGCACCAGCATGTTCGACTCGGCCTTGCCGAACACGGTGCTGGGCACCCACTTGAACGGGCCCCGCTTCATCTTCTCGACGCTGTGCTCGAGCTCGTCGTGCAGCAGCCAGTGGCCGAAGCTCAAGGGCACGGCCTGCCGCGCCAGGAAGGCGGCTGCCGCGCCCAGCGCCTGCTGCACGGCGGGGTCGGGCCGCTCGGCCAGCGCGTCCATCATCAGGTGCATGGCGCTGCAGTGCAGCCGGTAGTGCGACTCCATCAGCTCGGTCCACTCGCCGTGGTGGAAGCCGCCATCGCCGGCCTGCCGCGCCAGCACGGCCAGCAGCAGCTGCCGGCGCATCGCGTGCAGCAGCGGGTCGCCGCTGGCGGCGGCCAGGCCGCCCAGGATCAGGTGCAGGCTGTGGGCGTCGTTCTCCGAGAACACGCGCCAGCGGTTGGGCCAGGCCAGGCGGTTCTCGAACACGGTGCCGTCGACCAGGTGCCGGTACACGTCGGCCCGGCCCTGGATGACGGTGTGCGAGCCGAGCGTGAACCAGGGCGCGCGCTCCAGCGCGCCGGGTGGCAGCGGCGCGAGGCCGGGCGGCAGGCGCCAGACCACGGCTTCCAGCGCGCGGGTGGTGCCGCCCGCCGGCGCCGGCTCCGCTGGCGCCTGCAAGGGCGCCTGTGCCGGCGCAAAGCCCAGCTGCAGCGTGCCGCCCTCGAAGGTCAGCTCGGCCAGCGGCGCGGGCTGCAGCTGCAGCAGCCGCCCCTGCGCATCGCGCTGCACCTGGCGCGGCGCCAGCGGCAGCCAGTAGCCGGGCGCGCCCGGCTCGGCGCCGTGCAGCCGGTAGCCCCCGGCCGGGTCCAGCGCGGCCGAGTAGCCCGGCGGCGTGCCCAGCCGCAGCGCGCCGGGCACGCGCAGCGTGGCGCAGACCGGGCCGCCGGCCCCGGTGTGGTCCAGCGTCAGCGCCGCGCCGCCGGGGCCGGTGTCGACCTGCTCGCGCCAGGGGCCGGGCTGGGCCGCCTGGGGCGGGCCGAACAAGGTGTCGAGGCCGAGGTCGGCGCGGCTCATGGCGGGCCGCCCGGCCCGGCTGCAACGACGCGCGAGCGCCAGTACCCGGGTCGGCGTTTGAAGGGCGCCACAGCCAGAATCACCAGCCCCAGCTCGCGGACCAGGTAGACGAGCGAGAACCTGAATCGGCCGGGCAACACGCGGCGGGTGCCGTACTTGTAGGGTGTGCCCAGATCCGGGAACTCGGACACGAGAGCCTCGGCCCTGCGGACGGCCTCGTCGAATCGCCTTCCCAGGCGCGGGCTGAGCGCCGCGAAGTACTCAACCTCGTGAAGAAACTCGTCGCGTGCTTCGTCCAGGTAGCGGACCGGCTTCACCGTTGATGGATCTTGCGGGCCTGGGCATGAACGTCCGCCGCGGCCACCAGCCTGGCAGTGCCGGACTCGACCAAGGCGACTCGGCGCTGCAACTCCTGATCCTGGGTGGCGACCTCGCCCTGATCGCCCTCGTCAGCCCCGCCGGCATCGTCGGGCAACGAAGCCATCAGAAGTTCAGCCAGCCGCTCTCGATCCGCCGCAGACAGCGCAGCGGCCTGGGTCGCAAGCTGCTCGAAGGGCGTGGCCATGGTCGGCTCCGGGTGAAGTGGTCAGAAAGTGTAGCGCCAGCACTGCACCGAGCGGCCTTTGCGGCATGGGCACGCCTCTGGGGCCGAGGCCTGGGGTGCCACGCCCACTTGCGCCGCCATGCACCCCGGAGCGAGGCCCCGGCAGCACCACCTTTCAGGTGCTGCGCTTGCCGCGCGGCGCTTGGGCCCGCGCCGGTGGCGGGGCAGGCTCGGGCCCATGCGACGCCAGAAACAGCTCGGGTGTGGTCGCCCGGACGGGCGAGCCTTTGAAGTCGCGCAGGTTGCGGGTGATGATGAACTGCGCGCCGCAGGCCACGGCCGCCGCCGCCTGCAGCGCGTCTTCGAAGTCCGCCATGGGCCAGTCGAGGGCTTGCAGCGCATCGCTGCGTTGGGTGACGGCCACATCGGCCCAGGCCAGCAGCCCGCGAACGAACTCGCGCGCCTGGTCGGCGGACTCTTGGCGCTCGACCAGGTAGGCCAGCGTCGCCACTGAATGCCAGGCCAGCCAGGCCTTGTGTTCGTGTCCGCAACGGGCGATGACGCGCGAGCTGGCGGGCTCGCCCGGGCGCTGAAACGCCACATCCAGCAGGATGTTGATGTCCAGCAGCAGGCGCATGTCAGCGGGCGACGGCCTCAGCGCAGGTGCTTGGCCAGGATGCGAGCGAGGCGTTCGTCCTGCGGCTTGGCCCCGGCCTGGGGCCGGCCCGCGGCAGACGGCGGCGGCAGACGGCCCCGCCATTGCGCCAGCCACCGCTCGGCGGTGGCGGCCTGGTCGGCCTGGCGGCCCAGCGCCTGGGCCAGCGCCTCTCGCACCACGGCCGACCTGGACACGCCGCGCGAACGGCTGGCGGCCTGCAGGGCGGTGTCGAGCTCGTCGGGAATCTTGACCGTCAGCACGTGCATGGCCGGGCCTCGGTATGACGATTTCGGGGTGCAGATAATACCAACGGCGTGCCCGAGCAGGCGCGGTCGGGGTCCGCGCGCCCTACCCCTGCCAGCGCCACAGCACATGCTGCTCGAGCCAGTCGCGCGCGGTGGCCCGCAGCGCCAGCACGCCGCGCTGCGCCGTGGGCAGGCGCTTGTGCGGCAGCCAGGCCAGGTCGCCGAAGGCCGCGTCCAGGCGCTGCTCGATGGCGGCAAAGCCGAAGTGGCGCTCGATGAAATCGCGCCCGGCCTGCGACATGCGCTGCCACAGCGCCGCGTCGTCGAACAGCCGGGCGATGTGGGCGGCGTAGGCCTCGGGGTCGTCGGCCACCAGGATCTCCTGCCCCTGGCGCGGCGCCATGCCCTGGGTGCCCACCGTGGTGGTGACCACGGGCAGCCCGCGCATCATGGCCTCGCCGATCTTGCCCTTCAGGCCCGCGCCGTAGCGCAGCGGGCAGACCGAGACCAGGCTCGTGTCCAGGTAGGGCGCCGTCTCGGGCACGTAGCCGGTGACCTCCACGTGGGCCGAGGCCAGCGCCTGCACCTCGGGCGGCGGCTGGTTGCCCACGATGCGCAGCGTGGCGCCCGGCGCGCGCTGCTGCACGCGCGGCAGCACCTGGGCGCAGAACCACTGCATCGCGTCGGCGTTGGAGGGGTTGTTGCGGAAGTTGCCCACGAAGACCATCGAGCCCGGCCGGCGGCCCTGCCGCAGGCCCACCGGGGCGTCGGGCAGCTCGTGGATGTTGGGCACCGTGCGCGAGCGGATGCCGGGGTCTTCGGCCAGCACCACGTCGCGGTCTTCGTCGGTGGTGGTGAGGATGCCGTCGGCCTGCGCGTAGACGGCGAGCTCGCTGCGCTTGCGGGCGGCGCGCTGGGCCGCGCTGTCGCTGGAGCCCACGGCGGCCTGGCGCACCTGGTCGGCATAGAAGTACACGTGCTCGGTGTCCACCAGCACGCGCGCCTGCGGCTGCAGCGCGCGCAGGCACTGCAGCACCGGGCCGGCCACGTACCAGAACTCCACCACGATCACGTCGTAGCGCTCGCGGCGCAGCTGCCGCACCAGGCTGCCGGCCGTGGTGCGCACGCCCATCGCGGCCAGCCGTTCGGCATAGGCGCGGTTGGCCGGCGCCTCTAGGTAGCCGGCCGGCTGGTGCAGGACGTGCAGCGACACCGGATGCCGCCGCGCCAGCAGGCCCAGCATCTCCATCACCCGCAGGTCGCCCGAGCTGCGGTCGAATTCGGGGT
>JAGWMW010000184.1 GCA_028871575.1 Burkholderiales bacterium | reverse complement strand
GTTGGGCTGCGCTCTTGGGAGTGCTCGTCCTCATCGGGGTCGGCGTGCCGGTGTTCAACCTGGTGGTGCCGGCGGGCAGCGCGCTGCACCTGAGCGACTTCCACGTCACGCTGCTGGGCAAGATCCTTTGCTACGCCATCGCCGCGCTGGCGATGGACCTGATCTGGGGCTACACCGGCATCCTGTCGCTGGGCCACGGCCTGTTCTTTGCCCTGGGCGGCTACGCGATGGGCATGTACCTGATGCGCCAGATCGGCCTGGACGGCCAGTACCACAGCCCGATGCCCGACTTCATGGTGTTCCTGAACTGGAAGACCTTCCCCTGGTCCTGGGCCCTGTCGGACAGCTTCCTGGCCCAGATGGCGCTGGTGGTGGCGGTGCCGGGGCTGCTGGCCTTCGTGTTCGGCTTCTTCGCCTTCCGCTCGCGCATCAAGGGCGTGTACTTCAGCATCATCACGCAGGCGCTCACCTACGCCGCGATGCTGCTGTTCTTCCGCAACGAGACCGGCTTCGGCGGCAACAACGGCTTCACCGACTTCAAGCGCATCCTGGGCGCGCCCATCACCACGCCGGGCATGCGCGTGCTGCTGTGCGTGGCCAGCGGCGGGGTGCTGATCGCCTTCTTCGTGATGGCGCGCGCCATCGTGCAGAGCAAGTACGGCCGCGTGCTGCAGGCCATCCGCGATGCCGAGACGCGCGTGATGTTCACCGGCTACGACCCCATCGCCTACAAGCTCAGCATCTGGACCCTGAGCGCGATGATGTGCGGCGTGGCCGGCGCGCTGTACGTGCCGCAGGTGGGCATCATCAACCCCAGCGAGATGAGCCCCTCGGCCAGCATCGAGATCGCGATCTGGGCCGCCGTGGGCGGCCGCGCCACGCTCATCGGCCCCATTGCCGGCGCCTTCTTCGTCAACCTGGCCAAGAGCTGGTTCACGGTGGCCTTCCCCGAGTTCTGGCTGTTCTTCCTGGGCGCGCTGTTCATCGCGGTGACGCTGTTCCTGCCCGAGGGGCTGGTGGGCCTGGTGCGGCGGCGCAGGGGCCGGCGGCCGTGACGCCCGAGCTGATGCAGGCCGGCGCCCGGGCCATGGCGGCGCACCGCGCGCGCACCAGCGGCGCCGGGTCCGGCACCGAGCCCTACTTCGGCCAGGGCGTGGCCCTGTACGTGCAGGACATCAGCGTCGCCTTCGACGGCTTCAAGGCGCTGAACGCGCTCACGCTGACCATCGGCGTGGGCGAGCTGCGCTGCATCATCGGCCCCAACGGCGCGGGCAAGACGACGATGATGGACTGCATCACCGGCAAGACCCGACCCGACAGCGGCCGCATCTACTTCGGCAGCAACATCGACCTGCTGCGCCTGACCGAGCCCGAGATCGCGCAGGCCGGCGTGGGGCGCAAGTTCCAGAAGCCCACCGTCTACGAGCCGCTGGACGTGTTCGAGAACCTGGAGCTCGCGCTGAAGGCCGACCGCAGCGTGCGGGCCGCGCTGCGGCACCGCCTGACGCCCGCGCAGCGCGACCGCATCGACGAGGTGCTGGCCCTGATCCACCTGCAGCACGAGGCGCAGCGCACCGCCGGGCTGCTCAGCCACGGCCAGAAGCAGTGGCTGGAGATCGGCATGCTGCTGATGCAGGACCCGAAGCTGCTGCTGCTGGACGAGCCGGTGGCCGGCATGACCGACGAGGAGACCGAGCGCACCGCCGAGCTGTTCCTGAGCCTGGAGGGCCGGCACTCGCTGGTGGTGGTCGAGCACGACATGGGCTTCGTCGGGCTGCTCACCCAGGGGCGCAAGAAGGTCACGGTGCTGCACGAGGGCAGCGTGCTGGCCGAGGGGCTGCTGTCGGAGGTGCAGGCCGACGAGAAGGTGGTCGAGGTGTACCTGGGGCGCTGAGGCGCCCCAGGTACACCTGCGGTGGAACGCGCCGCTCCCCCCGGCCCCCTCCGGGAGGGGGCTCCAGCATGAAGGACGAAGGTCTGAACCAATGCTCAGCGTCGAAGGCTTGAACCAGTACTACGGCGGCAGCCACATTCTGCGCAACGTCGGCTTCGAGGCCCGCCTCGGCGAGATCACGGTCGTGCTGGGGCGCAACGGCGTGGGCAAGACGACCCTGCTCAAGAGCCTGATGGGCGTGGTGCCGGTGCAGACGGGCCGCGTGGCGCTGGCGGGCCAGGAGATCACCCGCGCCGCGCCCTACGAGCGTGTGCGCCTGGGCATCGGCTACGTGCCGCAGGGGCGCGAGATCTTCGGCCGCCTCACGGTGGCCGAGAACCTGCGCATGGGCCTGGCCACGCGGGCCGGGCGCACGGCGGTGCCGCCGGTGCTGTTCGAGCTGTTTCCGGTGCTGCAGCAGATGCTGGGGCGCCGCGGCGGCGACCTCTCGGGCGGGCAGCAGCAGCAGCTGGCCATCGCGCGCGCGCTGGCACCGGGGCCGCGGCTGCTGATGCTGGACGAGCCGACCGAGGGCATCCAGCCCAGCATCATCAAGGACATCGGCCGCGTGCTGCGCGGCCTGGCCGAACGCGGACTGGACGGCCGCCCGATGGCCCTCGTGCTGGTGGAGCAGTACTACGACTTCGCTGCCGAGCTGGCCGACCAGTACCTGGTGATGGAGCGCGGCGAGATCGTGCAGCGCGGCCGCGGCGCCGAGATGGCCGCCCAGGGCGTGCGGGCCCGGATGTCGATCTGAAGCGGGCCTTCAGGCCGCCGCCGCGCGGCGCCGGCTGAGCACGACGTGGGTGGCCCGCGGCGTGGCCACGCGCTCGGTGCAGACATAGCCCAGCGCCGGCAGGTCGATGCCCGCCAGCAGCGGCTCGCCCGAGCCCAGCAGGGCCCGCGACTGCACCAGGTGCATTTCGTCGACCAGCCCCGCCGCCAGGTACTGCCGCACCGTGGCCGGGCCGCCGCCGATGCGCACGTCGCGCCCCTGCGCCGCGGCGCGCGCCCGGGCCAGCGCGTCGTGGATGCCGTCGCTGACGAAATGGAAGACGGTGCCGCCTTCCATCTCCAGCGGCGCGCGCGCGTGGTGCGTCAGCACGAACACCGGCACGTGGTACGGCGGGCTCGGGCCCCACCAGCCCTGCCAGCCGTCGTCGGGCCAGGGCCCGCGCGAGGGCGCGAACATGTGGCGCCCCAGGATCCAGGCGCCGACGTGGGCGAAGCCGCGCGCCGCGTAGTCGTCGTCGATGCCGGTCTCGCCCTCGCTGCCCTCCGCGGCGGCGCCATGCATCCGCTGGAAGGTGCGCGTGGGAAACACCCATTCCATCAGTGCCGTGCCGCCGACGCCCAGGGGGTCGGCCAGGCTCTGCCGCGGCCCGGCGCCGTAGCCGTCGATCGAGACGCTGAAGCTGCTGACGACGAGTCGGGACATGGCGGGGCTTTCGCGGTGTCAGGCGCCGACCCGCATGACCTCGCCGCGGCGCTCGGGGCTGAACTGGATGACCCCCGCGATGGCCAGCGCCACCACGCCCGCCACGGCGGCCAGGGCGAGGCGGTAGTCGCCGCCGTGGGCCTCGGCAATGCGGGCCTGGAAGGGGCCGTTGTACGAGGCCAGGAAGTTGCCGGCCTGGTAGACGAAGCCGGGCAGGGTGGCCCGCACCGGGCCCGGCGAGAGCTCGTTGAGGTGCGCCGGGATCACGCCCCAGGCCCCCTGCACGCCCACCTGCACGACGAAGGCGCCCACGGCCAGCAGCACGGGCTCGTGCGCGTAGGCCCACAGCGGGATCGCCGGCAGCACCACCAGCGCCGCGACCGTGATGGCCCGCACCCGGCCGATGCGCTCCGACCAGGCGCCGAACAGCAGTCCGCCGGTGATGGCGCCGATGTTGGCCACGATCGAGATCACGCTCACCTGGGCGGCGCTGAAGTGCATCTGCTTCTCGAGGAAGGTGGGGTAGAGGTCCTGCGTGCCGTGGCTGAACAGGTTGAAGCACATCATCATCAGCACCGCGTACAGCGCCACCTTCCAATGGCTGGCCAGCGTGGCCATCAGGGCGGGCCGGCTCTGGCGGCGCGCCTGCTCGAAGGCCGGCGACTCGGGCACGTGCGAGCGGATGAACAGCACCAGGAAGGCGGGCAGGATGCTGAGCAGGAACATCTCGCGCCAGCCCACGGTGAAGCCGAAGACGCTGTGCTGGTACAGCAGCCCGAAAGCGACGGAGGCCAGCAGGTACCCGGTCGGGTAGCCGCACTGCAGGATGCCCGAGACCAGGCCTCGCGATTCGGGCGGGACCGACTCCATCGTCAGCGAGCTGCCCAGCCCCCACTCGCCGCCCATCGCGATGCCGAACAGCGCGCGCAGCACCAGGAACACCGCCAGCGTGGGCGCGAAGGCGGCCAGGCTGCCGAAGACGGCGAACAAGGCCACGTCGAGCATCAGGATCGGCTTGCGGCCGTAGCGGTCGCCCAGGCGCCCGAACACGAAGGCGCCGATGAAGCGCATCGCCAGCGTCAGGAAGATCGCGTAGGCCACGCCGGACACCGGCACCGCGAACTCGCGCGCGATGTCCTTGAGCAGGAAGACGAGCAGGAAGAAGTCGAAGGCGTCCAGCGTCCAGCCCAGGAAGGCCGCCAGGACCGTCTTCTTCTGTACCGGGGTGAACGCAGCGATGGCCGTCTCCTGTGTCGCGCGCATTCTGGGCGTCCGCCCCGGGGCGGGGCAAGCGTCACATCTTTAAGGCCAGGTGAAGTTCCGGGGCCCTCGGACCAGCCCGATAATCGCGGCCGTGAAGCAGGCCAGACCGCCGCTGGTGCGAGCGTGGAAACACGGCACTGGAGGAAGGTCCGGACTGCACAGAGCGGCGTAGCAGTTAACGGCTGCCCAGCGCGAGCTGAGGATCAGAGCAACAGAGACGAGTCTCTGCGGGGTTCCGTGAAGGGTGTTCTGTGAGGCGTCGGCGCAAGCCGGCGGCACGCGCGGCCTGCCGCGCGGGCTCGGGCGCAAGCCCGAACCGAACAGCCACCCTCTGCGGGGCAAAGCCCCGCAGAGGGTGAAACGGGCAATCTCTACGCGCAGCAACACCAAGTAGGCCGGCGTCGACGTGGCTCGCGGAGCCGGCGGGTAGGTGGCACCGAGCCGCAGGGCGACCTGCGGCCCAGAGGAATGGCGGTCACGGCGGGGACGGCGCAAGCCGCCACCGCTGCACAGAATCCGGCCTATCGGCCTGCTTCACACTTTTACCGATAGGTCATCGATGAACCCCGACGCCCGCCTGCTGTGGCCCGGCCCGCGCTGGACGCTGGCGCTGCTGCTGGCCTGCATGGGCATGCTGGGGCCGTTCTCGATCGACGCCTACCTGCCGGCCTTCTCGGGCATTGCCGCCAGCGTGGGCGCCACGCCGGTGCAGATGCAGCAGACGCTGTCGAGCTACCTGCTCGGGTTCGCGGTGATGAACCTGTTCCACGGCGCGCTGTCGGACAGCTTCGGCCGCCGGCCCGTGGTGCTGGGCGGCGCGGCGCTGTTCGCGCTGGCCTCGCTGGGCTGCGCGATGAGCGGCTCGATCGGCCAGCTGGTGTTCTTCCGCGCGCTGCAGGGCGTGGCCGCGGGCTCGGGCATGGTGGTCTCGCGCGCCGTCATCCGCGACATGTTCCCGCCGTCCGAGGCGCAGCGCGTGATGTCGCAGGTCACGATCTACTTCGGCATCGCGCCGGCGGTGGCCCCCATCGTCGGCGCCTTCCTGTTCGTGCACCTGGGCTGGCACTCGATCTTCTGGCTGCTGGTGGGCGTGGGCGCGGCGCTGGCGCTGGCGAGCTGGCGCTGGCTGCCCGAGACGCTGCATGCCAGCGCGCGCCAGCCCTTCGAGGCGCTGCACCTGCTGCGCGGCTACTGGCAGCTGCTGCGCGACCCCAAGTTCACGGCCCTGGTGTTCGCCAGCGGCGTGCCCTTCAACGGCATGTTCCTGTACGTGCTGTCGGCGCCGGTGTTCCTGGGCCAGCACCTGGGCCTGGCGCCGACGCAGTTCTTCTGGTTCTTCCTCACCACCATCACCGGCATCATGGGCGGGGCCTGGTTCTCGGGCCGGCTGGCCGGCAAGATCAAGCCGCGGCACCAGATCCGGCACGGCTTCCTGATCATGCTGGTCACCTCGGCCGTCAACATCTCGCTCACCTGGGCGCTGCCGGCCAGCCCGTGGTGGGCCCTGCCGCCGATCGGGGTGTTCGCGTTCGGCTGGGCGCTGATGGTGCCGGTGGTCACGCTGATCACGCTGGACCAGGTGCCCGAGCGTCGCGGCATGGCCTCTTCGGTGCAGGCCTGCGTGGGCAGCCTGGCCAATGCGCTGGTGGCCGGCGCCATCGCCCCGCTGGTGATGCACTCGGCGCTGGCCATGGCCTTCACCTCGGTGGCGCTGATGGGCATCGGCATCGTGGCCTGGGTCTGGGTCAAGCCGCGGCTGCCGCAGGGCGTGGGCTGAAGGCCGCGTCGGCTGCGACTGCCAGCCCCCACCGGCACGGCGGCGAGGGCGCGGCGACCCTCGGCGCCGGGCGGATTCAAGTCGCGCCGGCGCACGGTCGATAAGCCCCCAGGAGTCGACCCCGATGCGCCTCTGCGTTCAGCCTTCCCCGGCGCGTGCCCGGCCGCTGGCCCACTTGCTGGCCCGGTCGCTGGGCCGGTCGCTGGCCCTGCCGCTGGC
>JAGWMW010000183.1 GCA_028871575.1 Burkholderiales bacterium | reverse complement strand
ATGGAGCAGCTCGACTCGACCATCGTCAACACCGCCGTGCCGGCGATGGCGGCCAGCCTGCAGGTCACGCCGCTGAGCCTGAAGGCGGTGGTCACGAGCTACATCCTGAGCCTGGCGGTGTGCATCCCGGTCAGCGGCTGGATGGCCGACCGCTACGGCACCCGGCGCGTGTTCGCCGCCGCGGTGGCGCTGTTCACCTGCGCCTCGGTGCTGTGCGGGCTGGCGCTGAACGTGCCGATGCTGGTGGCCGCGCGTGTGGTGCAGGGCATCGGCGCGGCGATGATGATGCCGGTGGGGCGGCTCGCCGTGATCCGCACCTTTCCGAAGGCCGAGCTGCTGACGGCGATGAACTTCGTCATCATCCCGGCCCTCATCGGCCCGCTGCTGGGGCCCACCGTCGGCGGCCTGATCGTGCACTGGCTGTCCTGGCGCGCGATCTTCTTCGTCAACGTGCCGGTGGGCCTGGTGGCGCAGTGGCTGATCCACCGCCACATGCCCGACTACCACGGCGAGGCCCAGCGCCCGCTGGACGTCGTCGGCCTGGTGCTCTTCGGCGCCGGCGCGGCGCTGCTGTCCTGGCTGCTCGAGGTCTTCGGCGAGCACCACCTGGACGTCACCACGGGCGGGTTGATGCTGCTGCTGTCGCTCAGCCTGCTCGGGGCCTACGCGCTGCACGCGGGGCGCACCGAGTACCCGCTGCTGCGGCTGGCGCTGTTCCGGGTGCGCACCTTCCGCGTCTCGGTGGTGGGCGGCTTCGTGACCCGGCTGGGCATCGGGGGCCTGCCTTTCCTGCTGCCGCTGCTCTACCAGATCGGCCTGGGCCGGCCGGCCTGGGAGTCGGGCCTGCTGATGATGCCCTCGGCCGCGGCGGCGATGTTCATGAAGGTGCTGTCGGTGCGCATCCTCGCTCGGCTGGGCTACCGGCGCGTGCTCACGATCAACACCCTGATGATCGGGGTGACGATCAGCCTGTTCTCGCTCGTGGGGCCGGCCACGCCGCTGCCGCTGATCGTGCTGCTGAGCCTGTCGCAGGGCTTCTTCAACTCGCTGCAGTTCTCGAGCATGAACTCGATGGCCTACGCCGACATCGACGGCGCCGATTCGAGCATGGCCAGCACCATCGCCAGCTCGATGCAGCAGATGTCGCTGAGCTTCGGCCTGGCCTGCGGCTCGCTCGTGACGGCCTGGTTCCTGGGCGACCTGCCGCAGAGCGACCGCCTGGCCGTCACCAGCGCCCTGCACCACGCCTTCCTCGCGCTGGGCGCGGTGACGCTGCTGTCCTCGCTGTCGTTCTGGACCCTGCGCCCCAACGACGGCGAGACGGTCAGCCGCGGGGCCTTGCCCGCGGTCTGACCTACAACCTGCTCACGTCAGCCGGGGCGCGCTGCCCGCGGTCTGGCCCACATCCGTCGATGCGTCAGCCGCGGCGCCCTGCCCGCGGTCTGACCGCGGGCGTCACGGAAACCGCGGCAGCGGCACCCCGCCCTTGGGCAGCGGGTACTGGGCCATGTTGAGCTGCATCGCCAGCAGCGTGTAGTAGGCGTTGATGCCCGTGAGGTCGACCACGCCCTGGCGGCCGAAGCGCTTCTCGGCGCGGGCGTAGGTGGCGTCGGAGACGCGCTTGGTGCGGTGCAGCTCGGTCGAGAAGTCGTAGACCAGGGTCTCGTCCTCGTTCATGCCCTCGGGGCGGCGGCCCTGGGCGATGGCATCGGCCACTGCCGGCGAGATGCCCATCTTCAGCGCGATCGGGTGGTGCACGTACCACTCGTAGTCCTGGCTCCACTCGCGCGCGGTCACGAGGATGGCCAGCTCGCTGAGCGTGTTGCCGATCGCGGACTTGTAGCGCAGGTAGTCGCCCATCGAGCGCGCCTGGCTCATCACCTGCGGGCTGTACATCAGCGGCTCGAAGGGGCCGAACACGGGCACCTTGCGCGTGGCCTCGAACTCGGCTGCGGCCGCCTTCTGCTCGGGCGTGTAGTCGGCCGGCGGGATGGTGGGCAGCCGCGGCTGCGCCGCGGCGGCCACGGCCAGGCCGGCCAGGGCGGGGGCGACGAGGTCTTTCATGCGTTGGAGGGTCGACATGGTCGGGTTGGGGGGGAAGGCAGGCACCCGCGGATCGCGGGCGGCGCACCTTAGCGCGGACGGCACCGCCCCCGCAGCCGGGATTGCCCGCGGCGTGGCGGCGGCGCTATACTGCAATGCTTAGCAGTCTAACTAAATAGCCCGCCGGCCCGGCCGGACCGGGCGCCGGCCATGGCCACTGTCGAGGAACGATTCTCCGCCGCGCTGCACAGCACCGCCCGCGCCTGGCGGCTGGCGGTCGACCGCCGGCTGCGCCACCTGGGCATGAGCCAGGCGAGCTGGCTCACGGTGGCGATGGTGGCCCGGGCCAAGGCGCCGCTGCCCCAGGTCGAGCTGGCGCAGCGCGTGGGCGTGGAAGGGGCCACGATGGCGGTGATGCTGAACCGCCTGGCCCGGGCCGGGCTGGTGGAGCGCACCGCCTCGCGCGCCGACCGGCGCGTCAAGCATGTGACCCTCACGCCCGCCGGCGAGGCCTTGTACGAGCAGGTGCGCACGCAGGCCGGCGCCGTGCGCAAGACCCTGCTCAAGGGCCTGGAGCCGGCCGCACTGCTGGCCGCCACCGAGCTGCTCGAGCAGCTGCAGGCGGCGCTGGACGCCGAGCCGTGACCGGCGGGCCGCTGTCGGCGCTGGAGCGCCGGATGATCACGCTGTCGGTGATGCTGGCCACCATTATCCAGGCGCTGGACACCACGATCGCCAACGTGGCGCTGCCGCACATGCGCGGCAGCCTGTCGGCCTCGCAGGACCAGATCACCTGGGTGCTCACCTCGTACATCGTGGCCGCGGCCATTGCCACGCCGGCCTCGGGCTGGCTGTGCGACCGCTACACGCAGAAGCGGGTGTTCCTGGTCTCGGTGGCGGGCTTCACGCTGGCCTCGCTGGCCTGCGGCATCTCGGCCTCGCTGGGCGAGATCGTGGCGGCGCGGCTGCTGCAGGGGCTGTTCGGCGCCGCGCTGGTGCCGCTGTCGCAGGCCGTGATGCTGGAGATCAACCCGCCGGCGCGCCGCGGCTCGGCGATGGCGGTCTGGGGCATGGGCGTGATGGTGGGCCCGATCCTGGGCCCGAGCCTGGGCGGCTGGCTGACCGACAACTACGACTGGCGCTGGGTCTTCTTCATCAACCTGCCGATCGGCGCCCTGGCCTTCTACGGCATCTGGCGCTACATCCGGCCCGCGGTGGCGGCGCGGTCGATGCGCTTCGATGCCTTCGGCTTCGCCACCCTGAGCCTGGCCATCGGCGCGCTGCAGATGCTGCTGGACCGGGGGCAGGACAACGACTGGTTCTCCTCCAAGGAGACCTGGGTCGAGGCGCTGCTGATGACGGTGTCGTTCGCGTTCTTCGTCACCCACACGCTGTTCACGCCGGCCGGGCGCAGCTTCCTGGACCTGCGGCTGCTGAGGAACCGCAACTTCGTCACCGGGCTGCTGTTCATCTTCATCGTCGGCATGGTGCTGTACGCCACGCGGGCGCTGACGCCGCCGATGCTGCAGTCGCTGATGGCCTACCCGGCGGTGGCGGTGGGCCTGCTGACCGCGCCCAGCGGCATGGGCACGATGTTCTCGATGCTGGTGGTGGGCCGGCTCGTGGGCCGGGTCGACGTGCGGCTGCTGCTGCTGGCAGGCTTCTCGATCACCGCGCTGTCGCTTTGGCAGATGAGCGGCTACACCCTGGTGCTGCCGGCGGGCGACATCGTCTGGCCCGGCGTGATCCAGGGCCTGGGCCTGGGGCTGGTGTTCGTGCCGCTGTCCACGGCCACCTTCGCCACCCTCGAGCCGGCCATGCTGCCGCAGGGCACGGCGCTGTACAGCTTGATGCGCAACATCGGCAGCAGCATCGGCATCTCGCTCGTGCAGACCCTGCTCGTGCGCAACACGCAGACCGTGCACGCCGCGCTGGCCGCCGGCGTCAACGGCGCGGCGCTGGCGGCCGCGCCCGCGGTGGGCGGCATCGCCCCGGCCTCGCCCGCGGGCCTGGCGCTGCTGAACGAGGAGATCACGCGCCAGGCCTCGATGATCGCCTACGTCGACGACTTCAGGCTGATGCTGGGGCTGACGCTGCTCGTACTCCCGCTGCTGTGGCTGATCCGGCCGGCCCGCCGGCCGCTGGACGGCGCCGCGGCGCACGCGGCGCTGGACTGAAGGGCGGGCGCGGCCCTTCGCCCCCCGCCCCGCGGGGCCGGCGGGCGGGTGCTAAGCTGCCCGGCCTGCCTCGACACACCCTCGCTGGGGACTGCCATGCCCGGACTGCTGCCCGACGTCGACCCCGACGGCCTGCTCGAATACTCGGTGGTCTACACCGACCGCGCACTGAACCACATGTCGGCCAAGTTCGGCGGCGTGATGCGCGACATCGCCGCCATCCTGAAGGAGGCCTACCAGGCCCGCTCGGCCATCGTCGTGCCCGGCAGCGGCAGCTTCGGCATGGAAGCGGTGGCGCGCCAGTTCGCCGCCGGGCGCAAGGCGCTGGTCATCCGCAACGGCTGGTTCAGCTTCCGCTGGAGCCAGATCTTCGAGGCCGGGCAGATCCCGTCCTCGCACACGGTGCTGAAGGCGCGGCCCGTGGCCGCTGGCCGGCAGGCGGCCTGGGCGCCGGCGCCGGTGGGCGAGGTGGTGGCCGCGATCCTGGCCGAGCGGCCGGCGGTGGTGTTCGCCCCGCACGTGGAGACCGCCGCCGGCCTGGTGCTGCCCGAGGCCTACCTGCGCACCGTGGCCGACGCGGCGCGCGAGGTGGGCGCCCTGTTCGTGCTGGACTGCATCGCCTCGGGCGCGCTGTGGGTGGACATGAAGGCCACTGGCGTGGACGTGCTGGTCAGCGCGCCGCAGAAGGGCTGGAGCGGCTCGCCCTGCTGCGCCTTCGTGATGCTGGGCGAGCGCGCCCGCGCCGCCATCGACGCCACCACCTCCAGCAGCTTCGCGCTCGACCTGAAGAAGTGGCTGCAGATGATGGAGCTGTACGAAGGCGGCGCCTACGGCTACCACACCACGATGCCCACCGACGCCCTCACCCGCACCCGCGACGCGATGCAGCAGACGCGCGAGCGCGGCTTCGAGCGCCTGCGCGCCGAGCAGATCGAGCTCGGCCGCCGGCTGCGCGCGGTGATGGCCGCGCACGGCCTGCCGAGCGTGGCGGCCGAGGGCTGGCAGGCCCCGAGCGTGATCGTCAGCCACACCGACGACGACGGCCTGCACAGCGGCCGCGCCTTCCTGGGCGAGGGCCTGCAGACGGCCGCCGGCGTGCCGCTGCAGTGCGACGAGCCGGCCGGCTTCAAGACCTTCCGCATCGGCCTGTTCGGCCTGGACAAGCTGGCCCAGCCCGAGCGCACGACCGCCCTGTTCGCCGAGGCCCTGCAGCGCATCGTGCGCCGCGGGCCCGGGTTGCAAAGCGCGGCCTAGGGTTCCCGCGCCGGGCCGGGCTCGGCGTGCGCCAGGTCGTACACGCGCAGCCCCTGGCCGTTGCGGCGGCGCTCCTGCCAGCGGCGGTGGGCCAGCGTGCGGGCCAGGTCGGTGCTGCCCGTGGCCCAGTGCTCGCGCATCGACAGGCGCGAGAACTCGTAGTCCTTGGCCTGGGTCTCGTAGTGCTTGCTGCGGTAGATGAGGTGCACCACGTCGACCTCGCTGCCGCAGCGGGGCTTGGCCAGGGCCAGGGCGTCGGGGTCCTTGCGCAGCTCCGGCGGCAGCTTGGCCAGCAGGCGCTGCGCGGCCTGGATCACGGCGTGGCGCTCGATCTCGTTGCTGGTGTTCAGCCGCGTGCGGCTGGAGAAGCGGATGTCCTTCTCGCGCTCGGCCACGTCGCCCAGGGTCAGCGGCAGTTCGCCGCGGGCGGCGAACAGGTCGACCTGGAACACCAGGCGCGGCTGGTGGCCGGGCTGGTCGAGCACGTACTGCAGCGGCGTGTTCGACACCAGGCCGCCGTCCCAGTAGTGCTCGCCCTCGATCTCCACCGGCGCGAAGCCCGGCGGCAGGGCGCCACTGGCCATGATGTGGCGGGCGTCGAGCTTCGTGCGCGCCGAGTCGAAGTAGGCGAAGTTGCCGGTGCGCACGTTCACCGCCCCCACCGACAGCCGCACCGGCCCGGCATTGATGCGGTCGAAGTCGACCAGCCGCTCGAGCGTGTCGCGCAGCGCCGAGGTGTCGTAGAAGCTCACCGCCTCGGGCGTGCCGCGCGGCTGCAGCGGCGCGGGCGGGAAGCGCGGCTTGAAGAAGCCGGGCACGCCGAACATCATCACCTGCGCCGCGCTCAGCTCGTTGAGCGCCTCGCGCGCCACGGCCTGCGAGCCGCCGGTGAGCACCGGCGCCGGCAGGCCCGAGCTCAGCAGCTCCCAGAATTCGCGCAGCCGCGCCAGCCGCTGCTCGGGCGGGTTGCCGCAGATCAGCGCCGCGTTGATGGCGCCGATGGAGATGCCGGCCACCCAGTGCGGCATCAGGCCTTCGCGGTCGAGCACCTCGTAGACGCCGGCCTGGTAGGCGCCCAGCGCCCCGCCGCCCTGCAGCACGAGGATGCGCTCTTCGGGCGCCGGCTCGGCGGGTGGCGCGGCGCGGCGGGCGGGGCGGGCGGCGGCGCGCGGGCGCGCGGGCGGG
>JAGWMW010000182.1 GCA_028871575.1 Burkholderiales bacterium | reverse complement strand
GATTTTCTTGGCCGCATCTGCACTGCGACAGCATGTGCTGCGCAGCAACCGTGAAAGGAATTCGACATGACGACGCAAACCGGTACCGTGAAGTGGTTCGACGATGGCAAGGGCTTCGGCTTCATCACCCCCGACGGTGGTGGCAAGGACCTCTTCGCTCACTTCAGCGAAATCCAGAGCACCGGCGGCTTCCGCAGCCTGGCCGAAGGCCAGAAGGTGGAGTTCGAAGTGAAGCAGGGCCAGAAGGGCCCGCAGGCCTCGGCCATCAAGTCGCTGTAATCCAGCGCGCGACCCGACGAGAACCGCAGCTTCGGCTGCGGTTTTTTTATGCCCGCGGCAACTCGGCCTGCGCCAGCAGCGGCGCGGTGGCGTCCTTCGGCGCGATCAGCGGCTCTTTGGCCAGCGGCCAGCGGATGCCGATGGCGGGGTCGTTCCAGAGCAGGCTGCGCTCGCAGTCCCGGGCGTAGACGTCGGTCGTCTTGTAGAGGAAGTGCGTGTCGTCGGCCAGCGCCACGAAGCCGTGCGCAAAGCCCTCGGGGATCCAGAGCTGGCGCCGGTTGGCGGCCGTGATCTCGACGCCCACCCAGCGGCCGAAGGTGGCCGAGCCGGCGCGGATGTCCACCGCCACGTCGAAGGCCGCGCCCTGCACCACGCGCACCAGCTTGCCCTGCGGGTGCGGCGGCAGCTGGTAGTGCAGGCCGCGCAGCACCCCGGCCTTGCTGCACGAATGGTTGTCCTGCACGAAGCGGCGCGCCGGCGGCAGGCCCAGCGCCGCCAGGCCTTCTTTGAAGCGCGCCTCGTTGAAGCTCTCGAAGAACCAGCCGCGGTCGTCGGCGTAGACCTGGGGCTCGACGATCACGACGCCGGGCAGCTCGGTGGGCACGAGGCGCATCAGTAGACCTTCTCGCGCAGCACCTGCATCAGGTACTGGCCGTAGGGGTTCTTGAGCATCGGCGCGGCCAGGGCCTCGAGCTGCGCGGCATCGATCCAGCCGGCGCGATAGGCAATCTCCTCCGGGCAGGCGACCTTCAGGCCCTGGCGCTTTTCCAGCGTGGCGATGAACTGGCCGGCCTCCATCAGGCTGTCGTGGGTGCCGGTGTCGAGCCAGGCGTAGCCGCGGCCCATGATCTCGACGTCGAGCCGGCCCTGCCGCAGGTACTGCGCGTTGACCTCGGTGATCTCGAGCTCGCCGCGCGCGCTGGGCGCAATGCCGGCGGCGATGTCGCAGACCTGCCCGTCGTAGAAGTACAGGCCGGTGACGGCGTAATTGCTCTTCGGTGCCTTGGGCTTTTCCTCGATGCTGCGCGCCCGCTGGTCGGGGCCGAACTCGACCACGCCGTAGCGCTCCGGGTCGTGCACGTGGTAGGCGAAGACCGTGGCGCCCTCGCGCCGCGCGTCGGCGCGGGCGAGCAGGGCGGCGAAGTCGTGGCCGTAGAAGAGGTTGTCGCCCAGCACCAGCGCGCTGGCGCCGCCGGCGACGAAGTCGCGGCCCAGGATGAAGGCCTGCGCCAGGCCGTCGGGGCTGGGCTGCACGCAGTACTGCAGCGACAGGCCCCAGCGGCTGCCGTCGCCCAGCAGGGCGTGGAAGCGCGGCGTGTCCTGCGGCGTGCTGATGATCAGCACCTCGCGCATGCCGGCCAGCATGAGCGTGGCCAGCGGGTAATAGATCATCGGCTTGTCGTACACCGGCAGCAGCTGCTTGCTGATCGCCAGCGTGGCCGGGTGCAGGCGGGTGCCGGAGCCGCCGGCGAGGATGATGCCTTTGCGTTGCATGGGGTCGTCAGCGTTGAAGGATTTCGGCCAGCATGCGCTCGACGCCGACCTGCCAATCGGGCAGCACGAGCCCGAACGCGGCCTGCAGCTTGCGCGTGTCCAGGCGCGAGTTCAGCGGCCGCGCCGCCGGCGTCGGGTAGGCGCTGCTCGGGATCGGCCGGATCGCCTGCGGCGCCACCTTGATCGCGGCGCCCAGCGCCCGCGCGCGCTCGACGACGAAGCTCGCATAGCCCTGCCAATGGGTCTCGCCGCCGGCCACGCAGTGGTAGGTGCCGGCCAGCGCCGGCTCGGCCAGCGTGCGGCGCGCGGCATGGGCCGTGACGTCGGCCAGCAGCTCGGCCCCGGTGGGCGCGCCGAACTGGTCGGCGATGATGTCCAGCGCCTCGCGCTCGGCCGCCAGCCTGAGCATGGTGCGCGCGAAATTGCCGCCGCGCGCCGCATAGACCCAGCTCGTGCGCAGGATCAGGTGGCGGCAGCCGCTGGCGCGGACGAGGTCTTCGCCTTCGAGCTTGGTGCGGCCGTAGGTGTTCAGCGGCCCGGTGGGCGCCGCCTCGTCGCGCGGCGCGTGGCCGCTGCCATCGAAGACGTAGTCGGTGCTGTAGTGGACCAGCAGCGCGCCCATTGCCGCGGCCTCGCGCGCCAGCAGGCCGGGCGCGGTGGCGTTGATCGCGCGCGCCCGCTCGGGCTCGGTCTCGGCCCGGTCGACCGCGGTGTGGGCCGCGGCATTGACGATGAGCGCGGGGCGCACGCGCTGCACGAGCGGCCGCAGCGACTCGGGCCGCGAGAAGTCGGCCTTCAGATCGCCCTCGCTGTCGAAGTCGCAGGCCACCACCTCGCCCAGCGGCGCCAGCGAGCGCTGCAGCTCCCAGCCGACCTGGCCGTTCTTGCCCAGCAGCAGGATCTTCATCGCGCGCCGTAGTGGGTGGCCAGCCAGTCGCGGTAGCCGCCGCTCTGCACGCTGGCCACCCAATCCGCATGATCGAGATACCACCGCACGGTCTTGCGGATGCCGGTGTCGAAGGTCTCGGCGGGCCGCCAGCCGAGCTCGCGCTCGATCTTGCGGGCGTCGATGGCATAGCGGCGGTCATGGCCGGGGCGGTCGCTCACGTGCGTCACGAGCCGCGCGTAGGGGCCGGCCGGGCTCGGCCGCAGCTCGTCGAGCAGGGCGCAGATGCGGTGCACGATCGCGTGGTTGGGCTGCTCGTTCCAGCCGCCGATGTTGTAGACCTCGCCCACGCGGCCGCGCGCCAGCACGGCGCGGATGGCGCTGCAGTGGTCGCCGACGTAGAGCCAGTCGCGCACCTGCTGCCCATCGCCGTAGATCGGCAGCGGCTTGCCGGCCAGTGCGTTGACGATCATCAGCGGGATCAGCTTCTCGGGGAAGTGATGGGGCCCGTAGTTGTTGCTGCAGTTCGTGGTGAGCACCGGCAGCCCGTAGGTGTGGTGCCAGGCGCGCACCAGGTGGTCGCTGGCGGCCTTGCTGGCGCTGTAGGGGCTGTTCGGCGCGTAGGGGTGGGTCTCGGTGAAGGCCGGCGCGTCGGGGGCCAGGCTGCCGTAGACCTCGTCGGTCGACACGTGGTGGAAGCGGAAGGCGGCCTTCGCCTCGCCATCCAGCGCCTGCCAGTGCGCGCGGGCCGCCTCGAGCAGCGTGAACGTGCCTTCGACGTTGGTCTTGATGAAGGCGCCGGGGCCGTGGATGCTGCGGTCGACATGGCTTTCGGCCGCGAAGTGCAGCACCGCGCGCGGGCGGTGCTCGGCGAAGAGCCGGTCCAGCAGCGCGCGGTCGCCGATGTCGCCGTGCACGAACACATGGCGCGTGTCGCCCTGCAGCGCGGCCAGGTTGCCCAGGTTGCCGGCATAGGTGAGGGCGTCGAGATTGACGACCGGCTCGCCGTGGCCCGGGTGGGACGGCGCCAGCCAGTCGAGCACGAAGTTGCTGCCGATGAAGCCGGCGCCGCCGGTGACGAGCAGGGTCATGGATTCAACGGATCAAGCCCTTGCGCGGACCCGGCCGTGCCAGGCCGCTGCAAGAGCCCCCTCGGGGGGGTGGCGTAGGCGCGAAGCGACAAGCCTGGGGGCTCACTTCCGGCCATAGGTGTCCTCGAAGCGCACGATGTCGTCCTCGCCCAGGTAGCTGCCCGACTGCACCTCGATGATCTCCAGCGGCACCTTGCCCGGGTTGGCCAGGCGGTGGGTCTGCCCCAGCGGGATGTAGGTGCTCTGGTTCTCGGTGAGCAGGATCACCTTGTCGCCGTTGGTCACCTCGGCCGTGCCGCTGACCACGATCCAGTGCTCGGCCCGGTGGTGGTGCATCTGCAGGCTCAAAGACGCGCCGGGCTTGACCAGGATGCGCTTGACCTGGTGCCGCGGCCCGTTGTCGATGCTGTCGTACCAGCCCCAGGGCCGGTGCACCTTGCGGTGCAGCGCCTGCTCGCCGCGCTGCTCGCGGCCGAGCTGGCTGACGATGTTCTTCACGTCCTGGCTCTTCTCGCGGCTGGCCACGAGCACGGCGTCGGGGGTCTCGACCACCACCACGTCCTGCAAGCCCACCACGCCGACGAGGCGGCTGGTGGCGTGCACCAGCGTGTTGCGGCTGTCGCTGACGATGGCGTCGCCGACGCTGGCATTGCCGGCCGCGTCCTTCTCGGCCACCTGCCACACCGCTTCCCACGCGCCGAGGTCGTTCCAGCCGGCGTCGAGTTCCTGCATCCGGATGTCGAGCACGCCGGGGCATTTCTCCATCACCGCGTAGTCGATCGAATCGGCGGGCACGGCGGCGAACTCGGCCTTGCCCGGCCGCACGAACTTGTCGTCGGCGCTGCGCGCGGCCCAGGCCAGGCGGCAGGCGGCGGCGATGTCGGGGCGGAAGCGCTCCAGCGCCGCGATCCAGACCGAGGCTCGCAGCACGAAGATGCTCGCGTTCCAGTAGTAGCTGCCCTCGGCCAGGTAGCGCTCGGCGGTCGCCAGGTTCGGTTTTTCGACGAACTGGGCCACGCGCTGCTCGGGCGCGCGGCCCTCGGCGCGGATGTAGCCGTAGCCGGTTTCGGGCCGGTCGGGCGTGATGCCCAGGATCACGATGGCGCCGGCGGCGGCCTGGGTCACCGCGCGTTGCAGCGCGGCGCTGAAGACGGCCTCGTCGGCGATCGTCTGGTCGGCCGCGGTCACCACCAGCACCGGGTCGCCGCCGCCCGCGGTGGCCTGCAGCGCCGCCAGCATCATGGCCGGGGCGGTGTTGCGGCCCAGCGGCTCGAGGACCACGGCGGCGGGCTCGCTGTGCATGTCGCGCAACTGGTCCAGCACCAGGAAGCGGTGCTCCTCGTTGCCCACCACCAGTGGCGCCAGCAGCGTCTGCCCGGGCGCGGCCAGGCCGCGCAGCCGCGCCACCGCCTGCTGGAACAGGCTGGTGGTGCCCGAGAGCACCAGGAACTGCTTCGGGAAGCCCGAGCGCGACAGCGGCCACAGCCGCGTGCCCGAGCCGCCCGCCATCACCACCGGTTGAACGTCGATCTGTTGTGCCATCTGGGTTCAGGCCTGGAAGCCATTGGGGTTCATCGATTGCCAGCGCCAGCTGTCGGCGCACATGCGGGCCAGGTCGTGCTCGGCCTGCCAGCCCAGCAACTGGCGCGCCAGCGTCGGGTCGGCGTAGCAGGCGGCGACGTCGCCGGGCCGGCGCGGCATCACCGCGCAGGGGATCTCGCGCCCGCTGGCTGCGGCGTAGGCGGCCACGACCTCGAGCACGCTGTGGCCGCGGCCGGTGCCGAGGTTGACGGTGAACGAGCCCGGGTGCTCGAACAGCCGGCGCAGCGCGGCGGCATGCCCGGCCGCGAGATCGACGACGTGGATGTAGTCGCGCACGCCGGTGCCGTCGGGCGTGGGGTAGTCGTTGCCCCAGATCGAGAGCCGCTCGCGCCGGCCCACCGCGACCTGGGCCACGTAGGGCATCAGGTTGTTGGGCACGCCGCGCGGGTCTTCGCCGATGCGGCCGCTGGCGTGCGCGCCCACGGGGTTGAAGTAGCGCAGGCAGGCGGTCTGCCAGGCCGGGCCGGGGGCCCCGCCGTCCCCGGTCGGGGCGGGGGCGGCATCCAGGTCGCGCAGGATCTGCTCGCCCATGAGCTTGGTCTGGCCGTAGGGGTTGGTGGCCGACAGCGGCGCGTCCTCGCGCAGCGGCAGCCGCTCGGGCCGGCCATAGACGGTGGCGCTGGAGCTGAAGACGAAGCGTCCCACGCCGTGCCGCCGCATCGCCGCGGCCACCGTCAGCAGCCCGCCCAGGTTGTTGGCGTAGTAGGCCAGCGGCTGCTGCGTCGACTCGCCCACCGCCTTGAAGGCCGCGAAGTGCACGGTGGCGTCGATGCGGTGGCGCTGGAAGATCGAGGCCACCGCCGCCGCGTCGCACACGTTCGCGCGCTCGAACACGGGGGGGGCGCCCGAGAGCTCGCGCAGGCGTTCCAGCACCACCGGCGAGCTGTTGGAGAAGTCGTCGACGCCGACGACGCCAAAGCCCGCGGCCTGCAGCGCCAGCCAGGTGTGCGAGGCGATGTAGCCCGTGGCGCCGGTGAGCAGGACGGTGGGGGGCATGGAAGGCGCTGGATCGGGTTTGGAAGCCGCGGGATTGTGGCCGATGAGGCCAGGGCGGCCGCCGCGCCGGCCGGGCCGCGAACATGGGGTGGGCTGCCTACAATCGCGCAATGCTTCACAGTCTGCAGGCCCTGCTCGAGCCGGCCCTGGCCGAGCGCCTGACCCTCCTGCTCAACCATGTGCTGGCGGCCGAGCTGCTGGCGTCGGCGCGCCTGGCGCCGCACGCCGGGCGCGGCGTGGGCCTCACGCTGGCGGGCTGGCCGGCCCTGCTGCCGGCGCCGCCGCGGCTGGCCTGGCGCGTGACGCCGGCCGG
>JAGWMW010000181.1 GCA_028871575.1 Burkholderiales bacterium | reverse complement strand
GGGCCGCCTCGGCCGGGGCGGCCGCGGACCGCGCGGCGTCGTCCGCGAGGGCGGCGGCCGCGGCCGAGGCGGCAGCCTCGGCGGCCTCGGCGGCGCGGCGCCTGAGCATGCGTTCGCGCACGTAGTCCTGGAACGACAGCGTGCTCATCTGCAGCGCCTCGACGTCTTCGCGGACGCTGGCGTCGTCCCGGCGCGGCTCCTGCCGCTCGGCGGCGCGGGGCGGCGGCGGGCGCAGCGCGCGCGGCACCGGGGCCCGAGAGGAAACGACCGGGGCCGGGGCCGCAGCCGCAGCCGCGGCCGCTGCGGGCCGGGCCTCGGCGGCGGCCGCGTGGCCCACGCGCTCGAGCTGGTCCACGCTCTCGGGCGCCATGGCCAGCATCTCCACGCCCTCGGCGCAGGGCCGGGTGGACATGACCACGGCGTCGTCGCCGAAGGCCTGGCGCACCAGGGCCAGGGCATCGCGTGAAGTGCGGGCCGTGAAGCGCTTGACGTTCATGCGGTACCTCCGATGATCGAGCCGATGCGGATCGAATGGGTTTCAGGAATCTCGCTGTGGCCCAGCACCTTCAGCCGCGGCGCGGCGCGGCGCAGCAGCCGGGCCATCGGGGCGCGGATCGGGTCGGGCACCAGCAGGCAGGCCGGATGGCCCAGCTCTTCCTGCCGGCGCGCGGTGTCGCCGGCGCTGCGCGTGAGGGTGTCGGCCACGCCGGGGTCGAGCGCCGCGCCGTGCGGGCTGGTCAGGGCCTGCGTGACCAGGCGCTCGAGCTCGGGCGCCAGCGCGATCACGGGCAGCTCCTTCACCGCGCCGTAGATCTGCTGCACGATGGCCGGCGCGAGGTGGACGCGGATCTTGCGCGCCAGCTCGCCGGGGTCGGTGACGGTGCTCGCGTGCTCGGCCAGGCACTCGACGATGGAGCGCATGTCGCGGATGTGCACCCCCTCCTCCAGCAGCAGCTGCAGCACGCGCTGCAGGGTGGCGATTCCGACCATCTTGGGCACCACGTCCTCGATCAGTTTGGGGGCGAGCTTGGTGACATGCTCGACGAGCGCCTGGGTCTCCACCCGGCCCAGCAGGCGCGCCGCGTTCACCTGCATCAAGTGTGAAAGGTGGGTGGCCACGACGGTCGCGCAATCAACGACCGTAAATCCGGCCATTTGGGCCATCTCCTTGTGGCGCTCCTCGATCCACACCGCGGGCAGGCCGAAGGCCGGGTCCTGCGTGCGCGTGCCCGGCAGCTGCTGCTTGGCGCCGCCCGGGTTGATGGCCAGCAGCTGGCCCGGCACGGCCTCGCCCTCGCCCACCACCGCGCCGCGCAGCAGCACGCGGTACATGGCCGGCTTGAGCTCGACCAGGTTGTCGCGGATGTGCACCGGCGGCGGCAGGAAGCCCACGTCCTGCGCGAACTTCTTGCGCACGCCCTTGATGCGCGTGAGCAGGTCGCCGCCGGCCGGCGCACGCGCCTTGTCCACCAGCGCGATCAGCCGGTAGCCCACCTCCAGGCCCAGCGTGTCCACCGGCGTCAGGTCGTCCCAGCTCGCCTCGGCGTTGGCCGGCTGCACCTCGGCGCCGACGCTGCGCTCCGAGGCCTGCTCGGCGCGGCGGCGCTGGCGCAGCAGCTGCGCCGCCAGCAGGCCCAGGCCGCCGGCCACGATCAGGAACACCAGGTGCGGCATGCCCGGCACCAGCCCCAGCAGGCCCACCACGGCGGCCGCGATGGCCAGCGCCTGCGGCGAGTCGAAGAGCTGGCCCCGGATCTGGCTGCCGATGTCCTGCTCCTTGCCCACGCGCGAGACGACCATCGCCGCCGCCACCGAGATCAGCAGCGCCGGGATCTGCGCCACCAGCGCGTCGCCCACGGCCAGCGTCACGTACGAGGTGGCCGCGGCGCCGGCGTCCATGCCGTGCATCGTCATGCCGATCACGAAGCCGCCCACGGTGGAGATGAACAGGATCAGCAGGCCCGCCATCGCGTCGCCGCGCACGAACTTGCTGGCGCCGTCCATGCTGCCGAAGAAGTCGGCCTCCTCGGCCACCTCGGCGCGGCGCTGGCGCGCGACCTTCTCGTCGATGAGGCCGGCGTTGAGGTCGGCGTCGATGGCCATCTGCTTGCCCGGCATCGCGTCCAGCGCGAAGCGGGCCCCGACCTCGGCGATGCGCTCGGCGCCCTTGGTCACGACGACGAAGTTGATCACCACCAGGATCGCGAACACGATCAGCCCGACGGCGAAGTTGCCGCCGATCAGGAAGTGGCCGAAGGCCTCGATCACGCGGCCGGCGGCGCCGGGGCCGGTGTGGCCTTTCATCAGCACCACGCGGGTGCTGGCCACGTTCAGGCTCAGGCGCAGCAGCGTCGTCACCAGCAGCACCGTGGGCAGCGAGGCGAAGTCCAGCGGCCGCACCATCTGCGAGGCCACCATCATCACCGTCAGCGCCAGCGCGATGTTGAAGGTGAACAGCAGGTCGAGCACGAAGCTCGGCAGCGGCAGCACCATCATCGCCAGCATCATGACGACGAAGCCCGGCAGCACCAGGGCCTTGGCCGCCGCGCCCGGCGCGCCGGCCGGGCCGCCGCGGCCGAAGAAGCCGTTCAGCGCCTGCAGCAGCGCGTTCACGGCGCGGCCCCGGCGTCAGCCGCGGGGCGGGCCTGCAGCGGGTCGAGGTCGGCCGGCACCTCGGGCACGGGCGCGTCGGCGACGAGCGAGCGGCCGGCGGCCATGGCGTCGCGCAGCTGGTACACCCAGGCCAGCACCTGGGCCACGGCGCTGAACAGGCGCGCCGGGATCTCCTGGTCGACCTCGGTGTGGGCGTACAGCGCCCGCGCCAGCGCCGGCGACTGCAGCACCGGCACCCGGGCGTCGCGCGCCAGGTCGCGGATCTTCATCGCCAGCAGGTCGGCGCCCTTGGCCACCACGCGCGGCGCGGCCATCGCCTGCGACTCGTACTTCAGCGCCACCGCGTAGTGGGTCGGGTTCATCACCACGAGGTCGGCGCGCGGCACCGCGGCGAGCATCCGGCGGTTGGCCATCTCGCGCATGCGCAGCCGGATCTTGGCCTTGACCTGGGTGTTGCCCTCGACCTCCTTCATCTCCTTCTTCACCTCCTGCAGCGACATGCGCAGCCGGCGCTGCAGCAGGTGGCGCTGCAGCGGCACGTCCACCAGCGCGAAGGCGGCCAGCACGCCGCACAGCAGCAGCAGCCCGCCCTGCACCAGGTGGGCGCTGGCGGCCAGCGCCTGCGGCAGCGGCATGGCCAGCAGCTCGGCATGGCCCCACCAGTGCTGCGCCAGGTACAGGCCGCCCACGCCGGCCAGCAGCAGCGCCAGCAGGCAGGCCTTCAGGGTCTGCACCAGCTGCTGGCCCGAGAACAGGCGCGGCAGGCCGGCCAGCGGGTCGAGCTTGCCCAGCTTGGGTGCGACCGCGGCGAGCGAGAAGTTCCAGCCCCCGCACAGCAGGCTGCCCGCCAGCGCCACCGCCACCATCACCGCGAACAGCGGCAGCAGCACGGCCAGCATCTGCAGGGCCAGCTCGCCCAGGCGCTGGCCCATCGCGCCGGGGTGGGCGAGCAGATGGTGGTCGAAGCGCAGCCCGCGGCCGAGGCCCTGCACCAGCCACTGCGTGATCTGCGGCGCCAGCGCGCCGACCATCGCCACCACCGCGGTGACGGCGCCGAAGTGGCCGAGGTCGCGCGACCGTGCCACCTGCCCTTCTTCCCGCGCCTTGTCGATCTTGCGCTGGGTGGCGGGCAGCTTGCGGTCTTGGGCGGTATCGGCCATGGCTCCCGAGGCGCCGGGCGGGCCTCGAAGGGGTTGCAGAAGGCTTGTCGGGCAAGCCTTGCCATGGTGCCGCCGCAGGGGGCGGACTTGAGGGCGATAAGCGGGGTAAAGCCGTCCGTGTTCAGCGGCCGCAAGCGCAGCGAGCTGGGGGGCTCAGGTTCCGGATCCGGGTCCCCCGGGCCGGAACGCGCCCCCTCGGGGGGCGGCGAGCGTAGCGAGCTGGGGGGCTCTAGAACCCCAGGCTGGCCAGCAGGTCGTCGACCTCGCCCTGGTTGCTGACGACGTCGGTGCGGCCGGCGGCATCCACGACCGGGCCGTTGAGCTTGTGGGTCTCGCCCTTGCCGAGCTGCTCGGCCGGCGCCACCGAGACCAGCAGCTTGACCAGGCTGTCCTCGAGCTCGTTGGCCAGGCTCACCACCTTGGCCACCACCTGGCCGGTGAGGTCGTGGAAGTCCTGCGCCATCATGATGTCGGTGAGGTGGCCGTCGATCAGCGCCGTGCGCTGCTCGACGTCCTCCACGAAGTTCAGCACCGCACCGCTGGCCACGGCCTTGACCGGGTCGGCCACCAGGCGCTGCGCCATCTCGCGCGTGGCCCGGCTGATCGCGGCGTGGTCGGCCTTGGCCTGGTCGACCGAGTTCAGCACCTTGTTGGCGGCCTCGGCGGTCTTGTTGGCGATGTAGTTGAGGCGGCTGCGCGCGTCGGGCAGGCCATCGGTGGCCACGCGCAGCCGCGGCATCACGCCCAGCTGCTCGAGCGTGTCGTGCAGCAGCCGCGTGATCGAGCCGATCTGCTGGAACACCTCGGGCGAGACCGAAAGCGCCTCGTTCGGGCGCAGCAGGGTGATGTCGTCCATCGTCATGGCGGGGCGGGTGGGGTCGCAGCTCAGGCCGTGGCGGCGAGCTTCTGCAGGATCTTCTGCACCTTCTCTTCGAGGGTGGCCTTGGTGAACGGCTTGACGATGTAGCCGGCCGCCCCGCTCTGCGCCGCCAGCACGATGTCTTCCTTGCGCGCCTCGGCCGTGACCATCAGCACGGGGATCGTGCGCAGCTGTTCGTCGGCCTTGACCGCCTTCAGCAGCTCGAAGCCGTTCATGTTGGGCATGTTGATGTCGGAGACCACGAAGTCGTACTTCGTGTGCTTCATCATCGACAGCGCGACGGCGCCGTCCTCGGCCTCGTCGGCGTTGTTGCAGCCCATCTCCTTGAGCAGGCCGCGCACGATGCGGCGCATGGTCGAGAAGTCGTCGACGATGAGGAACTTGAGCTCGGCAGGGGTGGTCATGGGCGGGCTTGCAGGGTGTGCCGGTTTATCGGTGCGCGGGCTCCGGACTTGAGCCGGCCTGGGGCACGAGCTCGGGCCGCGGCGGCACGATGGAAGGCGCTGCGGCGAGCTCGGGGGCTTGCGCGCCCGCCGGCTCGGGGGTGGCGCTGAAGACGCGCGCCTCGGCCTCGTGCGTCATCACCACGATGCTGATGCGGCGGTTGGCCGGCGCGGCCGGGTCGCGCGGGTCGAAGGGGTTGGCCGCGGCCAGGCCCTGCACGCGCAGCACCTGGTCGTCGGGCAGGCCGCCGGCCAGCAGCTCGCGGCGCGAGGCGTTGGCCCGGTCGGCGCTGAGCTCCCAGTTGCTGTAGCCGCGGTCGTTGCCCGGGTAGGGCATCGAGTCGGTGTGGCCCTCCAGCGTCAGGCGGTTGGGCACGGTGGCCAGCACGCCGCCGATGTCGCGCAGCATCTCGCGCATCGCCGGCTCGACCACGGCACTGCCGCTGGCGAACATCGGCTTGCCGTCGGCATCCAGGATCTGGATGCGCAGGCCGTCGGGCGTCATCTCCAGGCGCAGCTGCTGGCGCACGCCGGCGAGCCTGGGGTTGGCGTCGATGCGCGCCTGCACCTGCCCCTTCAGGTTCTGCAGCCGCGCCACCTCGGCGCGGATCTGCTCGGCCTTGAGCTGGTGCAGGTTGATCGTGTCGCGCCGGGCCTGCACGTCGCCGCGCTTGACCTGGCCGGTGGTGCGGGTGAGGTCCTGCCCGCCGCCGCGGATCACGGAGGACGAGTCGCCCGAGCCCGAGCCGCCCAGCATCGCCACCTTCAGCGGGGCGCTGAAGTAGTCGGCGATGCCCTTCTTGTCGCCCTCGGTGGTCGAGCCCAGCAGCCACATCAGCAGGAAGAAGGCCATCATGGCCGTGACGAAGTCGGCGTAGGCGATCTTCCACGCGCCGCCATGGGCGGCATGGCCGCCCTTCTTGACGCGCTTGATGATGATCGGCTGCAGCTTCTTCGCGTCCCCCGCCATGCGTCATCCCTCCCTGGCCGGCGCAGCCCGGCCGCCGTCCAGCGAACGCCGCGGAACCGGCTTCGCCGGGCCGCTGGCGTTGCCCCCCTGGGGGGGAGCGCCGCAGGCGCTCCGGGGGGGGGTCACTTCTTCCCCTTCACGTGGCCTTCGAGCTCGGTGAAGCTGGGGCGGTCGCCGCTGTACAGCACCTTGCGGCCGAACTCGATCGCCACCTGCGGCGCATAGCCCTGCATGCTGGCCAGCAGCGTGGTCTTGATGCACTGCAGCTCCTTGCCGGCGTCCTCGACCTTCTGCTCGAGCAGGCCGCCCAGGGGCTCGACGAAGCCGTAGGCCAGCAGGATGCCCAGGAAGGTGCCGACCAGGGCCGAGCCGATCATGCCGCCCAGCACCGCCGGCGGCTGGCCCACCGAGCCCATCGTGTTGACCACGCCCAGCACCGCGGCCACGATGCCGAAGGCCGGCAGGCCGCCGGCCAGGCGCGCGATCGCGGCCACCGCCGCATGCTCCTCGGCATGGTGGGTGTCGATCTCGCTGTCCATCAGGCTCTCGATCTCGTGCGCGTTCAGGTTGCCCGAGACCATCATGCGCAGGTAGTCGGTGATGAACTCGGTCACGTG
>JAGWMW010000180.1 GCA_028871575.1 Burkholderiales bacterium | reverse complement strand
GCTCTCGATGGCCAGCCGCGAGGCGCCGCTCGTGTAGGTGCCCTGGCGGCCGCGCGGCGTGCGCGTGCCCTCGGGGACCATGATCACCCAGATGCCCTCGGCCGCCAGCCGGCGGCCCTGCGCGGCGACCTTGGCCCAGGCCTCGGCGCGCTTGCTGCGGTCGATGTGGATCATGTCCAGCCGGCCCATGGCCCAGCCGAAGAAGGGGATGTAGAGCAGCTCGCGCTTGAACACGTAGGCCAGCGGGTGCGGCATCAGGGTCGGGAAGGCGAAGGTCTCCCAGGTGCTCTGGTGCTTGGCGGCCAGCACGACGGCCGAGCGCGCCTGCGCCGCGGTGGGCAGGTTCGACAGGCCGTGGACGCGGTAGCGCACGCCGCAGATCGCCTTCGCCCCCCAGACCGCCATGCGCAGCCACACCATGGTGGGCCAGTACAGGCGCGTCCCGCGCACGAACAGCGACAGCACCAGCATCATCAGCGCCCAGGGCACCACGGTGGCGGCCATCCACAGCACGAACAGCGCCGAGCGCAGCGCCCAGAGCAGGCGCATCAGGCCAGCTCCCCGGGGCCCGAGTCGGGCCGGTGGTCGCGCTCGAGCAGGAAGCCGGCAAAGGCATCCAGGTTCGCGTGCACCTGGGTGCGCGGCACCTGGGCCAGCATCTGCTGCAACTCGTCGTCGCCCAGCGCAGCGGCGCGGCCCGTCAGCACCAGGTGCGGCTCGCAGCCGGCCGACTGCGCCGCCAGCAGGTCGCGCAGCGTGTCGGCCACCATCGGCACCTGGGCCAGGTCGACTCCATAGCGGCGGCCGATGTCCAGCATCATCCCCGGCCGGGGCTTGCGGCAGTCGCAGCCCTCCTCGGGCGTGTGAGGGCAGAAGAACACCGCGTCGATGCGGCCGCCCTGCGCCAGCAGGCACTGGTTCATGTGGGCGTGCACGGCGTTGACGGCCGACATGTCGATCATGCCGCGCCCGATGCCGGCCTGGTTGGTGGCCAGCACCACGTGCCAGCCGGCGTGGTTGATGCGCGCCACCGCCTCGAGCGCGCCGGGGATCGGCACCCATTCCTCGGGCGTGGCGACATGGCTGTCGCGGAACTCGTTGAGGATGCCGTCGCGGCCCAGGATGACGAGCTTGGGGGTGTGCATCGCGGGGGCCTTTCGAGCGGGTCGGGCCGGCCGGGCCGTCAGGCGGCCAGGCGCGAGAGGTCGGCCACGCGGTTCATCGTCGCGTGCAACCGGCCCAGCAGGGCGAGCCGGTTGGCGCGCAACGCCGGGTCGTCGGCCAGGACCATCACGCCGTCGAAGAAGCCGTCGACCGGGCCCTTCAGCGCCGCCAGTGCCTGCAGCGAGGCGGTGTAGTCGCCGGCCTCGAAGGCCGCGTCGGCCCGCGGGGCAGTGTGCGCCAGCGCCGCCGCGAGCGCGCGCTCGGCGTCCTCGCGCAGCAGGGCGGGGTCGACGGCCGCGGCCGCGTCGGCGCCGCCTGGCCCCTTGCGCAGCAGGTTGCCCACCCGCTTGTTGGCCGAGGCCAGCGCCGGCGCCTCGGGCAGGGCCGCGAAGGCGCGCACCGCCGCCAGGCGCGGCGGCACCTGGTCCAGCCGCGCCGGCCGCAGGCCGAGCACGGCCTCGACCTCGGCCGCGCGGTAGCCCTGCTCGCGCAGGGCACCGGTGTAGCGGTCGAACACGAAGTCCAGCAGCGCGGTGCCGGGCGGCTCGATCGCCCCCGGCGCGTAGGCCCGGGCCGCGTCGTCGAGCAGCACCGGCAGGGCCAGCGGCAGCGCGCCCTCGACCAGGATGCGGATCACGCCCAGCGCATGGCGCCGCAGCGCGAAGGGGTCCTTGTCGCCGGTGGGCGCCTGGCCGATGCCGAACAGGCCGACCAGGGTCTCCAGCTTGTCGGCCAGCGCCAGCACCCGGCCCGCCTCGCCGCGCGGCAGCGCGTCGCCGGCAAAGCGCGGCCGGTAGTGGTCCTCGATGGCCAGCGCCACCGCCTCGGGCTCGCCGTCGTGGCGCGCGTAATAGCCGCCCATCACGCCCTGCAGCTCGGGAAACTCGCCCACCATGTCGGTCAGCAGGTCGGCCTTGGCCAGCAGCGCGGCGCGGTCGGCCTGCGCCGCCAGGGCCGGGCCGCCAAGCCGCTGACCGATGACGCCGGCGATCCGGCGCACGCGCTGCACGCGCTCGCCCTGGCTGCCCAGCCGGCCGTGGTAGACCACCTTGTCCAGCAGCGGCACGCGCGAGGCGAGCGTCTTGCGGCGGTCCTGGTCGTAAAAGAACTTGGCGTCGGCCAGGCGCGGCCGCACCACGCGCTCGTTGCCCTGGATCACGCGCGAGGGATCGGCCGGACGGATGTTGCTGACGACCAGGAACTGCTCGGTCAGCCGGCCCTGGGCGTCGAGCAGCGGGAAGTACTTCTGGTTCGCCTTCATCGTGAGGATCAGGCACTCGGGCGGCACGGCCAGGAACTCGGGCTCGAAGCGGCAGCGCAGCACGTTGGGGCGCTCGACCAGGGCCGTGACTTCGTCGAGCAGGGCCTCGTCGTCGATCGCACGCAGGCCCTGCTGCTGCGCGGCGGCCTGGAGCTGGCGCACGAGCTCGTCGCGGCGCTCGGCGAAGCCGGCGATCACGGCGCCTTCGTCGCGCAACTGCTCGGCGTAGCCGGCGGCGCTGCGCAGCGTGATCTGCGGCTGGCTGGCTTCGAAGCGATGCCCCTGCGTCACGCGGCCGGCCTGCAGGCCCAGCGCGCCGACCGGCACGACCTGCTCGCCGTGCAGGGCCACCAGGCCATGCGCCGGGCGCACGAACTGCACGCTGGTCCAGCCGTCGGCCAGCTGGTAGCTCATGACCTTGGGAATGGGGAGCCTGGCGATGGCCTCGTGCAGGGCCTGCTGCAGGCCCTCGGCCAGCGACGCGCCGGCCTGATTCGAGTTCAGGAACAGGGCCTCGGCCTTGCCGTCCGGGGCCCGCTCCAGCCCCGGCAGGCCCAGGGCATCGGCGCCGGCCTCCACGCCCAGGGCAGCCAGCTTCTTCAGCAGGGCGGGCGTCGGCCGGCCGCCGGCATCCAGCGCCACGGACGAGGGCATGAGCTTGTGGCGCACGGTCTTGTCCGCCGCCCGGTCCGCCACCTCGGCCACGAGCACCGCCAGCCGCCGCGGCGAGGCGTAGGCGGTGACGGCGGCGCCCGGCGGCGCCAGGCCCTGCGACTTCAGGCTGGCGCCGAGCAGCGAGGCGAAGGCCTCGCCCAGCTTGCGCAGCGACTTCGGCGGCAGTTCCTCGACCCGCAGTTCGACCAGCAGCGGCGCCATCCTCAGGCCGCCTTCTTCGCCCGTTGCGCCGCCACCTCGTCGGCCCAGGCGCGCGGCGCCATCGGAAAGCCCAGCCGCGCCCGGCTGTCGAGGTAGCTCTGCGCCACCGCGCGCGCCAGGTTGCGGATGCGACCGATGACGGCTGCACGCTCGGTGACGCTGATCGCGCCCCGGGCGTCGAGCAGGTTGAAGCTGTGGCCGGCCTTGAGCAGCTGCTCGTAGGCGGGCAGCGCCAGCTGCTGAGCCATCAGGTGCCGGCTCTGGCGCTCGTGCGCGTCGAAGGCCTGCAGCAGGAACTCGACGTCGCTGTGCTCGAAGTTGTAGGCGCTCTGCTCCACCTCGTTCTGGTGGTAGACGTCGCCGTAGCTCAGGGTCTCGGTCCAGCGCAGGTCGTAGACGTTGTCCACGCCCTGCAGGTACATCGCCAGCCGCTCCAGGCCGTAGGTGATCTCGCCAGTGATGGGCCGGCAGTCGATGCCGCCCACCTGCTGGAAATAGGTGAACTGCGTCACCTCCATGCCGTTGAGCCAGACCTCCCAGCCCAGGCCCCAGCAGCCCAGCGTGGGGTTCTCCCAATCGTCCTCGACGAAGCGCACGTCGTCGCGCCGCAGGTCGAAGCCGAGCGCGGCCAGGCTGCCCAGGTAGAGCTCGAGAATGTCGGCCGGCGCCGGCTTCAGCACCACCTGGTACTGGTAGTAGTGCTGCAACCGGTTCGGGTTCTGGCCGTAGCGGCCGTCCTTGGGCCGACGGCTGGGCTGCACGTAGGCCGCCTTCCAGGGCTCGGGCCCGATCGCGCGCAGGAAGGTCGCGGTGTGGCTGGTGCCGGCGCCCACTTCCATGTCGTAGGGCTGGAGCAAGGCGCAGCCCTGGGCGCTCCAGTAGGCCTGGAGCTCGAGGATGATCTGCTGGAAGGTGAGCATGGGCGCGCGGGGGCTCGGCAAGGGCGTCGGTGCGGACTCATCGGGGACGGCGCGAGTTTACGGGGGGCGCCGTGCGGCCCTTTCGGCTTGCGTCGCCAGGCGCAGCGTCGCGGCCCCGGCACCACGGCCCGCCCTCACCTGCCGCAGCCCGGCGATCGCCTCAATTGCGAACGATTCGCATTGCTCATACACTGCGGGGCCTGGGCTGACTGCCGCCCAGATCCCCCCGATGAACCGCCAGCCCACCGTCAGCCTGCCCGACCTGCCCGATGGCGGCCATGCCATCGTCGCCGGCCTGCGCCACGACGTGCCGGGCACCGATGCCGCGCTGCTGCAGCGCCTGGCCGAGATCGGCTTCGTGGCCGACGAGCCGGTGCGGCTGCTGCGCCGCGGGCCGGGCGGCCGCGAGCCGCTGGCGGTGCAGATCGGCGAGACGCTGTTCGGGCTGCGGTTGATCGAGGCGCGCTGCGTCGAGGTCGTCGCGCTGCAGGGGCCGGCCCATGGCTGAGCTGGCGCTGCACGCCTGCACGGTGGCCCTGGTCGGCAACCCGAACTGCGGCAAGACGGCGCTGTTCAACCGCCTGACCGGCGCGCGCCAGAAGGTGGCCAACTACGCCGGCGTCACGGTCGAGCGCAAGCTGGGTGTCGCCCGGCTCGAGGGCGGGCGCAGCGTGGCCGTGGTCGACCTGCCCGGCACCTACAGCCTGCAGCCGGCCACGCCCGACGAGCAGATCACGCTCGACGTGCTGCAGGGCCGGCGCGCCGGCGAGGCCGAGCCCGACCTCCTCGTGGCCGTGCTCGACGCGACCAACCTGCGCCTGGGCCTGCGCCTGCTGCTCGAGCTGCGCGGCCTGGGCCGGCCGATGCTGGTGGCGCTGAACATGGCCGACGCGGCCCGCGCGCAGGGCCTGTCGATCGACGTGGCCCGGCTCGCCGCCGAGGTCGGCTGCCCGGTGGTCGAGACGGTGGCGGTGCGCGGCGACGGCCATGCCGGCCTGCGCGAGGCGCTGCAGCGCCACCTGGCGCAGCCCCTGGCCGCCCCGGCCGGCACCGCGGTGCCGGCCGATGCCGCGGCCCTGGCGCGAGAGGTGCGCCGCATCCTGCAGGCGGTGGCCCCGGCGGCGGCGCCGCGGGCGCGGCTGCAGCACCGGCTGGACGCGGTGGTGATGCACCCGGTGTGGGGCCTGGCGCTGCTGGCGGCGCTGCTGTTCCTGATGTTCCAGGCCGTGTTCTCGTGGGCCAACCTGCCGATGAACCTGATCCGCGACGGCATGGGCGCGGTCGGCGACGCGCTGGTCGCGCACATGGCGCCTGGGCCGCTGCGCAGCCTGCTCGTCGACGGCGTGGTGGCCGGGGCCGGCGGCGTGCTGGTGTTCCTGCCGCAGATCCTGATCCTGTTCGCCTTCATCCTGGTGCTGGAAGACTCGGGCTACCTGCCGCGTGCCGCCTTCCTGCTGGACAACCTGATGGGCCGGGTGGGGCTGTCGGGGCGGGCCTTCATCCCGCTACTGTCGAGCTTTGCCTGCGCCATCCCCGGCATCATGGCCACGCGCACGATCGCCAACTGGCGCGACCGGCTGGCCACCATCATGCTGGCCCCGCTGATGACGTGCTCGGCGCGGCTGCCGGTGTACGCGCTGATCATCGGGGCCTTCATCCCCGCCCGGCGCCTGGGCCCGTTCGACCTGCGCGGGCTCACGCTGTTCGGCCTGTACGTGGCCGGCGTGGGCTCGGCGATGGCGGTGGCCTGGGTCTTCAAGCGCACCTGGCTGAAGAGCCGCTACCACCCGCTGATGCTCGAGCTGCCGCCCTACCGCTGGCCCAGCCTGTCCGGGGTGGCGCTGGGCCTGGCCGAGCGCACGCGCATCTTCGTGAGCCGTGTGGGCACCATCATCTTCTCGCTCATGGTGGTGCTGTGGTTCCTCTCCACCTGGCCTGGCCCGCCGCCCGGCGCCACGGGCCCGGCCATCCAGTACAGCCTGGCCGGCCTCATCGGCCAGGGCCTGCAGCACGTGTTCGCGCCGATCGGCTTCAACTGGCAGATCTCGATCGCCCTGGTGCCGGGCCTGGCGGCGCGCGAGGTGGCGGTGGGCGCGCTGGGCACCGTCTACTCCCTGTCGGCCGCCGGCGCCACGGTGGCCGAGAGCCTGTCGCCGGTGATCGCGCATGGCTGGTCGCTGGCCACGGCCTACTCGCTGCTGGCCTGGTACGTGTTCGCACCGCAATGCCTGTCCACGCTGGCGGTGGTCAGGCGCGAGACCAATTCCTGGCGCTACCCGCTGCTGATGGCCGCCTACATGTTCGCGCTGGCCTATGCCGCTTCGTTCGCGACCTACCGCATTGCGCTCTGGCTCGGAGGCTGAACCCATGCTCTGGCAACTGCTGCTCACCACCCTCATCGTGGCCGCCTGCGCCGTCTACGCGCTGTGGTCGCTGCTGCCGGCTTCGTGGCGCCGCGGCTGGCGCGCGCGGCTGGGCGCCGCGCCGGCCACCGCAGGCGGAGCC
>JAGWMW010000179.1 GCA_028871575.1 Burkholderiales bacterium | reverse complement strand
GGCCCGCGGGCGTGCCGTCGAACACTTCGCGCGCGGCCTGCCGCACCGTCGCCCGGTCCACCCGCGCCCGGCCCTGGGCGTAGGCCCCCAGCAGCGCGCGGTCGGCCAGCAGGTTGATGCGCCGCGGCACGCCGCCGGTGAGGGCGTGGATGCCGGCCAGCGCCGCCTCGTCGAAGGGCATCGCCGCCGCGGGTCCGGCCACCGCCAGCCGGTGGCGGATGTACTGCGGCGTCTCGGCCGCCGACAGCGCGCCCAGGTGGCAGCGCGCGATGACGCGCTGCGCCAGCTGCTCGAGCTCGGGCCGCGCCAGCAGCTCGCGCAGCTCGGGCTGGCCCACGAGCACGATCTGCAGCAGCTTGCGCTCGGCCGTCTCCAGGTTGGTCAGCAGGCGCAGCTGCTCGAGCACGGCCGCGTCCAGGCTCTGGGCCTCGTCGATCACGAGCACCGCCTGCCGGCCCTGCGCATGGGCCGCGAGCAGGAAGGCGTTGAGCGCGTCCACATGCGCCTTCACGCTGCCGGCCTCGGCCGGCATGGCGATGCCGAACTCGGCGCACACGGTCTGCAGCAGCTCGATCGCGCTCAGCTTGGGGTTGAAGACGTAGGCCAGCACGCAATGCGCCGGCACCTGCTCGAGGAAGCAGCGGCAGACGGTGGTCTTGCCGGCGCCGATCTCGCCCGTGAGCAGCACGAAGCCACCGCCGCCGTCCAGCCCGTACAGCAGGTGGGCCAGCGCCTCGCGGTGGCGCTCGCTCATGTAGAGGAAGCGCGGATCGGGCGCGATCGAGAACGGCTCCTTGCTCAGCCCGAAGTACGGCGCGTACATGGCGCGAGGATACCGAGCGGGCCTACCGGCCCCGGTTCGGGCCCCGGCCGCGGGTGGCGGCGCGGGTGGTGGCGCGCGTTCAGGCGCGCGTTCCGGCGCGGCTCAGGTGCGCCAGATGCGCGGCGGCTCGGCGGCCAGGCCCCAGGCGCCGTCGCGCCAGGCCGCGCGCACGGCGGCCAGCAGCTGCATCGCGGCCTCGGCCTCGTGCTCGCGTGCCAGCAGCCGCGCCACCAGCACGCCCGGCTGCGGTGCGGTCACGCCGGCCGTGGCGCGCAGCGGGCTGGCCGCCAGGGCGCTGCGCGCGGCGTCGAGCAGCGCCTCGCGCCGCGCCGCGGACGGCGCTTCGCCGCAGGCGTACCAGGCCGTGCCGAGCACGCGGCGCCCGGCCCAGCCGGTGGGGGCATCGAGCAGGGCCCGGTCGGCGGCATCGATCAGCGCGCGCTCGAGCCAGCGCCCGGGCAGCTCCAGGTGCTGGCGCCAGCGCCCGGCCACGAAGGGCGCGCCGGCCACGGGCAGGCCCAGCACGAGCAGCTCCCAGCCGATCATCTCGGCGCCCGGGGCGAGCTCGGCCACGAGCACGCTCTCGGCCTGGCAGCCGCTGTAGGCCAGCGTCTCCTGCGGCAGCCACTCCAGCCGCGCGCCGCGATCCAGCCGCAGGTGCACGCGCTGCAGCGCCTGCGCGCCGGTGCTGCGGTAGAAGCGCGTCGCCCCGGGCGTGGTCAGCAGGGCGTGCGCGCCCGCCTCGAGCCGGGCGCCGATGTGCAGCTCGTCGCCGCCGACCACGCCGCCGGGCGGATGCACGATCACGTGGTGGCAGATGGCCGGGCCCTCGGGGTACAGCGGCTGCAGGACGCGCAGCGGTCCCTCGTGGCGGTCGTGGGCGCGCGTGCACGGGCCGGCCGCACGCGGCTCGCTGCGGTAGTGCAGGTCGAGCTGCCCGCGCCAGCCGCTCACGAGGCCGGGTGCCAGAAGCCGAGGTGCGGCTCGGCCAGCTCGGCGTCGAGCTCGGGCACGGGCCCGATCACCTGCACCGGCTTGCGGCCGGCCGCGAAGACCCGGCGGCAGGGCAGGTCCAGCGTCGGGTTGGCCGGGTCGTCGCCGGTGAGCTCGCGCAGCCGCTGCTCGCTGGCGCCGTAGAGCAGCCGGCCGATGTGCGCCCAGTACTGCGTGCCGGCGCACATCGCGCAGGGCTCGAAGGTGGTGACGAGGGTGCAGGCCCAGAGCTGCTCGCGGCTGTAGCGATGCGCGGCCACGCGCGCCAGCACGGCCTCGGCGTGGTTGACGCCGTCGACGTTGCCCTGCGTGAGCAGCACGGTCTGGGCGTCCGGCGCCACCAGCAGCGCGCCGAAGGGGTGGCGCCCGCGCGCACGCGCGTCGCGGGCGATGGCATTGGCCTGGCGCAGCAGGGCGATCTGGCGGGTCGGGTCGAGAGGCGCGGGTTCGGTGGGCATGGCGGGCAGGATCACAGAGGAGGAACCGGAACGAAGGGGGGCCGGAAAGCCACCGCCGGGCCGGAAGCGCCCGGGCGAAGGCGCCGGGCGTTCAGCCGGCCGCCGAGGCCGCCTGGGCCGCGGCCCGCAGGCGCTGGATGAGCTGGACGAAGGTGTGCTGGTACAGGGCCGGGGCCTCGGTCTGCAGGTCGCTGTGCGTGCCGCCGGGCACCTCGACCCAGCGCACGCCGGGGCGGGCCGCATCGCGCAGGCGCCGCCCCAGCGCCACCGGCACCGTTCGGTCGGCATCGCCGTGCAGCATCAGCACCGGCGCATCGACCTGGCTGATGCGGTCGACGGCGTCGAAGTCCAGCGTCGTCAGGCCCGCCGCGACGCGGCCCCAGAAGCCCGCCGCCGCGGCCACGTCGGGCAGCCGGGTGAAGCTCGACTCCAGCACCAGCGCGCCGTAGTCGCTGCCGTGATGCAGGCCCGAGGCCAGCCGCACCGCCACCGCGCTGCCCATCGAGTGGCCGTAGATCACGCGCAGCAGCGGCACCGGCTGTCGGCGCTCGAGCTCGGCCCAGGCGACGGCGGCGTCGGCGGTGATGGTGGCTTCGGAAGGCACGATGGGCGCGCTGTCGCCCCAGCCACGGTAGTCGACCGCGACGATGGCAAAGCCGGCCTGGCGCAGCGCGTCGATCTTGGGCAGGTTCTGGTAAAGGTTGCGGAAGGTGCCGTGCAGGTACAGCAGCGCCGGTGCCCGCGGGTCGGGGGCGGGCAGCCACCACAGCGCCAGCCGCCGGCTGCCGGCGGCGGCGCCGGGCACGGCCACCGTCCAGCGCTCGTCGCCCGGGCGGAACGCGGTGTGCCAGGCCGGCGCGCCGGGCGCGAACGCGGCCGGCCGGCCAGGCGTGGGCCGCAGGGCCAGCTCGCGCTGCTCGACGTCGAGCCAGGCGCAGCCCGAGAGCATCGGCGCCAGTCCCGCGGCCAGCAGCAGCGACGCGGCCGCTCGCCGCCAGGCGCGCCAGGGCGCCGGCGTCGACGCTGCGACAATTCGATCCATGCAGCACCCTCTTCGGCGGCCCTACGGGGCCATTGTCCTATCTTGGGCCGCCCTGGCCGCCACGCTCGCCCCCGCGGCCCCCAGCCTTGCCGAGGGCCTGCGGCCACCGGCGGATGCGGCACCCCCGGCCGGGCCCGCGTCCGCCGGCCACTGGCGCTTCTACGCCTCGCCCTACACCTACCACTGGCAATACAACCCCGAGCATCGGCCCGTGTGGTCGCTGGGCGTGGAGTGGCAGCGCCCGCAGGGCTGGCTGCTGGGGGGCGCCTACTTCCGCAACTCCTTCGACCAGCCCAGCACCTACCTCTACGGCGGCCGGCGCTGGAGCGGCCTGCTCGACAAGCCGCCCTTCTACGTCCAGCTCACGGCCGGGTTGCTGTACGGCTACCGCGGCCGCTACGCCAACAAGGTGCCGCTGAACCGCAACGGCTATTCGCCCGGCGCGGTGCTCGCGCTGGGCTGGGAGTTCGACCGCCATCACTCGGTGAGCCTGGATGTGCTGGGCGCCTCGGCGGTGATGTTCCAGTACAACTACGACCTGCGCTGAGGGCCGCGGCGCCCGAGCCGCCGGCGCGGTCCCGGACGGCCCGCAGGCCCCGGGCGACTCAGGCCCCCGGCTCGCGGCCGGCCAGCAGCTCGCGCAGCGTGCGCGCCACCACCCGGGTGGCCCGTCGCAGGTCGTCCAGCACCAGGTGCTCGTCAGCGCGCTTGGCGTTGCTCTGCAGCACCGTGCGCGGGCCGGCGCCGTAGATCACCGCCGGCACGCCCCGCTCGCCATACAGCCGAACATCGGTGTAGAGCGGGCTGCCGCACTCGGGGATCGGCTCGCCGAACACCGCCTCGGCGTGCCGGCGCAGCACCGCCACCAGCGGCGCGTTGCCCGGCAGCGGCTTGAGCGCCTGGGCCAGCAGCAGGCGCCGGGTCTCCAGGCGCACGCCCGGGCATCGCGCCACCGCGCTGGCGATGAGGGCCCGCACCTCGGCCTCGACGGCCGCGCTGTCCTCCTCGGGGATCATGCGGCGGTCGAGCTTGAGCTGCACCCGGCCCGGCACGACGTTGGTGTGGCTGCCGCCTTCGATGCGGCCCACGTTCAGGTACGGGTGCGTGATGCCGGGCACGGCCGAGCGGCGCGTGCGCAGCACCTCGTTGTAGGCATACAGCGCCTGCAGCACCTGCGCGGCGGCCTGCAGCGCGTCGATGCCGGTCTCGGGGTAGGCGGCGTGCGAGGCCAGGCCGTGCAGGGTCACCTCGAGCTGCAGGCAGCCGTTGTGCGCCGTCACCACCTGGTAGCTGAAGCCGGCGGCGATCAGCAGGTCGGGCCGGGTCAGGCCCTGCGAGAGCAGCCAGCCCGGGCCGAGCTCGCCGCCGAACTCTTCGTCGTAGGTGAAATGCAGCTCGACGCGGCCGCGTGGCGGCGGGGCCGCCGCCTCGAGCGCGCGCAGGGCAAAGGTGTAGGTGGCGAAGTCGCTCTTGCTGACGGCCGCCGCGCGGCCGTAGAGGCGGCCGTCGACGATCTCGCCGCCGTAGGGCTCGTGCGTCCAGCCCTCGCCCGGCGGCACCACGTCGCCGTGGGCGTTGAGCGCGATCGTCGGCCCGCCTTCGCCGTAGTGCCGGCGCACGACGAGGTTGGTGATGGACTGCATCCCCTGCGCCCGCACCCGGGCCTCGGGCACCGGGTGGCGCTCGGCCGCCAGCCCCAGGCCGGCCAGCAGCTCGGCCGTGCGCTCGGCGTGCGGCGCGTTGTCGCCCGGGGGCGTGTCGGTGGGCACGCGCACGAGCGCCTGCAGGAAGCGCACCTCGTCGTCGAAGTGGGCGTCGACCCAGGCGTCGATCGCGGCTTCTGCCTTCCGGTCGGCGGTCATTCGGTCGACGGTCATTCGGCGGCCAGCCCTTCGAGCAGCTGCGCGAAGGCCGCCACGGCCAGCTCGGCGTCGTCGGCCGTGACCGTCTCGAGCGGGTTGTGGCTGATGCCGGCGTTGCCGCCGCGCACGAACAGCATGGCCTGCGGCATCACCTCGTGCAGCTTCATCGCGTCGTGGCCGGCCCCGCTGGGCAGGCGGTGCACGGGCAGGCCGAGTGCCGCCACCGCGGCCTCCCAGCGCGCCTGCCAGGCCGGGTGGCTGGGCGCCGCGGCGGCGGCCAGCGTGCGCTCGAGCGTGGCCTGCAGGCCGCGGCGCCGGGCGATTCGCCCGAGCTCGGCCTGCACGTCGGCGCCCAGCGCGTCGCGCGCGGCATCGGTGGTGGCGCGCAGGTCGAGGCTGAAGCGGCAGCGGCCGGGCACGACGTTGATCGAGCCCGCGGGCACCTCGAGGATGCCCACCGTGCCCACCACGTCGGGCACCTCGGCGGCGCGCCGCTCGACATACAGCGCCAGCTCGGCCACGGCGCAGGCGGCGTCGCGGCGCTGGCCCATTGGCGTGGTGCCGGCGTGGCTGGCCTGGCCCTGCACCTCGCCCAGGTAGCGCAGGCTGCCGTTGATCGAGGTGACGATGCCCAGCGGCAGGTCCAGCGCGTCGAGCACCGGCCCCTGCTCGATGTGCACCTCGACGAAGCCGAGGTAGCGTGCCGGGTCGCGCCGGCAGGCCGCGATCGCGTCCATCGTGCCGGGCAGGCCGGCGGCCTGCATCGCCTCGCGCATCGTGACGCCCTGGGCGTCGACCTGATCGAGCCACGCCGGGTCGAAGTGGCCGGTGAGCGCGCCCGAGCCCAGGAAGGTGGCCCGGTAGCGCTGGCCCTCTTCTTCGGCGAAGCCGACCACCTCGATGCCGAAGGGCAGGCGGCGGCCGGCGCGGTGCAGCTCGCGCACCGCGGCCATCGGCACCAGGATGCCGAGCCGGCCGTCGTACCGGCCGGCGTTGCGCACGGTGTCGTAGTGGCTGCCGGTGAGCAGGCGGCGCGCGGCCGGGTCGCTGCCGCGGTACAGGCCCACGACGTTGCCCACGGCGTCGAGCCCGACCTCGTCGAAGCCGCACTCGCGCATCCAGGCCTGCAGGTCGCGGGCGCAGGCCTGGTGGGCGGCGGTGGCGTAGGTGACGGTGAGCTGGCCCGCTTCGGCGCAGCCCGGGTCGCTGTGCGCGGCCAGCGCCTCGGCCCAGTCCCAGACCCGGGCGCCGCGCTCGGGCACGACGCCGAAGCGGTCGTTCAGGCGCAGCTGGGCGATGCGGTGGACCTGGCGCAGCGCCTCGGCGAACTCGAAGTCGGGGTGGCCGGCCAGGCGGCGCTCGAAGGCGGCGATGATCTCGGCGCGCGTCAGCGCCAGCCCGCGCGGGCCGCGCACCGCGAGGATGAAGGGCCAGCCGAACTTGGCGGCGTACCCGGCGTTGAGCTGCTGCAGGCGCTCGAATTCGGCCGGCGTGCACGCGCCCAGGCCGGCGCGGGACTGCTCGCCGCGGCTCTCGGCCGTGAGCGGGCGCGCCACCGCGGCGCGCC
>JAGWMW010000178.1 GCA_028871575.1 Burkholderiales bacterium | reverse complement strand
GGACGGCGCGCCCGGCGCCGAGCTCGACGCCGAGCTGCAGCGCTTTCTCGAGCACCTGGCGGTCGAGCGCCGGCTGGCGCCGCGCACCCTGGCGATGTACGGGCAGGCGCTGCAGCGCCTGCAGGAATCGGCCGCGGCCGAGGCCGTGGCGCTGCCGGCGGCCCGGCCGCACCACATCCGCCGCTGGGTGGCGCAGCTGCGCGGGCGCGGGCTGGCCGGCCGCAGCATCGCCATCGCGCTGGCGGCGTGGCGCGGCCTGTACCGCTGGTGGGGCCGGCAGGGCACCGTGGCGGCCAACCCGGTGGAAGGCATCCGCGCGCCGAAGTCGCCCCGGCCGCTGCCCAAGGCCCTGTCGGTGGAGCAGGCGGTGGCCCTGGCCGGGCACGAGACGCAGCACAGCCCGCCGGCGCTGGCCGCGCGCGACCACGCCATCGCCGAGCTGCTGTACGGCAGCGGCCTGCGCGTGGGCGAGCTCACCGGGCTGGACCTGCAGGCCAGCACCGCGGCCGAGGCCGCGGGCCGCGGCTGGATCGACATCACCGACGCCACCGCGCATGTGCTGGGCAAGGGCCGCAAGCGGCGCAGCGTGCCGGTGGGCCGTGCCGCGCTGCAGGCCCTGCAGGCCTGGCTGCAACAGCGTCCGGCGCTGGCCCGGGGCGACGAGCCGGCGCTGTTCGTCAGCCGGCGGGGCACGCGGCTGACCGCCCGCCAGCTGCGCAACCGGCTGCAGGCGCAGGCCCGGCAGGCCGGCCTGCCCACGCGCGTGCACCCGCACATGCTGCGCCACAGCTACGCCAGCCACCTGTTGCAGAGCAGCGGCGACCTGCGCGCCGTGCAGGAGCTGCTGGGCCACGCGAGCATCAGCACGACGCAGGTGTACACCCAGCTCGACTTCCAGCACCTGGCCCGCGCCTACGACGCGGCGCACCCGCGGGCCCGGCGCAAGCCTTAGCGTCCCGCCGGCCGGGCCGGCCCGGCCGCGCCCCGCCGGGCCCCAACCCGCCGCACAACCCGTTCATCGCATGGGGCTCACCCTCGTCCTGTTCCTGCTCTCGGCCGGCGCCATCTACGGGGCCTGCGAGTTCTTCGTCAACGCCATCGAGTGGGTGGGCCGCCGCCAGGGGCTGGGCGCCACGGCCGTGGGCTCGGTGCTGGCGGCCTTCGGCACGGCGCTGCCCGAGAGCGCCGTGACCTTCACCGCCGTGGTGTTCGGCGCCACCCCGGCGCAGAAGGACATCGGCGTGGGGGCCGCCCTGGGCGGCCCCCTCGTGCTGGCCACGCTGGCCTACGCCGTGGTGGGGCTGGCGCTGCTGCTGAACCGGCGCCGCCTGGGGCGGCCCACGCGCCAGGTGCGGGTCGACCACGTACGCCTGGGCCGGGACCAGGCCGCGTTCCTCGCGGTGTTCGCGGTCAAGGTTGCGCTCGGCCTGGTGACCTTCGCCTTCAAGCCGTGGCTGGGTCTGGGCTTCCTGGCCGCCTACGCGGCCTGGGTGGGGCGCGAACTTCGCGAGGGCGACACCGCGCCCGAGGAGGAGTCGATGGAGCCGCTGCGCCTGCGCCCGGGCGCCGCGCAGCCCACGCTGGCCTGGGCCGGGCTGCAGGCGGTGCTGGCGCTGGCCGTGATCGGGGCGGCCTCGCAGGTCTTCGTCGGACAGCTCGAGGCCATCGGCGCGGCGCTGGGCTGGGCGCCGCACCGGGTGGCGCTGCTGCTGAGCCCGGTGGCCACCGAGCTGCCCGAGGCGATGAACGCGCTGATCTGGGTGCGCCAGGGCAAGGAGCGGCTGGCCCTGGCCAACATCTCGGGGGCCATGATGATCCAGGCCACCATTCCCAGCGCCCTGGGCATCGGGTTCACGCCCTGGCGCTTCGACGCCCCGCTGCTGGCCGCGGGCCTGCTGACCACGCTGGCCGTGGCCTACCTGTGGGCGTTGTTCCGCCGCCCGGCGGTGGACGCGCGGGCCCTGGTGGCCGTGAGCGCGCTGTACGGCGTGTTCGCGCTGCTGCTGGCGTGGGTCTGGCCGGCCTGACCGGGCTGACCGGCCTGTGCGCCATGCGCGGCATGCGCGACTTGAGCAACCTGAGCGCCATGGGCGGCCGGCGCGCGCCGCGACAATCGCCGCGATGAAGTCCATCCGCCTGCGCGAGGGCCGGGAGCGGTCCCTGCTGCGCCGCCACCCCTGGGTCTTCGAGGGCAGCATCGCCCGGGGCGGGGCCGACCCCGGCGAGACCGTGCGCATCGAGGCTGCCGACGGCCGCTTCCTGGCCTGGGGCGCCTGGAGCCCGAGCTCGATGATCCGCCTGCGCGCCTGGAGCTTCGACGAGGCCGAGCGCATCGACGCCGCGTTCTTCGAGCGCCGCATCCGCGCCGCGCTGGCGCTGCGCCAGCGGCTGCCGATCGCCAGCAGTGGCGCGCGCCTGGTGCACGGCGAGGCCGACGGCCTGCCGGGGCTCGTCGTCGACCGCTACGGCGACACGCTGTGCGCGCAGTTCGGCACCGCCGGCACCGAGCGCTTCAAGCCGCTCATCGCCGATCGCCTGCTGCAGGCCACGGGCCTGGCGCGGCTGTACGAGCGCTCCGACGCCGGGGTGCGGGCGCTCGAAGGCCTGCCGGCGCAGACCGGCTGGCTGCGTGGCGACGGGCCGACCGAGGTCGCCATCACCGAACACGACTGGCAGCTGACGCTGGACGTGGCCAGCGGCCACAAGACCGGCTTCTACCTCGACCAGCGCGACAACCGGGCCCTGTTCTCGCGCTGGGTGCGGCGCCTGGGCTGCGGCCGGGTGCTCAACGCCTACGGCTACACGGGAGGCTTCACGGTGGCCGCGCTGGCCGGCGGCGCGGCGCATGTGGTCACCGTCGATTCCTCGGCGCCGGCCCTGCAGCGGGTGCAGGCGCACGTGGCGCGCAACGGCTACGACGCCGCGCGCAGCGAGGTGCTGGAGGCCGACGTCAACCGCTACCTGCGCGAGAGCCTGCAGGCCGGGCGCCGCTTCGACGCGATCGTGCTCGACCCGCCCAAGTTCGCGCCCACGGTGGCGCACGCCGAGCGCGCGGCGCGCGCCTACAAGGACATCAACCGCCTGGCGCTGATGCTGCTGGCCCCGGGCGGGCTGCTGTTCACCTTCTCGTGCTCGGGCGGCATCGGGCCCGAGCTGTTCCACAAGATCGTGGCGGGCGCGGCGCACGACGCCGGCGTGGACGGTGCCATCGTCGAGCGCCTGGCCGCCGCCCCCGACCACCCCCAGACGCTGTGCTTTCCGGAAGGCGAGTACCTCAAGGGGCTGGTGGTGCTGAAGGCCTGAACCCCGCCAGATCGAGCCGCGGGTCGAACTTGGCCCGCTTGACGCTGAAGTAGGCCTTCACGTTGCGCACGTTGGCGTCTTGTGTGAACAGGCGCTGCACCAGCGCCTGGTAGGCCGGCATCGCGGGCACGTGCAGCACCAGCACGAAATCGGGCCCGGGCGAGACGCGCCAGCATTGCTGCACCGCGCGCTCGGCCACCGCGCGCTGCTCGAAGGCGTCCAGGTGCTCGGCCCCCTGGCGGTCGAGCGTGATCTCGACCAGCGCCGTCAGCCCCGCGCCCAGCGCGTGCGGCTGCAGCAGCGCCACCCGGCGCTCGATCACGCCCTGGTCCAGCAGGCGGCGCACCCGGCGCAGCGCGGTGGCGGGCGACGTGGCCGCGCGGGCGGCGAGCGCCTGGTTGGTGAGCGAGGCGTCGTCCTGCAGCAGCTCGAGCAGGCGCAGGTCGGTCGGGTCGAGGTCCATGAGGCGAAAGATTACGCCAAACTCGACGGAACATATGTCGTTGAATTTCGGGATTCATGCTCCATGGACGATTTGCAGCAAGGCACCGTGCATTTCGACCATTCATTCCAGCGCATGCGCCCTAGCATCGCGGCAACTCATTGCCAGGACCGAACCCCATGTGCGGCATCGTCGGCGCGGTCAGTACGCGCAACATCGTCCCGATCCTGCTCGAAGGCCTGAAGCGGCTCGAGTACCGCGGCTACGATTCCTGCGGCGTGGCCGTGCACCAGGGCGGCGAGGTGCGGCGATCGCGCAGCACCTCGCGCGTGGCCGAGCTCGAGGCCGGCACGGCCGGCGCGGGCCTGAGCGCCGGCACCGGCATCGCGCACACGCGCTGGGCCACGCACGGCGCGCCCGCGGTGCACAACGCGCACCCGCATGTCTCGGCCGGGCCGGGCGCGGCGGCCCAGGCGGCGCGGATCGCGCTGGTGCACAACGGCATCATCGAGAACCACGACGAGCTGCGCGCCGAGCTTCAGGGCCGCGGCTATGCCTTCGCCAGCCAGACCGACACCGAGGTCATCGCGCACCTGGTGCACAGCCTGTACGACGGCGACCTGCTCGAGGCCGTGCAGCGCGCGCTGCCGCGGCTGCGCGGGGCCTATGCCATCGCGGTGTTCTGCCGCGACGAGCCGCACCGCGTGGTGGGCGCGCGCCAGGGCTCGCCCCTGGTGCTGGGCCTGGGCCGGGCCGAGGCCGGCGGGCCCGCCGAGAACTTCCTGGCCTCCGACGCGATGGCGCTGGCCGGGGTCACCGACCAGATCGTCTATCTCGACGAAGGCGATGTCGTCGACCTGCAGCAGGGCCGCTGCTGGATCAGCGCCGCCGACGGCGCCGGCCGCTGGCGCAGCGTCGAGCGGCCGGTGCGCACCGTGCGCGCCCACAGCGGCGCGGCCGAGCTGGGCCCCTACCGGCACTACATGCAAAAGGAGATCTTCGAGCAGCCGCGCGCGCTGGCCGACACGCTGGAAGGCGTGGAGGGCCTCGGCCCCGAGCTGTTCGGCGACGGCGCGCGCGCGGTCTTCGAGGCCGTCGACCGCGTGCTGATCCTGGCCTGCGGCACGAGCTACTACGCCGGCTCGGTGGCGCGCTACTGGCTGGAGGCGATCGCCGGCATCCCGACCACGGTGGAGATCGCCAGCGAGTACCGCTACCGCGACAGCGTGCCCGACCCGCGGACGCTGGTCGTGACCATCACCCAGAGCGGCGAGACCGCCGACACCCTGGCCGCGCTCAAGCACGCGCGCAGCCTGGGCATGGCGCACACGCTGACCATCTGCAACGTGGCCACCAGCGCCATGGTGCGCGAGTGCGCGCTGGCCTACATCACCCGCGCCGGGGTCGAGATCGGCGTGGCCAGCACCAAGGCCTTCACGACCCAGCTCGCCGGGCTGTACCTGCTGACGCTGGCCCTGGCCCGGGTGCGCGGGCGGCTGAGCCCGGCGCAGGAGGCGGCCGAGCTGAAGGCCCTGCGACACCTGCCGGTGGCGCTGCAGGCGGTGCTGGCACTGGAGCCGCAGGTGATCGCCTGGAGCGAAGACTTCGCGCGCAAGGAGAACGCGCTGTTCCTGGGCCGCGGCCTGCACTACCCGATCGCGCTGGAAGGCGCGCTCAAGCTCAAGGAGATCAGCTACATCCACGCCGAGGCCTACCCGGCCGGCGAGCTCAAGCACGGCCCGCTGGCCTTGGTCACCGAGCAGATGCCGGTGGTGACCGTGGCGCCCAACGACGCGCTGCTGGAAAAGCTCAAGAGCAACCTGCAGGAAGTGCGCGCCCGCGGCGGCCAGCTCTATGTCTTCGCCGACGGCGACACCCGCATCGCCAGCGAGGCCGGCACGCATGTCATCCGCATGCCCGAGCACTACGGCGCGCTCAGCCCGCTGCTGCACGTGGTGCCGCTGCAGCTGCTGGCCTACCACACCGCCTGCGCCCGCGGCACCGACGTCGACAAGCCGCGCAATCTGGCCAAGAGCGTGACGGTGGAGTGAGCAGCGGGGGCGGAGTGCCGGTCGGGAGACACCGCGTGCACACCGGGTCCACTTGGGCCCGCCCGGCACCGTTCAGCGTGCAGAGGAGCCCGGCGGCTCTGCGGGGCCGACCGCATCGTTGAAGGCGGCGCGCTCCATGGTGTCGCTGCCCGCTGCCGGGGCCAGATGCCAGCGCCCCTCGAGCCGGTCCCAGACGGCGATGCCGGCCTGCTCGTAGCGTTGCCATCCGCGCAAGGGCTTGCTCTGCCGGTTCAGATCGGCGTGATCCTGGTCCGTGACCACGCAGGCCAGCGCGCGGGAAAGGGTCTCGTGGAAGTCCGCCTCGGTCCTGGCCCGGGCCAGCTGCAGCTTGATCTCGCGTAGCTCGACGACGTGCTCGTGCTGCACGCCCCTTCCGCACTCGCCGCGCGTGGAAGCGCCGGCCCAATGCCGCCAGGCGCGCGCGGAGATGTAGCGCTGGCGGAAGTATTTGGTCTCCACGCCGCGATGCAATTCGGTCGCAGCCCACACGGCATCATGGGCCACGCGTTCGAAGAGCAGCCGCCATGCCGCGGCGTCGTCGCCTTGCGCGGCTTCGAGATGCCCCGACAGCTCGGCCAGCGCGCGCGCGTAGAACTGCCGTGCGTGCGCCAGCGCGGGTTCGAGCGACTGCGCCGGGTCGAGCCGGGCCGGGTCGGGAAGGCGATTGCGCGTGGGCATGGCAGGTCGGATCGGGCGCTGGGCGGCGGGAAGTTGGACAGGGGGGCGATGCGCCGATTCTCGGCCGGCCGGCGACGGCCTCGACCCCGGGGCCGGGCCGCGCCTCCACGGCCCCTCGGTCCCCGGCCCCCGGCCCCGGGGGCTTCAACCGATGGACGGCCCTGCCGCTGCGCACGACGATGGCTGCTGCTCAAACCCCCACCGGAGTCGGAGATGGACCCATCGAATGACGAAGCCCCCACCGGCCCACGCCACGC
>JAGWMW010000177.1 GCA_028871575.1 Burkholderiales bacterium | reverse complement strand
GGGGCAGCCTCCGGCACCACGCCGGCGGGGGTGTAGATCAGCAGTTCGGTCATGGGCGCTCAGGTCGGTCGGGTCGATTCGGGGAGCGGTGCTGGCGGCGCCGACTCCGGCGCGATCTCGATCGCCTCGCCGGCCGGGATGGCGGGCGGGTCGCCGGCGGGGCCTGCGTCCGCATCCGCATCTGCATCCGCGGCCGCTCCCGCATCGGCCTCCGCGCCCGGGTCGGCCGCGGCGCCATGGCGGCCGCGGTGCTGGGCGCGGCGCTCGGCGAAGAAGGCGCGCAGCAACTCGCCGCAGGCCGGCGCCAGCACGCCGCCGACGCACTGGGTGTGGTGGTTCAGCCGCGGCTCGGCAAAGAGATCGAGCACCGAGCCCGCGGCGCCGGTCTTGGGGTCGGCGGCGCCGAACACCACCCGCTTGAATCGCGCATGCAACAGCGCCATCGCGCACATGGCGCAGGGCTCCAGCGTCACGTACAGCTCGCACTCGGGCAGGCGGTAGTTCTCGGCCAGCGCGGCGGCGTGGCGCAAGGCCACGATCTCGGCATGCGCCGTCGGGTCGCTGGTGGTGATGGGCCGGTTGTAGCCGGTGGCCAGCACCTGGCCGCCGCGCAGGATCACGGCCCCCACCGGCACCTCGCCCACGAGCCAGGCGTTCTGCGCCTGATCCAGCGCCAGCCGCATGCCGTACTCGTCGGATTCGGCGGTCATGCGGCGTCGGCCGGCGTCGGCGTCGGCGCGCGCTCGATCAGGATGGCGCGGAAGTCGTTCACGTTGGTCAGCGTCGGGCCGGTGACGACGGCATCGCCCAGGGCGCCGAAGAAGCCGTGGCCGTCGTTGTCGTCCAGGCTGGCGCGCGGGCGGATGCCCAGGGCCCAGGCGCGGCGCAAGGTGCTGGGGGTGAGGATGGCGCCGGCCACCTCCTCGGCACCGTCGACGCCGTCGGTGTCGCCGGCCATCGCATGCACGCCGGGCAGGCCGTCGAGCGCCAGGCCCAGCGCGAGCAGGAACTCGACGTTGCGACCGCCGCGGCCCCGGCCCTTCAGCGTGACGGTGGTCTCGCCGCCCGACAGCAGCACGCAGGGCGCGGCGAAGGGCTGGCCGTGGCGCACCACCTGGCGCGCGATGCCGGCCATGGCCAGGCCGAGGTCGCGCGCCTCGCCCTCCAAGCTGTCGCCCAGGATGTGCGCTGCAAAGCCGGCCTCGCGCGCGACGGCGGCCGCGGCCTCGAGCGCCATCTGCGGCGTTGCGACCATGCGCACGCTCGCCCCGGCGAGGCGCGGGTCGCCCGGCTTGACCGATTCGCCGGCGCCGCTGGTCAGCAGGGCCCGGGCCGCCTCGGGCACCTCGATGCGGTAGCGCGCCAGGATGGCCAGCGCGTCGGCGCAGGTGCTCGGGTCGGCCACGGTCGGCCCCGAGGCGATGTCCACCGGATCGTCGCCGGGCACGTCGGAGATCAGCAGCGTGAGCAGCCGCGCCGGGTGGCAGGCCGCGCCCAGCCGCCCGCCCTTGATCGCCGAGAGATGGCGCCGCACGCAGTTCATCTCGCCGATGGTGGCGCCGCTGGCCAGCAGGGCCCGGTTCAGCGCCTGCTCGTCGGCCAGCGTGAGCCCGGGCGCGGGTGCGGCCAGCAACGCCGAGCCGCCGCCGGAGACGAGGGCGATCACGAGGTCGTCGGCCGTCAGGCCCTGCACCAGCGCCAGCATGCGCTCGGCCGCGCGCTGGCCGGCGGCATCGGGCACCGGGTGCGCGGCCTGCACGATCTCGATCCGGCGGCAGGGCACCTCGTAGCCGTAGCGGGTGACGACCAGGCCTTCGAGCGGGCCGGCCCAATGGTCTTCGAGCGCGCGCGCCATCGCGGCCGAGGCCTTGCCGGCGCCGATGACCACGGTGCGCCCGCGGCCGGGCGGCGGCAGGTGCGGCGGCAGGCACAGCGCCGGCTGGGCCGCAGCCACGGCGGCCTCGAACAGGCGGCGCAGCAGGGCGCGTGGCGCTTTCGGGTCCGCGGGGTCGGCTTCGGGGCTGATCGGGCTCATGGGGCAGGCCGGGTCGTCGATCCCGCCCGGCGCGGGACCGGGCGCATTGTCGCCCCGGCCCCGACGCTCAGGCCGGCCGCTGCCCGATCTCGAAATGCGCCAGCGCCTCGAGCGCCTTCACCAGCGCCGAGTGGTCCCAGGCCCGGCCGCCTTGCGCGGCGCAGGCGTTGAAGAGCTCCTGCGTCGCGGCCGTGCTGGGCAGCGACACGCCCAGGGCACGCGCGCTGCCCAGGGCCAGGGCCAGGTCCTTCTGGTGCAGCTCGATCCGGAAACCCGGCTCGAAGCGGCGCTGCACCATGCGCTCGCCATGCACCTCGAGCACCTTGCTCGACGCGAAGCCGCCCATCAGCGCCTGGCGCACGCGCGCGGGGTCGGCGCCGGCCTTGGCGGCGAACAGCAGGGCCTCGGCCACGGCCTCGATCGTGAGCGCCACGATGATCTGGTTGGCCACCTTGGCGGTCTGCCCGTCGCCGTTGCCGCCGACCCGCGTGATGTTCTTCCCCATCCGCTCGAACAGCGGCCGGGCCCGCTCGAAGGCCGCCTCGGGCCCGCCGACCATGATCGACAGCGTGGCGTTCTTCGCGCCCACCTCGCCGCCGGAGACGGGCGCGTCGAGGTAGTCGCAGCCCAGGGCGTTGACCCGCTGCGCAAAGGCCTTGGTGGCGATGGGCGAGATCGAGCTCATGTCCACCACCAGCTTGCCCGCGCGCAAGCCCGCGGCCACGCCGTCGGCGCCGAACAGCACCGCCTCCACGTCGGGCGTGTCGGGCAGCATCGTGATGACGATGTCGGCGCGCTCGGCCACGGCGCGCGCGCTCGCGCAGGGCGTGGCACCGCTTTGGGCGAGCGCCGGCGCCAGCGGCCTGCGGGTGTGGACAGAGAGCCGGTGCCCGGCCTCGAGGAGATGGCCGGCCATGGGCGCGCCCATGATGCCCAGGCCGATGAAGCCGATGTTCAGCGCAGAGTCGGTCATCGCAGTCCTTGTCGCATCCGCGGTCATCGCGCCAGCCGCTGCCGCCAGGCCAGGCCGGCGTCGGTGCCCGCGGCGGGCTTGTATTCGCAGCCGACCCAGCCCGCGTAGCCGATGCGGTCGAGGTGGTCGAACAGGAACGAATAGTTGATCTCGCCCGTGCCGGGCTCGTGGCGGCCAGGGTTGTCGGCGATCTGGATGTGGCCGATGCGGGGCAGGTGCTGCTGCACGGTGGCAGCCAGCTCGCCTTCCATGCGCTGCGCGTGGTAGACGTCGTACTGGATGAAGGCGTTGTCGGCGCCGACCTCGTCCAGGATCTCGGCCGCCTGCGCGGTACGGTTCAGATAGAAGCCCGGAATGTCGTGGGTGTTGATGGGCTCGATCAACAGCCGCAGGCCGGCCTTGCGCAGCTCGGCCGCGGCATGGCGCAGGTTGCCGACGAAGGTGCGGCGCAGCACCTCGTCGGCGACGCCGGCCGGCGCCTTGCCGGCCAGGCAGTTGAGCTGCCGCACGCCCAGCACCCGGGCATAGGCCAGGGCGCGCTCGACGCCGGCGCGGAACTCGGCCTCGCGCCCGGGGTGGCAGGCCAAGCCGCGCTCGCCGGCCTCCCAGTCGCCGGCCGGCAGGTTGTGCAGCACCAGCGCCAGGCCGTGCGCATCCAGCCGGCGCCGGATTTCCGCGGCCTCGAAGGCGTAGGGAAACAGGAACTCGACGGCCTCGAAGCCGGCCCGAGCCGCCAGCCCGAAGCGGTCGAGGAAGGGCGCTTCGGTGAACAGCATCGAGAGGTTGGCGGCGAAACGGGGCATGGGGTTCACTCCAGCAGGCCGGCCAGCTCGAGGCCCTGGCGGCCCTCGGGGTGGCGGCAATCGATGTCCTCGAACTCGTTGATCTTGTCGATCTCGGTGCCCATCGCGATGTTGGTCACCTTCTCCAGGATCACCTCCACCACCACCGGCACCCGGTGCTGCTGGGCCAGCGCGCGCGCCTGCACCAGCGCCGCGGCGATGTGTTCGGGGTCGGTCACGCGCAGGCTGCGGCAGCCCAGGCCCTGCACCACGGCCTGGTGGTCGACGCCGTAGCTGCGCAGGCCGGGGTCGTCGACGTTCTGGTTCTCGAAGGCGAGCTGGACGCAGAAGTCCATGTCGAAGCCGCGCTGGCTTTGCCGGATCAGGCCGAGGTAGCTGTTGTTGACGAGCACGTGCACGTAGGGCAGGCGGAACTGCGCCCCGACCGCCAGCTCCTCGATCATGAACTGGAAGTCGTAGTCGCCCGACAGCCCCACGACGCAGCGCGTCGGATCGGCCGCCACCACGCCGAGCGCGGCCGGCAGGGTCCAGCCCAGCGGGCCGGCCTGGCCGCAGTTGATCCACTGCCGCGGGCCGTACACGTGGAGGAACTGCGCCCCGGCGATCTGCGACAGGCCGATGGTGGTCACGTAGACGGTGTCGCGCGGCAGCACCCGGTTCATTTCCTCGTACACCCGCATCGGCTTGATCGGCGTCTCGGTGTAGTGCGTCTTGCGGTGCATCAGCCGCTTGCGCTCGGCGCAGCGGCCGGCCCAGTCGGCGTACGAGGGCAGCGTGCCGGCCGCCCGGCGCTCGCGCGCGACCTGCACGAACAGCTCGAGCGCGGCGCGGGCGTCGCTGACGATGCCCAGGTCGGGATTGAAGACGCGGCCGATCTGGGTCGGCTCGATGTCGACGTGCACGAAGGTGCGGCCCTTGCAGTACACCTCGGTCGAGCCGGTGTGGCGGTTGGCCCAGCGGTTGCCGATGCCGAGCACGAAGTCGCTGGCCAGCAGCGTGGCATTGCCGTAGCGGTGGCTGGTCTGCAGGCCCACCATGCCGGCCATCAGCGGGTGGTCGTCGGGGATCGCGCCCCAGCCCATCAGCGTGGGGATCACGGGCACGCCGGTGAGCTCGGCGAACTCGACCAGCAGGCCGGCCGCGTCGGCGTTGATGACGCCGCCGCCGGCCACGATCAGCGGCTTGCTCGACGCCGCCAGCATGTCCAGCGCGCGCTCGACCTGCCGGCGCGTGGCCGCGGGCTTGTACGCCGGCAGCGGCTCGTAGGTGTCGATGTCGAACTCGATCTCGGCCATCTGCACGTCGAAGGGCAGGTCGATCAGCACCGGGCCCGGCCGGCCGCTGCGCATCAGGTGGAAGGCCTGCTGGAAACTGCGCGGCACCAGGGCCGGCTCGCGCACCGTCACGGCCCACTTGGTCACGGGCTTGGCGATGGACTCGATGTCCACCGCCTGGAAGTCCTCCTTGTACAGCCGCGCGCGCGGCGCCTGGCCGGTGATGCACAGGATCGGGATGCTGTCGGCGCTGGCCGAGTAGAGGCCGGTGATCATGTCGGTGCCGGCCGGGCCCGAGGTGCCGATGCACACGCCGATGTTCCCGGCCCGGGCGCGGGTGTAGCCCTCGGCCATGTGGCTGGCGCCCTCGACGTGGCGGGCCAGCACATGGCCAATCGACGCCCGCTCGCGCAGCGCCGCGTACAGCGGGTTGATCGCCGCGCCCGGCACGCCGAAGGCCTGCGTGATGCCTTCCTTCTCCATCACCAGCACCGCGGCCATCGCCGCCTTCATCCTTGCCATCTCGATGTCTCCCGTCGGGGTCCTTGCCGATGCCCGGGATGCTCGCGCCGCAGGCCGCCTGGCGGAAGCGCCTTCGGCTGCATTACCGTTATTCCCGAGCGGAATGCTCGGCCCCGGGGGCCCGACGGGCCCCATCGCAACCATGGACCGCATCCAAGCCCTGCGCCTCTTCGTCCGCGTCGTCGACCTGGGCTCGTTCAGCAAGGCCGCGGCCGAGCTCGGCATCGGCCAGCCCGCGGCCACCAAGCAGGTGGCCCGGCTCGAGGCGCAGCTGGGCTCGCGCCTGCTGCACCGCTCGACCCACGGCGTGACGCCGACCGAGATCGGTCAGCTCTACGTCGAGAAGTGCCGCCTGATCACGCAGCACGTCGACGAGGCCGCGTCGGTGGCCGCGCTGATGCAGTCGCAACTGCAGGGCGGCCTGCGCATCGGCAGCTCGGTGGCCTTCGGTCGGCGCGTGCTGGTGCCGCTGGTGATGCGCTTCATGCAGCTGCACCCGGGGCTGCAGGTGGAGCTGACGTTCGAGGACCGCGTGGTCGACCTCGTCGAGCAGGGCATCGACGTCGCCGTGCGCATGGGCCGCCTGGCCGACTCGACCCTGGGCGCGCGCTACCTGGGCATCAACCCCTGGGTCGTGGTCGCCTCGCCGGCCTACCTGGCACGGCGCGGCACCCCGCGCACGCCGGCCGACCTGGCCGGGCACGACGCGCTGGTCTACAGCACCGTGCAAGGCGACGCACGCTGGCTGCTCACCGGCCCCGACGGGCAGCTGCAGGCCACGCCGGTGCGCGGCCTGCTGCGCTCGAACAATCTCTCGGCGCTGCTGGCGGCCGCGCGCGGCGACATGGGCCTGGCCGCCCTGCCCTGCTACGTGGCCCACGACGCCGTCCGGGCCGGCGCGGTGCAGCCCGTGCTGGGCGGCTGGAGCCTGCCGTCGCAGGAGATCCACGCCGTCTTCCCGTCGCCGCGGCAGCTGCCGGCCAAGGTGGCCGGCTTCGTCGACTGGCTGCAGGCGCAGCTCGGTCAGAACTGGTGGGCCGAGCCGCGATGAACGCGGGCGGACCCGCTCGGCACCAACGATCCGCCAAAACGCCATTGTCAGGTTTACTTGACACCTCTAAGATCGGCTTCGTGTTGACATTGCGCACCCCGTACGAGCCGCCG
>JAGWMW010000176.1 GCA_028871575.1 Burkholderiales bacterium | reverse complement strand
GGCGCGCCCAACATGGGCGCCGACGCGCGCGGCCGCCGCCACGCCAGCCCGGCCTGGCTGAAGGCCGGGCAGCAGGCGCACGCCGGGCTGGCCGGCGCGGCCGGCATGCCGCGCGGGCGCAAGCTGATGGTGCAAATGGTGGAGACCTTCCGCGAGCACATGCAGCCGGCCTTCGTCGAGACGCTGGACGCCTGGGCGCTGGCCGAGCAGGCACAGATGCCGCTGCCGCCGGTCATGATCTACGGCGACGACGTGACGCATGTCCTGACCGAAGAGGGCATCGCCAACCTGCTGCTGTGCCGCACGGACGAAGAGCGCGAGCAGGCGGTGCGCGGCGTCGCCGGCTACACCGCGGTGGGCCTGGGCCGCGACCGGGCGATGGTCGAGAACCTGCGCGACCGCGGCATCGTGCAGCGCCCCGAAGACCTGGGCATCGACCCGCGGCTGGCCACGCGCCGGCTGCTGGCCGCACGCTCGATGCGCGACCTGGTCGACGCCTCGGGCGGCCTGTACGCGCCGCCCGGGCGCTTCAGGAACTGGTAGGGGCGGCCCGCCATGGACCCGATCGCCACCGGCCCGGGGCTCGAGAACCTGACTTTCGAATTCAGTGGCGGGCGGCCCGTCGGCGCCTTCGCGCCGGTGCTGGCGGGCGTGGTCGGCTCGGGCAACCTCGAAGTGCTGCTCGAGCCGCTGGCGGCGCCGGTCTGCCGCTTCGAGGTGCAGACCTCGGCGCGCGGCTTCGGCGCGATCTGGGCCGCGGTCCTGGGCGACTTCCAGCAGCGCCACGGCCTGGCCGGCGTGGCCGTCTCCATCCATGACATGGGCGCCACGCCGGCCGTGGTGGGCCTGCGGCTGGCACAGGCGGCGGCGGAGATCGCGCGATGAGGGCGGCCCGCCTGAGCTATGCCGAATGCTCGGCGCGCGAGCGCATCGCGGCGCTGTTCGACGCCGGCAGCTTCCACGAATGGCTGCCGCCGGCCGCGCGCGTGACGAGCCCGCACCTGGCGGCGCTGGGCGTGCCCGCGGCCTTCGACGACGGCGTGGCGGTGGGCCGCGCGCTGCTCGACGGGCACCGTGTGTTCGTCGCCGCGCAGGAAGGCGCCTTCATGGGCGGCGGCGTCGGCGAGGTGCATGGCGCCAAGCTGGTGGGCTGGTTGCGGCGGGCCCTGCGCGATCGTCCCGAGGCCGTGGTCCTGCTGGCCGAATCGGGCGGCGTGCGGCTGCACGAGGCCAACGCCGGCCTGATCGCGGTCAGCGAGGTGATGCGCGCCCTGCTCGACGTGCGCGCCGCCGGCATCCCGACCCTCGCGCTGATCGGCGGCGCCAACGGCTGCTTCGGCGGCATGGGCATCGTGGCCGCCTGTGCCGACCAGCGCATCGTCAGCGACATCGGGCGGCTGGCGATGTCGGGGCCCGAGGTCATCGAGGCCTCGCACGGCGTCGAGGAATTCGACTCGCGCGACCGCGCCCTGGTCTGGCGCACCACCGGCGGCAAGCACCGCTACCTGCTGGGCGACTGCGAGCAGATCGTCGACGACGACGTGGCGGCCTTCCGCGCCGCCGCCATCGCCTCGCTCCAGACCACGCGCCCGCTCACCCTGGCCTGGCTGCAGGCCCAGCAGGCCCTGCTCGTGCAGCGGGCCGACCTCGGCGCCGGCACCGACGACGCCGTCGCGCTGTGGCAGGCGCTGGGCGTGGCGCAGGCGGCCGCGGTGCCCGACCTGGGCGCCGCCCGGGTGCGGGCCTTGCGGCCGGGCGCCGCCGACACCGGGGCCGTGCGATGAACTGGCACGGCGTCGTCCAGGCGCTGTTCGGCGGCAGTCACGACATCCGGGCCGACGGCGACTTCCTCGTCGGCAGCGCCGGGTTCGACGGCGCCACGGTCGCCATCGTCGGCAGCACGAACCACGCACCCGTCGGCTACGCGCTGGCGCTGCGCCAGGCCGCGGCCGTGCTCGAGGTCATGGCCCGCCATCCGGGGCGGGCGATCCTGCTGCTGATCGACACCCAGGGCCAGCGGCTGCGCCGGCACGACGAGCTGCTGGGCATCCATCGCGCGATGGCGCACCTGGGCTGCTGCATCGATCTGGCGCGACGGCGCGGCCACCGCGTGATCGGCCTCGTCTACGACCAGGCGCTGTCGGGCGGCTTCATCACCTCGGGCCTGATCGCCGATGCCTGCCACGCGCTGCCCGGAGCCGAGATCCGCGTGATGCGCATCCCGGCGATGGCCCGCGTCACCAAGCTCCCCGAGGCCATGCTCGAGGCGCTGGCGCAGGCCGACCCGGTGTTCGCGCCCGGCGTGCACAACTACGTGCGCATGGGCGGCGTGCGCACCGTGTGGGACCCCGCCGCACCGGCTGGCCTGGCGGCCGGCCTGCGCGCCGCGCTGGCCGACGCCGACACCCACGACCGCCGCGCCGAGGACGGCCGTGCCCGCGGCGGCCGCCGCCTGGCCGCCACGGTGGCCGAGCGGGTGCTGGCGGCGGACTGACCGATGCCTGGCGCGCCCTGGCAGCGTCACGACCTGGTGGGGCTCGGCGCCGGTGCCTGGGCCCGCGTGCTGGCGGGCGACGCCGGCGAGCCGCCCTGGGACGAGACGGCGCTCGAGGCGCTGCGGCACTGGGCCGCGGCCGACCTGCCGCTGGTCGTGGCGCGACAGGCGCCGACCTGGCCGGGTGAGGACGGCCGCGAAATCGTGACCCTGGGCCTGCCCGCACCACTGGCCTGGGGCCGGCGGCGCCTGTTCGTGCGCACGGCGCTGGGCGGCCTGCGGCAGCGCGGGAAGTTTCCGCGCCTGGCGCCGATCGGCCGCGAGCTGCCGGCCGAGGCGCGCGCGGCCTGCGCCTGCCTGGCGGCCGCGCTCGATGCAGCCGGCGTGGCCGCGCGCGTCTACGGCAGCTTCGGCTGGCAGGCGTTGACGGGGCTGGCCTACCGGCATGCCGACTCCGACCTCGACCTGCTGCTGCCGGTGGCCGACGCCGCGCAGGCCGATGCGGCCGTGCGCGCCCTGGCCCAGGCCGCCTGCGCCCGGCCGCGCCCGGACGGCGAGCTGCTGTTCGCCGACGGCCGCGCCGTCGCCTGGCGCGAATGGGCCGCCTGGCGCGCCGGCCGCGTGGCGTCGTTGCTGGTCAAGCACCTGCGCGGCGCCGAACTGGTGCCGGGTGCCGAGATGCCGCCGGATGGCGCACGGGTGCCGGGTGCCACGCTGCTGCCTGGCGCCGCGCGGGTGCCGGGTGCCGCACGGGTGCCGGGCGAGGCACAGGTGCGGGACGAGGCACGGGTCTCGGACGAGGCGCCGTTCCGATGAAGGCGCTGGCGTCGCCGCCACGGGCCGATTGGCCGCCTGTTTGGCCGCCTGCAAGGCCGGCCGCCTGGCCGCGCATCGGGCGCGCCGCCGTCGCCGCGCTCCACGACGAGCTGGCGCTGGCGCCCAAGCCCGGGCTGGTGTCCTTCGTCGACAGCGGCAGCCACGGCGACATGGACGCGCACCACTTCATGCGCAGCCTGTTCGCGCTGCGGCACGGCTTTGCACGGCTGGCCTGGCTGGGCACGCAAGGCGCCGGCTTCGAGGCGCTCGCCGCCGAGGGCCTGGCGGCCGAGCAGCGCATGCTGCGCGCCACCGGCGGCGTCAACACCCACCGCGGCGCGATCTTCAGCCTGGGCCTGCTCTGCGCCGCCGCCGGCGCGGTGGCGGCGGCCGGCCGGCCGCTGCAGCCGGCCCTGCTGCGCCAGACCCTGATCGAGCGCTGGGGCCCGGCCCTGGCCCGGCGCCCGGCCGCCACTCGCAGCCATGGCGCGCAAGTGCGGGCCCGCCTGGGCCTGCCGGGCGCGGCCGAGGCGGCCGCCGCGGGGTTTCCGGTGCTGTTCGAGACCACCTGGCCGGCCCTGCAGGCGGCGGTGGCGCAGGGCCTGGCCCCCGGGCCGGCGCGGCTGCAGGCGCTGATCGAGACCATCGCCGTGCTGCCCGACACCAACCTCGCCCACCGCGGCGGCCTGGCCGGCCTGCGGCATGCGCAGGCGGCTGCCGCCGGCTGGCTGCAGGCCGGCGGGGCCCACGCGCCCGAGGGACTGGCGCGCGCCCAGGCCCTGCATCGCGACTTCGTCGCGCGCCGGCTCTCCCCCGGCGGCGCCGCCGACATGCTGGCCGCCGCCTGCTGGCTGCAGCGCCTGGGGGGCCTGTCGGGCGGCCCGGCCGTTGGCCGGGTTGGCGGGCGAGCTGATGGCCGGGCTGATGCAGGGGCTGGTGCAGGGGCTGGTGCAGGGGCTGATGCAGGGGCTGGTGCAGGGGCTGATGCCGGGGCTGATGCCGGGGCTGATGACCTCCCGGCCAGCGGGCAAGGCGGCTGCAGCGCATGAGCCTGGCCCTGCTCTTCCCGGGCCAGGGCACACAGCACCCCGACATGCTGCGCTGGCTCGACGACGAGCCCGCCGCGGCCGCCTCCCTGGCGCAGATGGCCGCCCTGATCGGCGCCGACTGGCGGGCCCGCCTGGCCGACCCGGCCTGGGCCGGCGCCAACGAGAACGCCCAGTGCCTGCTGACCGGCCTGGGCGTGGCGGCCTGGCAATGCCTGGCCCCGGGGCTGCCGCCGCCCGCGATCGTCGCCGGCTGCAGCGTGGGCGAGCTGGCGGCCTTCTGCGCCGCTGGCGTATTCGATGCCGCCACCGCGCTGGCGCTGGCCGCGCTGCGCGCGCAGGCGATGCAGGCCAGCGTCGCCGGCCTGGAGACCGGCCTGCTGGCAGTGCAGGGCCTGGCGCCCGAGGCTCTGGGCGATATCGCGGCCCGGCACGGCCTGGTGCTGGCGATCCGGCTCGGCCCCGGCCGCGCCGTGCTGGGCGGCCCGGCGGCCTCGCTGGGCACCGTGGCGCCCGCGCTCGAGGCCGCCGGCGGCCGCTGCCACCGGCTCGCGGTGGCCCTGGCCTCGCACACGCCGTGGATGGCGGCGGCCGCGGCCGCCTTCGCGCGGCAGCTCGAGGACCGGGCCTTCGCGGCCCCGCGCTGCGCCCTCGTCACCAGCCACGGCGGCACGGTGCGGCGCCGGCCGGACGAGCTGAAGCGGGCGCTGGCGGCGCAGATCGACCATCCGCTGCCCTGGGACCGCTGCCTCGACGCCATCGCCGAGCGCCGCGTGCGCTGCGTGCTCGAGCTCGGCCCCGGCAGCACGCTGGCGCGCCTGTGGGCCGAGCGCCATCCGGCCGTGCCGGCGCGCTCGATCGACGAGTTCCGCAGCGCCGCGGCCGTGCGGCGCTGGGTGCACGGCGTGCTGGCGACGTGACGGGCGACGCGGCAAACGGCGCGATGACCAGGCGCCGGGTTCGGCGCAGGGGCTTGGGCGAGAATCCCGGCCATGCGACTGCTGCGACGTCATTCCGAGGGCCACCGCACCTCCCGCATCGGCTGGCTGCGGGCCGCCGTGCTGGGTGCCAACGACGGCATCGTCTCCACCGCCAGCCTGCTGATCGGGGTGGCTGCCGCCGGCGCCAGCCACGGCAGCCTGCTGCTCACCGGCGTGGCCGGGCTGGTGGCCGGGTCGATGTCGATGGCCGCCGGCGAGTACGTCTCGGTGCATTCGCAGGCCGACACCGAGCGTGCCGATCTCAACAAGGAACGCGCCGAGCTGCAGGAAGATCCGGCGGCCGAGCGCCGCGAGCTGGCCGCGATCTACGTCGGCCGCGGCCTGGAGCCGGCGCTGGCCAGCGAGGTGGCCGCGCAGCTGATGGCGCACGACGCGCTAGGCGCGCATGCCCGCGACGAGCTGGGCATCTCCCAGACCCTGTCGGCGCGGCCGGTGCAGGCGGCGCTGGCCTCGGCCGGCAGCTTCGCCAGCGGCGCCTTGCTGCCGCTGCTGGCGGCCCTGCTGCTGCCCAGCGCGCACACGGTGCCCGGGGTGGCGGCGCTGTCGCTCGTGTTCCTCGCCGGGCTGGGCCTGCTGGCCGCGCGCGCCGGCGATGCGCACCCCTGGACGGCCGCCGCCCGCGTGGCGTTCTGGGGCGCGCTGGCGATGGCCGCCACGGCGGCGGCCGGCCGGCTGTTCGGCGCGGCAGTCTGAGCCGGGCGGCGAGCCCGCGGGCCGGCGCCCGCTCAGGCCGCCGGCGCCTGGAACACCTCGCGCGCGCTGCGGAAGCTGTCCACCGCCGCCGGCACGCCGCAGTAGACCGCGGCCTGCAGGAAGACTTCGCGGATCTCGTCCTTCGTCACGCCGTTGCGCAGCGCGCCGCGCAGGTGCAGCTTCAGCTCGTGCGGGCGGTTCAGCGCGGTGAGCATTGCCAGGTTGAGCAGGCTGCGCGTGCGCCGGTCCAGCCCCGGGCGGTTCCAGATGTCGCCCCAGCAGTACTGCGTGACCAGCTCCTGCAGCGGGCGGCTGAAGTCGTCGGCACCGGCCAGCGCCGCGTCCACGTACTCGGCCCCGAGCACGGCCCGCCGCGTCTGCAGGCCCTGGTCGAAAAGATCCTGGTTCATCGCCTTCTCCGGTGCCGGGCCCGCGCCGCGGGGCTGCAGGCGGTGCCCGGCGGCGATTCTGGCCCGGCGGTGCTATGGTGCCCAGCTGCCCAGCTGCCCAGCTGCCCAGCTGCCCCGCGCCCCCAGGGGCCCCTGTCGAGCGACCGCCCCGCATGAACCCCGACCACGTCAAGCGCTACCTGCCCTGGGTGGTGGCCACGGCGCTCTTCATGGAGCAGCTCGACTCGACCATCGTCAACACCGCCGTGCCGGCGATGGCGGCCAGCCTGCAGGTCACGCCGCTGAGCCTGAAGGCGGTGGTCACGAGCTACATCCTGAGCCTGGCGGTGTGCATCCCGGTCAGCGGCTG
>JAGWMW010000175.1 GCA_028871575.1 Burkholderiales bacterium | reverse complement strand
CGTCAGCGCGGCCAGCGGCGCGCTCTGCCTGGCCGGGGTGGGCGCCTTCGTCGGCGGGCCGCTGGGCAACGACCAGGCCGCGATCCTGCTCGAGGGCGCCTTCACGCCCCAGCCCTGGCCGGCCGCGCCGCCGGCGGCTACAGCGACATCCGCTGCAGCTGGGCCTGGCGGTCCAGCCACTGGTGCTTCAGCGCGCCGGCGATGTGCAGGGCCAGCAGCGCATAGAGCCCGTAGGCCAGGGCCGTGTGGATGTTGCCCAGCAGGTCGTGCCAATGCGCCTTCTCGTCGGCGGGCAGGGCGGTCATGAAGCCGATGCGGGGCCACTCGAAGAGGCCGAACCAGCGCATCGGGTAGCGGTCGGCCAGCTTCCAGGCCGAGTCGTGCAGCCAGCCCGACAGCGGCAGCGCCAGCATCAGCAGGTAAAAGAGCGCATGCGCGGCGTGCGACAGGCGCTGCTCCCAGCGTGCGTACGCGGCGGGCAGCGGCGGCGGCGGGTGGCCCCAGCGCCACAGCAGCCGCAGCAGCACCAGGCCCAGCACCGTGATGCCGATCGACTTGTGGGTGTCGATCACGGGCCGCTGCCAGGCGTCGGGCAGGCTGTCGACCGCCAGCGCCAGGGTCACGTTGACGACGATCAGCAGCGCCATCACCCAGTGCAGGACGACGGCGGTGCGGGTGTAGCGGTGGATGGCCATGGGCCTGATTTTGACCCCGGCCGGAACCCGATACGGCTTTCGTGGTCTGCTCGCGGCCGGCGGTGCCATCCCGCGCCGCCGTGTCGACGCCGGATCTCCTGGCCCTGAAGCTGTCTGACCTTGGCCGACTCCGACCCTGCCGAACCCGACCCCGGCCTTCAGGCCACGCCCGAGCAGGCCCTGGCCCGCGCCCGGGCCGCCAGCTCGCCGCGCTACACGCCCCCGCCCACGCCCTGGCGCAGCGTCGCCATCCATGGCGCGGTGCTGGCGCTGTGGGGCGCGCTGTTCGCGCTGGCCTTCACGCGGGGCGGGCTGCTGGCCTGGTCGGTGGGCGGCGCCTACATCGCCTACGACACCGTGCTGCTGGCCTTCGTGGGCTGGCAGGCGCGGCACCTGCTGCGGCCGGCGCCGGCCCGGGCCGTTCAGGCGGCCGGGCGACCGGGCGTGCGCGTGGCGGTGATCGTGGCCGCGCACAACGAGGCCGCGGTGCTGCCCGTCACGCTGGCCGCGCTGCTGGCGCAGACCGAGCCGCCCGACGAGATCGTGATCGCCGACGACGGCTCCAGCGACGGCACGGCCGCGCTGCTGCAGGCGCGGTACGGCCTGGCCGCGGCCGAGCCGGGCGCGATCGGCGCGCCCGCCGCCGGCCGGCCCACGCTGCGCTGGCTGCGGCTGGCGCATGGCGGCAAGGCGCGGGCACTGAACGCGGCGCTGCCGCACCTGCGCTCGGACGTGGTGCTCACGGTCGATGCCGACACCCTGCTCGAGGCGGGCGCCATCGCCGCCGTGCGCGCGGCCTTCGCCGCCGAGCCGGCACTGGCCGCGGTCACCGGCGTCATCACGCCGGTGTGCGGGCCCGGCGCCGCCGGCCGCGTGTTCGAGTGGTTCCAGACCTACGAGTACATCCGCAACTTCCTCTCGCGCTACGCCTGGATGCAGCTCGACAGCCTGCTGCTGGTCTCGGGCGCCTTCGCCGGCTTCCGGCGCGAGGCGCTGCTGGCGGTGGGCGGCTTCGACCCCGACTGCCTGGTCGAGGACTACGAGCTCATCCACCGCCTGCGCCGGCACGCCGCGGCGCAGGGCCTGGCCTGGCGCATCCGGGTGCTGGGCGGCGCGCAGGCGCGCACCGAGGCGCCGGGCGGCGTGGGCGCCTTCCTGCGCCAGCGCCGGCGCTGGTTCGGCGGCTTCCTGCAGACCCAGTACTGGTACCGCGCGATGGTGGGCGACCGCCGCCTGGGCTGGCTGGGCACGCTGATGCTGCCGGTGAAGGCCGTCGACACCCTGCAGCCGCTGTACGGGCTGACGGCGTTCGCGCTGCTGGTGTACTACGCCGCCACCGGGCGGCTGGCGATCCTGGCGCCGGTGGCGGCGCTGATCGGCGCGAAGATCGCGCTGGACATCGGCTTCCACCTCTGGTCGGTGCACCTGTACCGGGCCTGGGTCGGCGCAGCCGCGCGGGCCCGGCTCGGCCCGGCGCTGCTGGCGGCGCTGGTCGAGCCCTTCAGCTTCCAGCTGCTGCGCCACAGCGGCGCCGCACTGGGCTGGCTGGCCTTCGCCAGCGGCCAGCGCCACTGGGGGCGGCAGCGCCGCTTCGGGCTGCGCGCCGGCGGCGACGGCGCTGGCTAAAGTGCAGGCCCCGAGACGCCCCGCCCGACTGGAGCCCCGCATGCCCGCGACCGCCGCCCCCGCCGCCGACCCGACGCCCCGCGCCGCCCTGCACCGGCTGCTGCGCCGCATGCCCAAGGCCGAGCTGCACATCCACATCGAGGGCTCGCTCGAGCCCGAGCTGATCTTCGCGCTCGCGGCGCGCAACGGCGTGCCGCTGGCCTACCCCAGCGTCCAGGCGCTGCGCGCGGCCTACGCCTTCAGCGACCTGCAGAGCTTTCTCGACATCTACTACGCCGGCGCCAGCGTGCTGCAGACCGAGGCCGACTTCCACGACCTGGCCTGGGCCTACCTCGAGCGCGCCGCGGCCGACCGGGTGGTGCATGCCGAGATCTTCTTCGACCCCCAGACCCACACCGACCGCGGCGTGCCGATGGCCGCCGTGATCACGGGCCTGGCGCGCGCCTGCCGCCGCGCCGAAGCCGAGCTGGGCTTGAGCGCGCGGCTGATCCTGTGCTTCCTGCGCCACCTGAGCGAGGAGGCCGCCTTCGCGACGCTGGAAGCGGCGCTGCCGCTGCGCGAGCACTTCATCGGCGTGGGCCTGGACAGCAGCGAGCGCGGCCACCCACCCGAGAAGTTCGAGCGCGTCTTCGCGCGCGCCCGCGAGCTCGGGCTGCACGGCGTGGCCCATGCCGGCGAGGAGGGCCCGCCGGCCTACATCGAGAGCGCGCTGGACCGGCTGCAGGTCGAGCGCATCGACCACGGCGTGCGCTGCCTCGAGAGCCCGGCGCTGGTGCAGCGGCTGGCGGCGCGGCGCATGCCGCTGACGGTGTGCCCGCTGTCCAACGTCAAGCTCTGCGTGTTCGGCTCGATGGCCGAGCACAACCTGCCGGCGCTGCTGGCCGCCGGCCTGTGCGCCACCGTCAACAGCGACGATCCGGCCTACTTCGGCGGCTACCTGAACGACAACCTCGTCGCCGCCTTCGACGCCCTGCCGCAGCTCGGCCGCGACCAGGCCTACGCGCTGGCGAAGAACAGCTTCGAGGCCAGCTTCGCCACCGCCGCCGATCGGGCGCGCTGGACGGCGCAGCTCGACGCTGCGTTCGCTGCCGAATGAGGCCGGCGCCGGCCCGCGGCCCCGCGCCGTCGATCTTCGGCCTGGCCTGGCGCCAGACGCGGCGCGACTTCCGCGCCGGCGAGCTGCGGCTGCTGATCGTGGCGGTGCTGCTGGCCGTGGCCGCACTCACGGCGGTGGGCTTCTTCGCCGACCGGCTGGGCGCCGGGCTGCAGCGGGATGCGCGCCAGCTGCTCGGCGGCGATGCCGTCATCGACAGCGACAGCCCGCTGCCGCCGGCCTTCGAGGCGCAGGCCCGGGCGCTGGGCCTGCGGGTGGCGCACATCGTCACCTTCGCCAGCATGGGCCGCGCCCCGCAGGCCGAGGGCGGCGCGGCGCGCCTGGTGGCGGTCAAGGCGGTGGATGCGGCCTACCCGCTGCGCGGCCGGCTGCAGGTGCAGGGGGCGCCGCCGGCGCCGGCGCAGGCAGTTGCACCCGGCCCGGCGCCGCCGCCGGTGGAGACCGTCGATCACGGCCCGTCGCCCGGCACGGTCTGGGTCGACCCCGCCCTGCTCGAGGCGCTGCAGCTGAAGGTGGGCGACGCGCTGGGGCTGGGCGACGCCCGCCTCACGATCGCCCGGCGCCTCGTGGCCGAGCCCGACCGGGGCACGGGCTTCGGCAGCTTCGCGCCGCGCGTGATGATGGCCGCGGCCGACCTGCCGGCCACCGGGCTGATCCAGCCCGCCAGCCGCGTGAAGTTCCGCTTGGCGGTGGCCGCGCCCGACGCGCTGGGGCTGGCCCGCGGCGATGCGCGGGTGCGCCGCTTCGTGGCCGCGGTGCGGCAGCAGATCGCGGCCCGGCAGCTGCGCGGCATCGAGATCGAGAGCGTGGCCAGCGGCCGCCCCGAGATGCAGCAGACGCTGGACCGCGCCACCAAGTTCCTCAACCTCGTGGCCCTGCTGGCGGCGCTGCTGGCCGCGGTGGCGGTGGCGATCGCGGCGCGCGACTTCGCCCAGCGCCACCTCGACGACTGCGCGATGCTGCGCGTGCTGGGCCTGTCGCAGCGACGCATCGCCGGCGCCTACACGCTGCAGTTCGGCCTCGTGGGCGGGCTGGCCAGCGCGGCCGGGGTCGCGCTCGGGCTGGCGGTGCACTACGTCTTCATCTGGCTGCTGGCCGGGCTGGTGCAGGCGCGGCTGCCGCCGCCCGGGCCACAGCCGGCGCTGTTCGGCCTGGGCGTGGGCCTGACGCTGCTGCTGGGCTTCGGGCTGCCGCCGGTGCTGCAGCTGGCGCGGGTGCCGCCGCTGCGCGTGATCCGGCGCGAGGTGGGCGGGCTGAAGGCGGCTTCGGCCGGGGTGCTCGCGGCCGGCCTGCTGGCCTTCGTGGCGCTGCTGCTGGCGGCCTCGTCCGATCTGACGCTGGGGCTGATCGCGGTGGGCGGCTTCGCGGCCGCGGTGGCCGCGTTCGCCGGGCTCGCGTACGCGGCGGTGCGGCTGCTGCGGCGCGCCGTGGCCGAATCGCAGGCGCCGCGCTGGTGGACCCTGGGGGCCGGCGCGCCGCGCTGGCTGGTGCTGGCCACGCGCCAGGTCGCGGCGCGGCCGGCGTTCGCGGTGCTGCAGGTCTCGGCCCTGGCCGTGGGCCTGCTGGCGCTGCTGCTGCTGGTGCTGCTGCGCACCGACCTCATCGCGAGCTGGCGCGCGACCACGCCGCCCGATGCCCCGAACCGCTTCGTCATCAACCTGCAGCCCGACCAGGCCGGCGCCTTCCGCCGCGAGATCGAGGCCGCCGGCGTGCGCCGCTACGACTGGTACCCGATGATCCGCGGCCGCCTGGTGGCCGTGGACGGCCGGGCCGTGGGCGCGGCCGACTACGACGACCCGCGCGCGCGCCGCCTGGTCGAGCGCGAGTTCAACCTCAGCCACAGCGCGGTGCTGCCGGCGCACAACCGGGTCGTGGCCGGGCGCTGGGTGCCCGACCAGCCCGATGCCCTGTCGGTCGAGCAGGGGCTGGCACAGACGCTGGGCCTGAAGCTCGGCGACCGCCTGCGCTTCGACATCGCGGGCCAGCGCGTGGAAGGCCGCATCACCAGCCTGCGCAAGGTCGACTGGGCTTCGATGCGGGTCAACTTCTTCGTCCTGTTCCCGCGCGCCGAGATGGACGGGCTGCCCGTCAGCTACATCAGCGCCTTCCGCGCGCCGCCGCAGCCGGGCTTCGACAACCAGCTGGCGCGCGACTTCCCCAACATCACGAGCATCGACGTCTCGGCCACGATCGCGCAGCTGCAGCGCGTGCTCGACCAGGTGATCCAGGCGGTGCAGTTCCTGTTCGGCTTCACGCTCGCGGCCGGGCTGGTGGTGCTGTTCGCGGCCGTCTCGGCCACGCGCGAATCGCGCTCGCGCGAGTTCGCCATCATGCGGGCCCTGGGGGCCGGCAGCCGGCTGCTGGCCCAGGTGCAGCGTGCCGAGCTGCTGGGCGTGGGCGCGCTGGCGGGCCTGCTGGCCGGCACGGCGGCGGTGGCGCTGGGCTGGGCCCTGGCGCGGTACGTGTTCGGCTTCGAATGGCAGCCCTCGCCCTGGGTGCCGCTGGCCGGCAGCGCCGCCGGCGCCGCCCTGGCGCTGGCCGCGGGCTGGTGGGGCCTGCGCGAGGTGCTGCGCCGGCCGGTGCTGCAGTCGCTGCGCAGCGCGGCCTGAGTGCCCCCGAAGGCCGGTCCCGCGCGCGCCGGCTCAGGCGTCGATCAGCCCCATCTCGGCGCTGCTCATCAGGCCCTCGATGTCCATCAGGATCAGCATCCGCTCGGCCTCGCCGGACTTGATGGCGCCGATGCCGGTGATGTAGGAGGCGTCGATGCTCGAGCTGAGCTCGGGCGCGGGCTTGATGTCGTCGCGGGCGAGTTCGAGCACGTCCGAGACCGAGTCCACCACCGCGCCGACGACGCGGCCGCGCACGTTCAGCACCACGACGACGGTGAAGTCGTTGTACTCGATGCGCTCGCAGCCCAGCTTCACGCGCAGGTCGATGATGGGCACGATCACGCCGCGCAGGTTGACCACGCCCTTGATGAAGGCCGGCACGTTGGCGATGCGGGTCGGTGCCTCGTAGGAGCGGATCTCCTGCACGCGCAGGATGTCGATGCCGTACTCCTCGGCGCCGAGGCGGACGGTCAGGTATTCGCCGCCCTGGGCGGCCGGCGAGCCGGCAGCGGCCGGGCGGCCGGCCTCGGCGCCGCCGTGGGGGCGGCCGTTCGGGCGGGCTTGGGGTCGGGATTCGGCGATCGTTTCCATGGCGGGTCCTTGCAAGGCGTCTCGGGGTGCTGACCGGAGTTATCGGCGGTGTCGGGCCGGGACTGAATCAGAAGCTTTCCCACTCGTCGTCGGCTCCGGCCGGGGTGGCCGGGGTGGCCGGGGTGGCCTGGGTTGAGGCGACCTGGGCCGGCCGCGCCGACGCTGCCGCCGGCGCGGGGCGCGGTGCCGTCGGCCGCGCCGGGGC
>JAGWMW010000174.1 GCA_028871575.1 Burkholderiales bacterium | reverse complement strand
TCGCCGTGCTCAACACGCTGGACGGGTTCTCGACCCAGCCGCGCATCACGGTGCCTTTCACTGGCGACATCGACCCGGCCAGCGTCAGCAGCGACACCGTCTACCTGGTCAGCCTGGGCGACACGCTCAGCGGCCGCGGTAGGTGAAGGTGACCGTGCTGCCCAGCGGCGGCGGCGACGCGCGCTCGGCCTGGCTGAAGCCGGTGCCGAGCGAGAACTCGGTGCCGTCCGCCAGGCGCACGCGCAGCGCCCCCAGTCGGCCCTCGTGCCGGCCGCGGCCGGCCAGGTGGCCCACCACCAGCGCCTCGGCATCCTGCAGCGGCTTGAGCTTGAGCAGCGCCGGGCTGCGCCCGGGCTGCCAGTAGGCGTCGGCGCGGTGCAGCACCAGCCCTTCGCCGCCGCCCCGCACCACCTCGTCCAGGCGCCGGCGCAGCGCGGCCGGGCCGTCCAGGCGCTGCTGCGGCACGGCCGCGAACTGCGCCCAGCCCAGCGCGCGCGACAGCGCCTGCAGGCGCGCAGCGCGCTCGGCGAACGGTCCGCCATGGCCCGGCAGATCGAACACCTGGTAGCTCAGCGCCCGCCAGTCGGCCGTCACGGGTTCGGCCCGGCGCACCGTGCCCGCCAGGCGCTCGAACTCGCCGCGGCCGAGCCACAGCTCGCCGTCCAGCGGCGTGGCCGGCAGCCGGGCCGTGAACCAGGCCGGCGCCGGCACGGCATGGCCGCTGCGCAGGCGCAGCCGGGCTCCGTCCCACAGCGCCCGCACGCCGTCGAGCTTCTCGCTCACCAGGTAGCCGGCGGGGTCGATGTCGCTGCCGGCCTCGCCGGCCAGCATCAACGGCAGGGCGTCGCGCCGCGCCTGGGCCGGCCGGGGCAGCAGGCCGGCTGCGGCCAGTGCCGCGGGCAGGGCCCCGAGGGCGAACGAGGCCAGCCAATGCCGCCGCGTCGTCGTGGTCGCAGGCCCTGTGTCCATCGTGGCTCCCGTGGCTGGATCGGGCGCCAGTGTCGGGCCGGCGCCGGCCGCGGACCATCGCCCGCCGGCGGGGCCGGCCCCCCGCCGGACGGGGGCCCCCGAAGGCCCGTGACGTGCGCGAGGGCTAGGGCTGCAGCCCGGCCAGCGTCAGGGCCTGCTTCGGGTTGATCAGGTGGCGCCGGCCGTCGGCGCTGGAGTCGGCGGTCTCGACGATCAGTCGGATCACCTCGGGCGGCTTCATCGCCGGCTTCAGGGCCAGGATCTTGGCCGCCAGGTTGGCCACCTGGGGCGAGGCCATCGAGGTGCCCGACAGCGCCACGCGCTCGCCGCCGGGCAGGTAGCTCTCGACCTGGTAGCCGTTGGCGTCGACCTTGACCGTGGGCCCGTAGCTGGTGAACGAGGCCTCGTCGCCGGCCTGGTCCACGGCGCCCACGGTCAGCAGGTTGGGCAGCACGATGCCGGCCGGGATGTCCTCGACGAAGCTGGCGTCGGAATCGCTGTTGCCGGCGGCGGTGACGAAGAGGATGTCGGGCGCGCTGGCGAAGGCGTCCTTCAGCGCCTTCGCGCCGATGTCGAACAGCCGCCGCGCCAGGGCCTTGCGCTCGTCGGGCGTCTTGCCGATGCCGCATTGCTCGAGATCGGACTCGACGCCCTTGACGCTGCCGCCCCAGCTCATGTTGACCACGCGCACGCCTTCGCGCTTGAAGTAGTCGACGTAGGCCTGCGAGGCGCGGGCGTCGGCCTCGGCCTGCGCGACGCTGGGGCAGGGGTCGGGCTTGAGCGTCCAGCCGAACTCGATCCGGCCCACCACCAGCCGCGCATAGGGGTTGCCGGCCAGCGCGATGCCGGCCACGTGGGTGCCGTGCTCGTAGTTGCCGGCCAGCGTGATCTCCTCGATCGCGGGCTTGTACTGGTCGGCCGGCAGCGTCGACAGGTACTGCTTGACGGCGCTGGCCTCGGGGCTGTCGATGTTGGACTGCAGATCGGAGAAGCCCTTGGTGCGCGCCGCCATCTGCGGCAGCTTCGCGCGCAGCGCCGGCGGCAGCGGCATCAGCTCGCCCTGGGCCGGGCGGCTGTACTTGTCGAAGGCGATCAGCGCCGGCGCGCCGGCGGCGTCGCGCACGACGCGGTCGCCGTACAGCCGGGTGTCGACGCCGCTGTCCCAGACGGCGATGCGCACCGGCGTGTACGGCCGCCCGGGCGGCAGCGCCACGTCGCGCGCGGCCCAGATGTCGGGCTTGGTCACCTGGTGCGCCGCCAGGTAGCGGCCGTAGGTGTCGACCAGCGTGGCCTTCAGCGGCAGCGTGGCCACGAGCGCGAAGCGCACGCCGACCAGGCCGGGCGCGAAGTCGGAGCTGAGCTTGCCGCTGGCGTCGACGATGGGCTGCCAGACCTCGCGCGGACGGCCCAGCACCAGGGCCTCGCCGATGAGCTCGGCCCCGGCCTTGGCCTCCCGGATGTCGTTGGCGATCAGCGCGTAGGGCATGCCGGCCAGCGCCTGCGCCAGGCCTCGGGCCACGTCCTGCCGGTAGGCCTCGGTGTTCAGGCCGTCGGCGGCCGAGGCGCGGCTCATCACCTCCAGCCGCACGCCGGCCAGCAGCTTGTCGGCCGGCTTGTCCTCCAGCGCACGCAGGCTGGCGGCGCGGCGCTGGGCCTCGGCGTAGCGGCCGTCGAGGAAGTCCAGCAGCGCCAGCGTCGTGATCAGGCCGCGGCGGGTGGCCTTGTCGGGGATGTCGTAGCCCTCGAGCACCGATTCGGTGTCGCGCCGGATCTGCGCCGCCAGCGGCGCGAAGCGCTCGGGCGAACGCACGATGTCCTCGAGCTTGCCGCTGATGGCGTAGCTGAAGCGCGGCAGGTCGGCGGCCTTCTCGATGCGCGGCTTCTCGGCCGCCCAGGCCGGCGCGAGGGCGGCGGCGCCCAGCAGCGCGGCGAGCAGCAGCGCGCGGCCGCGCCGGCGTAGGGGTTCAGGCATGGAGCTCATCCTCGGGTTCTGGATCGGGACGCGAATGGTACGCACGGCAGGCACGCGCCGCGGCGCCTCAGGCGCGCCGCAGCGCCAGCACCGCGTTCAGGCCGCCGAAGGCGAAGCTGTTGCTCAGCGCGGCCGCCACCGGCTGCGAGCGCGCCACGTTGGGCACGACGTCGAGGTCGCATTCGGGGTCGGGGCCGAGGTAGTTGAGGGTCGGCGGCAGCACGCCCTGGCGCAGTGCGCCGATCACGGCCACCAGCTCGATCGCGCCGCCGGCACCGAGCGCGTGGCCGTGCATCGACTTGGTGGACGAGACGGCCAGCGCATCGGCCTGCGCGCCGAACACGGCGCGGATGGCGCGCGTCTCGGCCGGGTCGTTGGCGGGCGTGCCGGTGCCGTGGGCATTGATGTAGCCCACGTCCTGCGGCGCCAGCCCGGCCTGCTGCAGCGCCGCGCGCATCGCCCGGGCGGCGCCGGCCGGGTCGGGCATCACGATGTCGGCGGCATCGGCCGTGAGGCCGGCCCCGGCCAGCTCGGCCAGCACCTCGGCGCCGCGGCGGCGCGCGTGCGCCAGGGTCTCGAGCACGAACACGCCGGCGCCTTCGCCCAGCACCAGGCCGCGGCGGCCGCGGCTGAAGGGCCGGCAGGTGTCGTCCGCCAGCACCCGCATCGCCTCCCAGGCCTTCACGGTGCCCACGGTGATGCAGGCCTCGGTGCCGCCGGCCAGGGCCACGTCGGCGGCCCCGGTCTGCAGCAGCATCAGGGCCTGGGCCAGTGCGTGGTTGGCCGAGGCGCAGGCGCTGGCCACCGCGAAGGCGGGCCCGCGCAGGCCGAACTCCAGCGAGAGCTGCGAGGCCGGCGCATTGGGCATCACGCGCACGATGGCCATCGGGTGCACGCGCGGGTTGCGCTCGCCGTAGAGACGGCGCGCCAGCTGCTCCTGCGTGCTGGCGCCGCCGATGCCGGTGCCGATGACGACGGCGCAGCGCTCGCCGGCCTGCCCGTCGAAGGCCAGCCCCGACTGCGCCACGGCCTCGCGCGCCGCCACCAGCGCGTACTGCGACACGGGGTCGAGCAGCACCAGCCGCTTGTCGTCGAAATGGGCCTGCGGCTCGTAGCCCTTGAGCTGGGCGGCCACCGGCGTGCGCAGCTCGGCGGCGTCCAGCCCGGTGAGCGGGCCGATGCCGCTCGTGCCCTCGCACATCGCGGCCCAGGTGGCGCGCGCGCTCAGGCCCAGGGCGCTGACGCAGCCCATGCCGGTGATGACGACGCGCTCCACGGCGCCGCGATCCGCTCAGAGGCTGAGAGTCTTTCGGGCGTGCCCGAGCAACTTGCCCAAAGGCGTCCGATCTAGGCGCAAAGCACAGCCATAGCTCGGGCTATGGCGAGCATTTGCAACGAAGAGCGGGCGGCTTTGGGCGTGGTGAGCGGGCATGTTCGAAAGGCTCTCAGTCTCTCAGGCCGCGGCCTTGGCCGCCAGCAGGCGCTCGACGCCCTGGATCAGGTCGCGCACGGTGCCCGCGGCGTACTGGTCGTCGCGCTCGGGCACCGAGATGTCGAAGCGGTCCTCGATCTCGAACAGCACCTGCACCGCGTCCAGCGAGTGCACGTCCAGGTCCTTCAGGGTCGCGTCCAGCGTGATGCGCTCGCGCTCGACCGAGCAGGTCTTGGCGATGATGTCGACGATGGTGTCTTCGAGGCTGCTCATGCGCGCTTTCCGTGGCCGCGCGGCCACCCTCCCCGGCGGCTTGGCGCGTGCTGCTGAAAGGCATTATCCCGTGGCGACCGGCGCCAGCAGCGCCCGGATCTGCTGCAGGGCGGCCGGGTCTTCCATCGTCGAGAGGTCGCCGGCCTCGCGGCCTTCGCACACGGCCTGCAGGGCCCGGCGCAGCAGCTTGCCCGAGCGCGTCTTCGGCAACACCGCCACGAAGCGCACCCGCGCCGGCCGCGCGACGGCGCCGAGCTGGCCGTCGACCTGCTTCATCAGCGCGCCCTCCAGCGCCAGCGCCTGCGCCGGCGTGGCGGCCAGGGCCGGGTCCTTCAGCACCGCGAAGGCCATCGCCACCTGGCCCTTGAGCGCATCGGCCACGCCCACCACCGCCACCTCGGCCACCGCGGGGTGGCTGGCCAGGCTCTCCTCGATCTCGCGCGTGCCCAGGCGGTGGCCGGCGACGTTGATCACGTCGTCGGTGCGGCCCAGGATGACGTAGTAGCCGTCCTCGTCGCGCACGGCCCAGTCGAAGGTGTTGTAGACCAGAGGGCCGGGCAGGCTCTTCCAGTAGGTGTCGACGAAGCGGGCGTCGTCGCGCCACACCGTCTGCATGCAGCCCGGCGGCAGCGGGTGGCGGATCGCCAGCACCCCCTTGCGGCCGGCGCCGGCCAGCGGCCGGCCGGTGGCCTCGTCGAGCAGCTGCACGTCGAAGCCGTACATCGGCAGGCCCGGGCTGCCGAACTTGGACGCCTGCGGCTCCACGCCGTGGGCCAGGGTCAGGATGGGCCAGCCGGTCTCGGTCTGCCAGTAGTTGTCGATCACGGGCTTGCCCAGGGCGCCGGCGATCCAGCGCGCCGTGGGCTCGTCCAGCGGCTCGCCAGCCAGGAACAGCGCGCGCAGGCTGGACAGGTCGTGCCGCGCCAGCGCCGCCGGGTCCTGCTTCTTGAGCACCCGGATCGCGGTCGGGGCCGAGAACATGGCGGTGACGCGGTACTTCTCGACCAGGCTCCACCAGATGGCGGCGTCGGGGCGGGTGGGCAGCCCTTCGTACATCAGCGTGGCCATCCCGGCGATCAGCGGGCCGTAGACGATGTAGCTGTGGCCCACGACCCAGCCGATGTCGCTGGTGCTGAAATAGGTCTCGCCCGGCCGGCCCATGAAGATGTGCTTGATGCTGGCCGCCAGCGCCACGGCATAGCCGCCGGTGTCGCGCTGCACGCCCTTGGGCCGGCCCGTGGTGCCGCTGGTGTAGAGCGTGTAGCTGGGGTGCGTGGCCTCGAGCCAGGCACAGGGCACGGCGGCCCCGCGGTGGCGCTCGCGCCAGGCGGCCCAGTCCTCGTCGCGGCCGGCCACGCGCTCGAAGGGCACCAGCCCGCGGTCGACCATCAGCACCCGCGCCGGCGGATGTGCCGCCAGCGCCAGGGCCTCGTCCAGCAGCGGCTTGTAGGGCACGAGCTTGCCGCCGCGGCTGCCGGCATCGGCGCTGACGAGCACTCGAGGCTGGGCGTCGTCGATGCGCTGCGCGAGGCTGGCGCTGGCGAAGCCGCCGAAGACCACCGAGTGGATGGCGCCGATGCGGGCGCAGGCCAGCATCGCGAAGGCGGCCTCGGGGATCATCGGCATGTAGACCAGCACCCGGTCGCCGGCCTGCACGCCCAGGACCAGCAGCGTGGCCGCCATCCGCTGCACTTCGTCCAGCAGCTCGGCCCAGCTGTAGACGCGCTCCTGCCCGGTCTCGGTCGAGACGTGGATCAGCGCCGCGTCGCCCGGCCGCTGCGCGGCATGGCGGTCGACGGCGTTGTGGCACAGGTTGGTGGTGCCGCCCACGAACCAGCGCGTGAACGGCGGCCGGCTGGCGTCGCAAATCTGCTCGGGCGGGCGCTGCCAGTCGATCAACGCGGCCTGCTCGGCCCAGAAGGCGTCGCGGTCCTCGATCGAGCGGCGGTAGAACTCGGCATAGGCCATGCGGGGTCTCCTGGCGGGCCGGTGGCCCGGTCCGTGATTGTTCGCACGATTCTCGGCCCGGCGCCAGCGCGTCGGCCGCGAACACCGTGTTGCGAATCGAACCGCCGGCGACGCCGGCAGCGCCTGCGGGGCTGCTATCCTGCGCCGCCGATGCCTTCTGCCTGCCCTGCCCGCCCCGCCCGCCGCCCTGCCTGCACGCCCTTTCGGGCCTGCCTGGCCGCGCTGGGCCTGGCCGCCGGCGCGGCCGTGCACGCCGCGCCGCCGGCCGCCGAGGT
>JAGWMW010000173.1 GCA_028871575.1 Burkholderiales bacterium | reverse complement strand
TGATGACGATGAAGCCTTCGTTGCGCGAGACGCCGTACTCGAGGTAGGCCTTGGCGCGCCGGTGCTGCTTGCTGCCGAAGAAGAAGCTGGGGTCGGGGTTGAGCTGGAAGGGCTTGCTCTTCAGGCCGTAGAAGGCTTCGTACATGGCGCGCTGCCTTCAGAACCGCATGAAGAAGGTGCCGATGACCGCCGACTCCTGGTACGGGTTGGTGGCACTGTCGAACACGGTGTGGCGCAGCGTCAGGCCGACGTTGGTGCGCGGCCCCAGGGACTCGTTCCAGCCCAGCAGGGCCAGGCGCTGCCGGTTGCCCGGCTGGGCGCCGGCATCCAGCGTGCGCTGCAGCAGGTAGGTGGCGGTGAGGTTCGAGGTGGCGGTCAGGCGCTGCGACAGGCCCAGCGAGGCCCCCTGCTGGCGCAGCAGCGACACCGTGGCCAGGTCGCCGCCGGTGGTGCCCGGGCCCAGCGGCTGCGTGGCGGTGCGGAAGACCGAGAACGTGACGGTGGTGAGTAGTCCCGAGACCGCCACCGAGCCGATCTGGCTGCGCTGCACGGTCAGCCCCGAGGCCAGGAAGCCGCTGCCCACCACCAGATTGGGGCTCAGGCCCTGCTGCTGCAGCTGGGCCCGCACCGGGCCGTCGCAGTTGGCGGGGTTGGCACTGGTGCGCTGGCAGATGCTGAACAGCAGGTCGTACAGCGTCAGCAGCTGCTGCGGGGCGGCATTGGGGTTGGGCGCGCCGACCACGCCACGGGTGTCGGTGTAGCTCCAGACCGAGCGCGCCATCCGGTGCGAGAAGCTGAAGTTGCGCGAGTTGCCGTAGTAGGCGCGGCCCTCGCGCAGCTCGATGTCGGTGCGGTCGGTGGGGTGCCAGGCCACGGCCCAGCCATGGGTGTTCTGCCACTGGCGGCGGCCGGTGAGCACGTCCTGCGCCTCGCGGCCCTCGTTCACCGACAGGCGCAGCGAGGGGATGGGCGTGACGCTGAGCGTGGCCGTGCCCTGGTCGTCGGTGGTGGTGCGCCCGGCCTGGAAGCTGCTGACCTGTCGGCTCGCCGCCAGGCCCCAGCCCACGAGGCCGCTGCCGCCGTTGAGGCCGACGTTGCCGCCGCGGGCGGTGGCGTTGCCCAGCGCGCTGCCGCGGCTGTGGGTGCCGGTCCAGTTGAGGGCGGCGTTCCACTCGGCCAGCCGGCCCAGCCGCCCGCGCACCGAGGGCGAGACGCCCAGCGTGGAGACCTCGCTGCGGTTGCCGTTGACCAGCCCCGAGTTGTTGGCCGGCGCGCCGAAGGCCGAGATCGACTGCTGCGAGATGCTGGCGTTGGCGTTGAGGAAGGCGTGGTTCTCGACCAGCTCGGCCGCCAGGCTGGCGTTGAGCGCGTTTTGCAGCGTGTCGTTCTTGGGCTTGCGCGCGTAGAGCAGCTGGTTGGCGCTGTAGTTGAGCGAGCCGCTGACCCGGCCCGCGCGCTTGCTGATCTGCACGCCCGGGCTGATCTGGGTGATCGACTCCGACTGCCGGTTGCTGGCGCTGAGGTTGCTGTTATCGGTGAGGGTCTCGCTCAGGCCGAAGGTGGGCACGATCGTCAGGCCCTGGCCCGTCGCATCCTGCGCCCGCGCGCCGGCGCAGGCGGCCAGCGCCAGCAGGCCCAGGGCCGCGGCCCGGCGGGGCGCCCGGGGAGCGCGGTGCGGTGCGGGCCGGCGCACGGCCTCAGCCCCCAGGCTGCGCCTGGGGCGCCAGCGGCGCCGGGCGCCCGCCTTCGCCGGCCCCCTGGCCGTACCCGTAGCCGTACCCGTAGCCGTACCCGTAGGCCATGCCGTCGCTGCGGGACTTGTTCAGCACCAGCAGCCGCACCGGGCAGGCCTCGATCGTGTCCAGCGCCTGGCGCACCGCGGCCTGCGCGGTCTGGCCGGCGGCCACCACCATCACGATCTGCCCCATGTGCGACGCCAGCACCCGCGCCTCGGTGGTGAGCAGCAGCGGCGGCGAGTCGAAGATGATGATGCGGTCGGGGTAGCGCGTGGCCATGTCGTCCAGCAGCAGGCGCATCGCGTCGCTGGCCAGCAGCTCGGTGGCCTTGCTGTGCGGCGTGCCGCTGGGCAGCAGGGTCAGCTTCTCGACGTTGGTGCGCAGCAGCGCCTCGGGCACCTCGGCCCGGCCTTCCAGCACGTCGAGCAGGCCCGGCCCCGGCGGCAGGCCCAGCATGCGCAGCACCGAGGGCCGCGCCACGTCGGCATCGACCAGCATCACGGTGTGGTCGAGCTCGGCGGCGATGCTCATGGCCAGGTTCACGGCCGTGAAGCTCTTGCCTTCGCCGGCCACGGCGCTGGTGACCATGATCAGGTTGCCGTGCGTCACCGTGGCCGCGCCCTTGCCCATGGCGTTGGCGATCAGCGGGCGCTTGATGACGCGGAACTGGTCGGCCACCGCGCTGCGCGGGGTGCTCGGGGTGACGATGCCCGCGGCCTCGAGCGCCTCGAGCTCGAGGTTCACCACGCGCGAGGTGATGTGGGCGTCGCCGGCACGCGGCGGCCGCGGGGCGGCAGCGGCGCTGGCCGCCGCGGCGAAGCCGGCCGCCGACAGCGGCGAAGGCGCCGACGGCGCGGGCGAGGCGGCGGGTGCGGCAGCGGGTGCGTGCGGCAGGTCCAGCTCGGGCAGCGAGACCCCGGCCTGGCGCAGCTGCTCCAGCCGCAGCGCGGCCTGTTCGATGAGACTGCTCATGGCTTCCTCAAGCTCCCCGGCGGGCGAGGATCGCCACCGCCGCCATGCCCAGCACGTACAGGCCCACCAGCCCGCCCGAGGCGCCGAAAAAGCGCAGCCGGCCCAGCCGCTCGCGCCGGCGGTCGATGTCGCTGACCACCAGCGACACCACGCCCAGCAGCGGCAGCCCGGTCACGGCGCGCAGCTCGCTGCCCTCGCGGAACACCGGCCGCAGCTGGCTGAGCACGAAGCTCAGGCCCAGGCCCGCGGCCAGGCCGGCCAGCAGGGACAGCGGCAGCAGCAGCAGGCGGTTGGGCGCCACCGGCTGCGGCGTGACGCGGGGCGGGTCGATGAGCCGGAAATCGGCCACGCCCGAGGCGCCTTCGAGATCGCCCGACATCACGGCCGCCTGCTTGCGCGCGACCAGATCCTGGTAGTTCTTCTTCGTGATGTCGTAGTCGCGGTTGAGCTGCGCCGCCTCGGCCTCGATCTCGGGCGCCGTCTTCAGGTCGGCCCGGGCCTGCGCCAGGCGCCCCTGGAAGGCGGCCACGCGGGCCTTCAGCGCCGCCACCTGCGCCTCGGACGAGGCGAGCAGGCTGCCCAGCTCCTGCGTGAAGGGGTTGGAGGCGTCGCCGCCCTGCGCCGGCGCGGCCAGCGCGGCCTTGCGCAGCGCCGCCACCTCCTTGGCCTTCTGCGCCTCGAGCTGCTTGATCAGCCGGCGCGTGGCGATCACGTCGGGGTGCTGGTCGGTGAAGCGCTGCTCGAGCGAGTCGAGGGTGCGCTTCTGGGCGTCGATTCGGGCGTCGATCTCGGGGGTGGCCACCGGGATGCTGGCCGGGTCGGGCGCGGACGCGGCGCCGCCGAAGCCGCCGCCGGGCTTGGAGGCCTGCTCGAGCTGCTGCTTGACGGCGTCGCGCGACTGCTGCGCCTCCTGCAGCTCGAGCTGCGCCTGCTGCAGCTGGGCCGCCACATCGGCCACGCGGGCGGTGGCGTCCTTGCCGTTGGCGCCTTCCAGGCTCAGGTTGCGGATGCGGAAATCCTTCATCCGCGTCTCGGCCGCCTCGAGCTTGGCCTCGTACTGCTTGATCTGGTCGTCGAGGAAGTTCTTGGCCGAGTCGGTGTCCTTGCGGCTGGCGCCCAGGCTGGACTCGACGAAGATCGACACCAGCGACTGGATCACGCGCTTGGCGCGATCGCGGTCGGAGTCGCGGTAGTTCAGCGTGTACAGGTTGTCGCGCCCGGTGTTGTTGATCTGGATGTCCTTGGTCAGGCGCAGGATCAGGCCTTCCTGGTCCTGGCGCGAGTTGGCCTTCAGGTCGAGATCGGCCATGCGCACCAGCTTTTCCATGTTCGGGCGGCTGAGCAGGGTGCGGCTGAGCATGGCGATCTGCTGCTCGACGTTGGGCTGCACCGTCAGCCCCGACATCAGCGGCTTCAGGATCGACTGCGTGTCGACGTAGATGCGCGCCGAGGCCTCGTACTGGTCGGGGATGTTCATCACCACCAGCGCGCCGGCCACGCCGACGACCCAGGCCACGATGAGCCCGGGCCAGCGGAACATCCACATGCCCCGCACGGCGGCGAGCACCTGGCGAACGATTTCTTCCATGGTCGGTCTGGTTCCGGTCGGGCCCGCCGCACGGGCCCGTGCCGAGGAATCGGCAGCGGGCCCAGGGGCGCCGGCTTAGAAGTAGCTCTGCGGGATGATGAGGATGTCGCCCGGCTTCATCTCGACATTGGCCGAGACGTCGCCGTACTTCACCAGGTCGCGCAGGCGCACCGAGTACTGCTTGTTCCCCTCGGAAGTGCGCAGGATGGTGGCGCTGTTGCCGGCGGCGAAATCGGTGAGGCCGCCGACGGCGATCATCACGTCGAGCAGGGTCATCTTGGCCTTGTAGGCCAGTGCCTGGGGCCGCGCCGCCGCGCCGACGACGCGGATCTGCTGGTCGTAGGGACCGACGAAGCTGCTCACCAGCACCGTGACCACGGGGTCGCGCACGTAGGTGGCCAGCACCTTCTCGATGTCGCGCGCCAGCTGCACCGGCGTCTTGCCCTGGGCCACCACCTCGTCCACCAGCGGCGCGGCGATCTTGCCGTCGGGCCGCACCGGCACCGACATCGACAGCTCGGGGTTGCGCCAGACGATGATGTTGACGGTGTCGCCGGCGCCGATGATGTAGGTGTAGCCCGAGGTGTCCACCGTCGGCGGCGCCGGCGGGAACGGCGACGCGCAGGCAGCCAGCATCGCTGCGAGCAGGGCGCCCGCCATCAGGCGGACGGCGCGGTGGGGCAGGAGATTGAGCATCATCGTGTCGCTTCGAGGCTGGTTGGGGCAAGGGGCGTGGGCGCGGGGCCGTGCGGCTTCCCACCGTTTGCGGGCGCCCGGCAGCCGGCGCCGGCCGGGCCCGCCGCGCCGAGCCCAGGCATGATGGCACAGCGCACCTCGGCCATCGAGACCCGGCCGTCACGGCTGCTTACGAGTGGCGGCGAAATATCACGCGGGGGACGGCCGATAGCAAGGCCTGCGCAGCGAGGTGGCAAGGCGTCAGCCGCACGTTAGGGGGTTGGCGAAGCCAGGCTGGCCATCGCCGTGCCCTGCTGGCGCTAGCATCCCCTCGAATGCGGGGTGTTGCCCGCCCATCGATGGAGCCCGAGAGTCACTGGATGAGAGCCTGCCGCAACTGCCTGCTGCCCGCCGCCGTGCCGGGCGCCGACATCGACGAGAGCGGCATCTGCCTGCCTTGCCGCAGTCACAGGCCGCAGGACGTGCAGGCCGTCGAGCGCCTGCGCCGCCTGCGCGAGGCCGACCTCGAACAGGCCATCGCGGCCAGCCGCGGCGTCGGCCCCTACGACTGCGTCGTGCCGCTGTCAGGCGGCAAGGACAGCGTCTTCCTCATCCACAAGCTCCAGCGGGACTATGGCTTGCGCGTGCTGGCCTACACCACCGACATCGACATCGGGCCGGTGGCCTGGGCCAACATCCGGCGCGCGGTGGACAAGCTCGACGTCGAGCACCTGGTGTACCGGCCGCCGATGGACTTCTACCGCCGCCTCTTCCGCTGGCTGCTGATGAACCAGGAAGCGCGGGGCGCGGTGCACACCATTTCGTACGTGTATGCGCCGCTGTTCGAGGGCAATGCGCTGGCGCTGGCGGTGGAGAAGGGCATCCCGCTGGTGCTGGCCGGCTACTCGCCGGGGCAGCCCCTGAGCGAGCGGATGGAGTACGAGTTCCCGCGCCTGGCCATCTCGGAGGTGGACTGGACCCCGCCCGAGCTGCGCGAGTCGGGCGAGTTCGGGGCCGAGGATCTGGCGCGGTTCTGGAACCCCAAGCGCTTGCCCGCCGGCACGCGATTCCCGCGCTACCTGGCCCCGTACCACGCCTGGCGCTACGACCAGGACGAGACGATGAAGCAGGTGGTCGAGCTCGGCCTGATCGCCTCGGCCAAGCAGGCGAGCCCGGTGTTTTCCAACTACCCGATCAACTGGCTGCTGATGTACTCCGACCTGAAGAACTTCGGCTACAACCCCTACGCGCCGGAGTTCTCGGCCCTGATCCGCGAGGGCAAGGCCAATCGGCGGTACTGGAAGCTCATGGGCCAGGTGGTGGACTTCATCACCCGGCACAAGGTCTACCTGGGTCGCCACGTGGCGCAGCACATGGAGTGGCTCGGCCTGAAGGACGAGGACCTGCGCATCACCCGCCCCTCGCGGCGCGAGTGGCCCCAGCATGTCTACGACGACTGGGCGCGGGTCGCGGTGGGCGCGTCATGAGCGAGGCTCCCACTGCCGCCCCCACGAAGCCACCCGTGGCCGCCGCGGGCCTCGCGCCGGGCCTGCTCGAAGCGCTCGTCGCCATCCTGGGCCGGGATGGCGTGGTTGCCGAGGACGCCGCCATCGAGGCCGTCACGCGTACCTGCCTGCCGTTCCGCACCCTGCCCTCGGCGGTGGTGTACCCGCGCGAGATCGAGCAGGTGCAGGCGCTGCTGAAGGCGGCAGCGGGGGCCGACACCCCGGTCTGGCCGGTCAGCACCGGCAAGAACTGGGGCTATGGCGAGCGATCGGCCGTGTACGAGGCGGGCATCACCATGGTGCTGGAGCGCATGAACCGCATCGTCCACGTCGACGAGACCCTGGCCTATGCGGTGATCGAGCCCGGCGTCACCTACAAGCAGCTCAACGACCACCTCAAGCAGACCGGCTCGCGGCTGTGGGCGGATTGCGCCGGCACCA
>JAGWMW010000172.1 GCA_028871575.1 Burkholderiales bacterium | reverse complement strand
TTGAAGGCGAGGTTGAACGTGCCCCCGCTGGCCGGGTCCTGCCGGATCGTCGACCCCGACAGCACGATGTTGCGGCTGGCGTCGAGCGTGAGCGTGACGTTGACCGCCGGGCCCACGGCCAGCGTCGCGCCGATCATCGAGATGTCGCCGGCCTGCAGGCCGTAGTCGGGGACCGGGCTCGTCGAGACGGTGACGTTGAGGCCCTGGTTCAGGGCTGAGGCGATCGTGCCGGTGGTGATGACGGAATTGTTGCCGTTCGCCGCATAGTTCACGCCGCCGCTGGTCGAGCCGGATTGCAGCGTGGTGTCGCTGCCGCTGTCGACGATCGACAGGTTGTACGGATCGAGCAGCCAGGTGCCCGCGCGGCCCGCCGGTGCGCGCGTATCGACGGCCAGCGGCTGCGCATCGAGCCAGCCGCCCGAGGTCTCGACCAGGCCGCCGTTGCCGCCGCCGGCGCCGCCGCGGGCACTGAGGCTGCCGTAGGCGCGCGTGGCCTGGTCGGACCACAGCACGATGTGGCCGCCGTCGCCCGTGCCCGTGGCATCGGCCCGCACGGACGCGCCGCGCGCCATGTACAGCGCCTGCGCGTTGGGCACGCCGGCGTCCTGGCCCTGGGCGCCGCCGCCGGCCAGCACCTGGCCGCCGCCACCGGACCCCGAGGCGTCGACCGCCGCGCCGTCCAGCAGGCCCACCTGGCGCCCCAGCAGCTGGATGCGGCCACCACCGGCCTGGCTGCCGGTGGCCTGCACTGCGCCCGAGATGCTGGCGGTGCCGCTGCCGGCGTCGAGCGTGACCTGGCCGCCCACGCCACCGCTGGCGCTGGTGAGGCTGCCGGCCGCGGCGTCCAGGCCCTCGCTGCCGCGCAGCACCACCTGGCCGCCATGGCCCTGCACGGCATCGGCCCGCACGATGCCCTGCTGGTTGACCATCGCCGCCAGCACGTCGACGCGACCGCCGCTGGCCAGGACCTGGCCCAGGTTGACGGCCTGGCCGGCCGGGGCCGCCACTTCCACCGCCAGGTTGGGCAAGCCGCTGTCGACGAGCTGCACGGCATGGCCGGCGGCCAGCACCACCTGCCCGCCTGGCGCGCTGATCAGGCCCGAGTTGGTGACGCCGCCGGCACCGGCCAGCAGCATCACGCGGCCGCCGTTGTCGGTGCGCAGCTCGCCCTGGTTGACGATGGCGGCCGTCGCCGCGTTGGCACCCGCGCCGCCGTTGAAGACGAGGTTCTGCCTCAGCCAGTCGGTGTCGGCGAGGTTCAGCGTGGAGACCACCAGCGAGCCCACGTCGACGCGCGCATGGGCACCGAACAGCACGCCGTAGGGGTTGATCAGCCAGACCTGGCCGTTGCTGCTGAGGCGGCCCAGGATGCTGGAGGGGTCGGTGCCCACGACCCGGTTGAGCACCTTGCTGGCGGCATCGGGCTGCTGGAAGCGCACGGCCTGGCTGGCACCGACCGAGAAGCTCTGCCAGTTCAGGATCGCGCCGGCGCTGTTGGTCACCGTCATCTGGTTGCCCAGGGTGCTGACGCTGGCCTGCCCATGCACCACCTGCAGCCCGCTGGGCAGCGACTGCGCCAGAGCCTGGGCCGTGCCCGGCGGCAGCAGGCTGGGCGCGGCGCCGCCGGCCACCAGGGCCAGGGCGAGCGCCCGCGGGCGCAGGCGCCAGCCACGGGCCCGCCGCACCGGCCTGGCCGCGCGAGAGGACGGAGACAGAGGAGCGGACGGCTGGTTCATGGCGGACTCGAAGGCAGGTGGGTGACGGGGCCGGCCGGCGTTGCCGCGCGGCGGGGTGCGGTCAGAAGGCGTAGCTCAGGGCGGCGTGCGTGCGGCGGTCGCCGCGGCGCGTGACGAGGCCGTCGCGGCGGGCCTGGGCCACGGCCAGCCGCGCCTGCAGCGGCCCGCGCGAGAACTGCAGCCCCAGGCCCAGCGACCACAGGCTGCAGCGCGCGCTGGCGCCGTTGCAGGGCGCGCCCATCACGTTGGCGACCTGGCCCGCGTCGACGAAGAAGAGCGGCTGCAGCGAAGCGTAGAGGCCCGCCTGCCCGGGCTGGGGGCCCAGCAGCTCGGGCCCCACCAGCTCGACCGTGCCCTGCAGGCCGCGGTCGCCGACGAGCTCGCGCTCTTCGTAGCCGCGCACCGAGTTCGCGCCGCCGATGCCGAACTGCTCGCCAGGCACCAGGGCGTCGGAGCTGCCTTGGGCCGCCAGCCGCGTTCGCAGCTGCCAGCGCTCGCCCAGCGGCAGCCCGGCCGAGAAGGTGGCGCGCAGCATCGAGTAGCCGCGCCGGGCCCCGGGTCGGATGGCGTCGAACGCGGCCTGGCCGCTGTCGCCCCCGCCCACGCCCAGGTTGGCGCTGAGCGCCACGTCGGCGCCCCAGCGCAGGCCGCCGGTGGACTGCACGCTGTAGTCCAGCGACAGCGGGGTGACCGCCACGTTGGCCCCGGCCGGGCCGCAGGCGCCCGAGGGCAGGCCGGCCACCTCGCAGTTGTTGAGGTACTCGCGCCGGTCCAGCGCCAGGCCGATGCGGTGGTCGAGTTCGCCGGCCACCGGCAGGTACCAGGTCATGCGCAGGCCACCCAGCCGGCCCTTGCCGTTGATCCGCACGTCGCCGGCGGCCGTGGCGCTCGCGCCGGCGTTGACATTGGCATAGGCGAGGTAGGCGTCCAGCGTGGCCAGCCAGGCGTAGAGCGGCAGGCGATAGCCGGCACTCAGGATCGTCACCTGGCTGGGCTTGGACGGCGAGGTCTGGTACTGCGTGCTGAGCACGTCGTCGTGGCCGGTGAGGTTGGCGTTCTGCCACGTCGCGCCGATGCGCCAGCGCCCGGTGCGCTGGGTGCCGGTGTCGTCCACCGCCACCGTCATGCTCTGCAGTGGCCGCGCGTCCACCGAGAGGTCGGCATCGATCGAGCCCGGCTGCTCGCCCGGCTTCAGCAGCACCTGCAGCCGCTTGGCGGGGTTCTCGTTTGCGATCACGTTCTGAACGTTGATGCGGCGCGCCCGCGGCGTCTGCCCGATCTGAAGATCGGGCACGCTGGCGCGCACGTTGGATTCGCTGAAGCCCGGCGCGCCGCGGACGTTGATCCTGGCGACGCGGCCCTCGACGACGCGGATCTCGGCCACCCCGTCGCCCACGGTCTGCGCCGGCAGGTAGGCCACCACGCCGCCGTAGCCGGCATCGCTGTACAGCCGCTGCACCGCCGCGGCCGCGCGCTGCAGTTCCTCGAGCGAACGCTGTCCGCGATAGGGCGCCAGCACGGCCTGCACCTGCTCGGGCGGCAGCAGGGTGTTGCCGACGACATTGAAGCGCTGCACCTCGATGACGGGCGTGGCGGCAGGGCCGGGGGCCGTGGAGGCCGTCGCCGCAGGCGCGCCAGGGGGCGCAGCTGGGGAAGCCGCAGGGGGAGCGGTCTGGGCCTGGGCCGCCGCGGCGCAGGCGAACAGCCAGGCCAGCACGGCGTGCGGCCGGCCCTGGGGGCATCGGAAATTCAAGGGGACCTCCTGGCGTCGGCGCGAGATCGGCTCTTCGGCTCGCACCGCCGCCGTGGTGGCCCGGGCTGCCGGCCCGGGGTCCGCTGGCGATCGGTGGATCTGCATGGCGCGTTTCAGTCTAGCCCCGCCCGGCCTGCAGCGGCAACGGCGGCAACCCCCCTGTTCGCCTGATGTCCAGCGGCGCGGCAACGCAGCCGCGCAGCGGCGCACCGGCGCATCGGGCCGCCGATAATCGGCGCCCCATGAAGCACGCCGAGCGGCCGCGACCTCGACTGGACAAGTGGCTGTGGGCGGCGCGTTTCTACAAGACGCGGGCCCTCGCGGCGGCCGAAGCCGACCGCGGCCGCATCAGCGTCAACGGCCAGCCCGCCAAGCCCGGGCGCGAGCTTCGGCTCGGCGACCGCGTGGTTCTGCGCCAGGGCGCCGTCGAGCGCACCGTGCTCGTGCAGGCGCTCGACAGCGTGCGCGGGCCGGCCGCGGCGGCGCAGGCCCTGTATGAGGAGACCGCGCAAAGCCTCGAGGCTCGACTGCGCCTGGCCGAACAGCAGCGCCTGGCCGCCGGCCCGGCGGGCCTGCCGCCGCCCGGACGGCCCACCAAGCGCGAGCGCCGCCACCTGGCGCAGTGGCAGCGCTGGAGCGCCAGCGCCGAAGAAGGCAGCTGAGTCCTCGAGCCGAGGCCCTTGCCCCGCAGCCCTTGAACTCCGCCGGACCGGCCCCATGTCAGGCCGAGCGTTGAGCAGCCACGAAGCATGAACCCCACATCCGACACCCCCACCGAGCAGACCGAGGCGGCCGTGCCGCCGCAACCCGAGGCGGCCGCCGGCCCCGACCTCGCGACCCAGCTGGCCGAACTGCAGGCCCGGCACACCGAAGTCTCCGACGCCTTCCTGCGCGCCAAGGCCGAGGCCGAGAACACCCGGCGCCGGGCCGAGGAGGAGATGGCCAAGGCGCGGCGCTTCGCGGTCGAGGGCTTCGCCGAGAGCCTGCTGCCGGTGAAGGACAGCCTGGAGGCCGCGATCGCGATCCAGAACGCCACCCCCGAGCAGCTGCTGGAGGGCGTGCACGCCACGCTGCGCCAGCTCTCGCAGGCGCTCGAACGCAACCGGGTGATGGCCATCGCGCCGCCGGCCGGCACGCGCTTCGACCCCCACCAGCACCAGGCCATCAGCGTGGTGCCCGCCGAGCAGGAGCCCAACACCGTGGTCGCGGTGCTGCAGAAGGGCTACCTGATCGCCGAGCGCGTGCTGCGGCCGGCGCTGGTCACGGTCAGCGCACCCAAGTAGCGCACACCCCAGTGGCGCGCCGCCCTTGAAAGACGGCGCGCCAGCCGCAATTCCTACCGCAGCGTATCCCCGACACCGGAGCACACAGACATGGGCAAGATCATCGGCATCGACCTCGGCACGACCAACTCGTGCGTCGCGATCATGGAAGGCAACACCACCAAGGTGATCGAGAACAGCGAAGGGGCCCGCACCACGCCGTCGATCATCGCCTACCAGGAGGACGGCGAGGTGCTGGTGGGCGCCAGCGCCAAGCGCCAGGCGGTCACCAACCCCAAGAACACGCTGTACGCGGTGAAGCGCCTGATCGGGCGCAAGTTCACCGAGAAGGAAGTGCAGAAGGACATCGACCTGATGCCCTACAAGATCGCGGCGGCCGACAACGGCGATGCCTGGGTCGAGGTGCGCGGCAAGAAGCTGGCGCCGCCCCAGGTCAGCGCCGAGGTGCTGCGCAAGATGAAGAAGACCGCGGAGGACTACCTCGGCGAGGAAGTCACCGAGGCCGTGATCACGGTGCCCGCGTACTTCAACGACAGCCAGCGCCAGGCCACCAAGGATGCCGGCCGCATCGCGGGCCTGGACGTCAAGCGCATCATCAACGAGCCCACCGCCGCGGCCCTGGCCTTCGGCCTGGACAAGCACGGCAAGGGCGACCGCAAGATCGCGGTGTTCGACCTGGGCGGCGGCACCTTCGACATCAGCATCATCGAGATCGCCGACGTCGACGGCGAGAAGCAGTTCGAGGTGCTGTCCACCAACGGCGACACCTTCCTGGGCGGCGAAGACTTCGACCAGCGCATCATCGACTACATCGTCACCGAGTTCCGCAAGGAGCAGGGCGTCGACCTGACGAAGGATGTGCTGGCGCTGCAGCGCCTGAAGGAAGCGGCCGAGAAGGCGAAGATCGAGCTCTCCAACCAGACCCAGACCGACGTCAACCTGCCCTACATCACGGCCGACGCCTCGGGCCCGAAGCACCTGAACATCAAGCTCACGCGCGCCAAGCTCGAGAGCCTGGTGGACGAGCTGATCGCGCGCACCATCGAGCCCTGCAAGATCGCGGTGAAGGACGCGGGCGTCAAGCTCTCGGACATCGACGACGTGATCCTGGTCGGCGGCATGACGCGCATGCCCAAGGTGCAGGAGAAGGTCAAGGAGTTCTTCGGGCGTGAGCCGCGCAAGGACGTCAACCCCGACGAGGCGGTGGCCGTGGGCGCGGCCATCCAGGGCCAGGTGCTGGGCGGCGAGCGCAAGGACGTGCTGCTGCTCGACGTCACCCCGCTGTCGCTCGGCATCGAGACGCTCGGCGGCGTGATGACGAAGATGATCAAGAAGAACACCACCATCCCGACCAAGTTCAGCCAGGTGTTCAGCACCGCCGACGACAACCAGCCGGCGGTGACGATCAAGGTCTACCAGGGCGAGCGCGAGCTCGCCGCCGGCAACAAGAGCCTGGGCGAGTTCAACCTCGAGGGCATCCCGCCGGCGCCGCGCGGGCTGCCGCAGATCGAGGTCACCTTCGACATCGACGCCAACGGCATCCTGCATGTCGGCGCCAAGGACAAGGCCACGGGCAAGGAGAACAAGATCACCATCAAGGCCAACTCGGGCCTGAGCGAGGCCGAGATCGAGAAGATGGTGAAGGACGCCGAGGTCAACGCGGCCGAGGACGCGAAGAAGCTCGAGCTGGTGCAGGCGCGCAACCAGGCCGATGCGCTGCAGCACTCGGTCAAGAAGAGCCTGGCCGAGCATGGCGACAAGCTCGACCAGGCCGAGAAGGAGAAGATCGAGGCGGCGATCAAGGACGTCGAGACGGCGCTGAAGAGCGACGACAAGGCGGCCATCGAGGCCAAGACCGAGGCGCTGATGGCGGTGAGCCAGAAGCTGGGCGAGAAGATGTACGCCGACGCCTCGGCCGCCGCCGGTGCGGCAGAGGCCGCGGCGCCCGGCGCCGAAGCGCCCAAGGCCAAGGCCCAGGCAGCCGACGACAACGTCGTCGACGCCGACTTCAAGGAAGTGCACAAGTAATGTCGCGGCGCGCCCGCGCCCGGGCCGCCGAGCCACCGCGCCGCGTTCGAGCGCCCGGGCCCTGGCCCGGCGCCGACCGCGGCGGTTTCGTTTCACAATTCCCGCATTCCCGCAGCCATGGCCAAC
>JAGWMW010000171.1 GCA_028871575.1 Burkholderiales bacterium | reverse complement strand
GGGCAGGGCGGCTGCAGGCCGGCTGGCGCGTGTTCGCGGACCGCCTGTGGCAGGAGACGCGCAGCCTTCTGCGCGTGACCCGCATCGCCGACCCCGACGCGATGCTGATCGCGCCCGAGCAGACCTTCTTCCTGCGCGAGAACCTCAAGCTGCGGCTGCTGAACGCGCGGCTCGAGCTGCTGTCGCGCCAGTTCGACGCGGCGCAGTCCGACCTGCGCGAGGCCGACGTGGCGCTCGGCCGCTACTTCGACCGCCGTTCGCCCCGCGTGGCCCAGGCCGGCGAACTGCTGCGCCAGGTGTCGGCCCAGGCGCGGCTGGTGACGGTGCCCCGGCCCAGCGCCACGCTGGCGGCGATCGCTGCCGTCACCGGCGGGCGCTGAGGCGCGCGCGGCCCATGCGCAGCGTCGTCTGGCTCATGCTGCTGGCCCTGGTGGCGGTGGTGGCCGCCACCGCGCTCGGGCCCAACGACGGCCTGGTCAGCATCTACTGGGGCGGCTGGCGCACCGACCTCTCGCTCAACCTCTTCGTCATCCTGCTGCTGGCCGGCTGCGTGCTGCTGATGGCGGCCTTGCGCGCCGGCAGCTCGCTGCTGAGCCTGCCGCGTCGCGCCAACGAATGGCGCGCGCTGCGGCGCGAGCGGGCCGCGCAGGCGGCCCTGCGCGAGGCGCTGGCCGAATCCTTCGCCGGCCGCTGGGGCCGCGCGCGCAAGGCCGCCGAGCGCGCCGTGACCATCGCCGACGGCGCTGCCGAAGCCGTGCTGGACGCCGAGTTCCGCGCCCTCGCCCTGCTGGTGGCGGCCGGCAGCCTGCACCGGCTGCAGGACACGCGCCGTCGCGACGAGGCGCTGCGACAGGCGCTCAAGCTCGGCAAAGGGCTGCGCGCAGGGCCGCGCCACGTCGAGGAATCGGCGCGCCTGCTGGCGGCCGAATGGGCGCTGGACGACCGCGATGCCACGCGCGCCCTGGAACTGCTCGAGGCCCTGCCCCCCGGTGCCGCGCGCCGCACGCAGGCCCTGCGGCTGAAGCTGCAGGCCCTGCGCATGCTGCGCCGGCCGCTGGAGGCGCTGCACACCGCGCGGCTGTTGTCCAACCACGGCGCCTTCTCGCCCGCGGCGGCGCGCAGCCTGCTGCGGTCGCTGGCCGTGGAGTCGCTGGACGGTGCCCACGACCTGCAGCAGCTGCGCCGCCTGTGGGACCAGTTCGACACCGCCGACCAGCGCGACGCGTTCGTGGCCGCCCGCGCCGCCCAGCGCGCGGCCCAGCTCGAAGCCGCCGCCGACGGGCGCGAATGGCTGCGCCCGTTCTGGGAACGGCTCTCGGAGCTCGCGCGCGAAGACCGCGAGCCCGTGGCGCTGGCCCTGATCGAGGCGCGCGCCGGCATCGGCAGCGACTGGCTGCCCCGGCTCGAGGCCGCCGCGCAGGCCTGGGGCCACGAGAGCGCGATCGTGGCCGCGGTAGGCATGGCCTTCGCAGAACGCCGGCTGTGGGGCAAGGCGCGCCGCTTGCTCGAGCAAGCCGCCGCGTCACCGGCCCTGCCCGCCGCCACCCGCCGTGCCGCCTGGCGCCAGCTGGCGGCGCTGGCCCGAGAGGAAGGCGACGAGGCGCGCGCCCTGTCTTGCGAGCAGGCGGCTGCCGCCCTGGACTGACCCCCGCGGTGCGCGCGGCCGTGCGCTGTCGCCGTGTTATATTTCAGGGCTCAGCGGCTGTAGCTCAGTTGGATAGAGTACTTGGCTACGAACCAAGGGGTCGTGGGTTCGAATCCTGCCAGCCGCACCATCAAAACCAACGGGTCAGCTTTCACGAAAAGCTGACCCGTTGGTGCTTTTGGGTCAGGCGTCCAGGAAGCCGTGCTTGCCGAGGAACTTGGCGAGCTTGTCCTGCTCCTTCTCGGACAAGCTCGCGAACGACTGTCCCTTGAATCGAAGTGCGGCGCGGTCGAGCGTCTTCACCATCGCACCGTACTCGGTGTACTTCCTGAATCGTTTCTCCGTCAGCGTCGGCTTGTTCGCGTCCGACATCATGTCTTTCATCCGGCGATACCGGACGAACGCAGACAACAAGGGATAGTCGTCGCTACGCAGCAGGTCCATGACGTAAATGGGGTTGAGGCCCTTCGCCTTGGTCTTGGTCCAACCGGTCGTGTTGCTCGCGTTATCGCAGAGCATGTCCCAGAGGTAGATCGTGCGGGTTTCCATCCCGACGGTCAGATCGCAAGTCCAATAGGCCGTTTCCTCGTAGAACTTCGCGGCGTCCGCCACGCCGTCGAAAAGGTAGCGGCAGATGATGAACCACTGCACTCGGTGGGTGTTGTCGCCGTGGTCCTTCGATGCGCCGTAGTCCTTGAAGGGGCGCCTGGCCTTCAGATTGGCCAGGAATGCCTTGCCCGATGTCCCCCACGCATAGGACACGGGACCAAAGCCGTGAGCCTTCTCGACCGCTTCGAGGATCTCGGTCAGAACACCCTTGTTGGTGTTCGCTTCCTTGCGACTGACGTCGAAATGCTGGGCCTTCGCCGGCGCGTAGTAGCTCTTGAAGCCCGCCTTCAGTTCGTCGTCGCTGGCGCTCTTGTTGCGCCACTTGAGCTCTTTCCATACCAGCTCTTCGACCTTTGCGATGCCGGTCTTGACGAAGTTTTCGTCGGCCATGTTCGCGTAGATGCGCTGCAAGTCTGAGTAGAGCGGCGATGCCGTCAGCGGCTTGCTGCGTTGCTTGACGTGGTGGAAGACGGCCAAGCCATGGCCATCGAGGTCGGCAGGCGTCACCATGGCGCGTCTCCCTCTCGAAACGACGGGTCGGTGCGCTGGCGTTGGCACCGGAACGGGCAGCGGCAGTGTAGCGCCGGCGCCTCGCTGCAGAAGGCTTCAGCGCCGGTTCAACGTCGTCGGGCTGCAGGCCTCGACTGCGCACACTTGCCGCGCAGCCCGCATGCGGCGACGCCTCGTCGCTGGCGGCAGGTTGTGGTTCGGCGGCGGCCCGTGTGGACGGGCCGTGTGGACGGGGATGAAGCCCCGCCGCTCCGGTCCGAACGCCGCGGCCATGACGCTCGCAATTGGCGCCATTCCGTCGCGGGTGCTCAGCCGGTTCGTCCCGCAACCCTTCCAGGGCCTGTCTTCCACCAGGAGTAGGCGATGCCGCCGGCCAGCAAGGCACCGGTCACGCCCAGGCTGATCGAAGGCGGCACCTTGCCGTCGAAGAGCCAGTCGCCGAGGAAGATCTTGGTGCCGATGAAGATCAGCACCAGGGCGAGCGCGTATTTCAGGTATTCGAAGCGGTGCACCACCGCGGCGAGCGCGAAGGTCAGGGCGCGCAGGCCCAGGATGGCGAAGATGTTGCTCGTGTAGACGATGAAGGGATCGGGCGTGATGGCCAGGATCGCAGGCACCGAGTCGATCGCGAAGACCAGGTCCGCCATCTCCACCAGGATCAGGCACAGCAGCAGCGGCGTTGCGTGCAGCGACGGCCGGCCGGTGGCGGGGTCGGGCAGGCGGACCGTGAAGGCCTGGCCGTGCAGGCGGTCGGTGACGCGCAGGCGCCGCTGCAGCCAGCGCAGGACCGGGTTGCTGGCGATGTCGGGCCGATGGTCGACCAGGCGCAGCATCTTGACCCCGGTGGCCAGCAGCAGGGCCCCGAACAGGTACATCACCCAGTCGAACTCGGCCAGCAGTGCAGCGCCCGCCCCGATCATCAGCGCGCGCAGCACGACCACGCCCACGACGCCCCAGAACAGCACCCGGTGCTGCAGCGCCTGCGGCACCGCGAAGTAGGTGAAGATCATCGAGATGATGAAGACGTTGTCCAGGGCCAGCGTCTTCTCGACCAGGAAGCCGGTCAGGTAGAGCTTGACCGCGGTCCAGGCCCGCGCATCGGGCGTGGGCGCGGCCGCGATCTGCGGGTCCAGCGAGCCGGTGCCGCCGTGGCGGGCGTAGATCCAGTACACCGCGCCGGCCCAGACCAGTCCCAGGCCGATGTACAGGGCCGACAGCGCCAGGCTCTCGGACACGCCGATCGCGCGCGGCTGGCGGTGCAGGATGCCGAGGTCGAAGGCCAGCACGGTCAGCACCGTGCCGATGAAGGCCCCCCAAATCCAGAGCGGCAGGCCCAGCCAGGGGAAGAGCAGCAAGTCCATGAGGATGTGGGTTCGGTGGTCGGTGGGTCGGCGAATCATCGGCGCCGGCCCGCCCCGGTGAAAGCAGCGCTACAGTGAGCGCGAGTTCGGGATTCCCGAAGCGACAGGCCGCCATGGGGCGGCAGGATGGCCATGGCGGCGCTGAACTACCGGCATCTCTACTACTTCTGGGTCGTGGCCAAGGAAGGCGGGTTCGCCCGCGCGGCCGAGCGGCTGGACATGGCCATCCAGACGATCAGCGCCCAGGTCAAGGCGCTGGAGCAGACGCTCGGCCACCAACTGCTCAAGCCCGCGGGCCGCGGCGTGGCCGTCACCGATGCCGGCCGGGCGGTGCTTGCGCGGGCCGAGGAGATCTTCCAGCTCGGCGAGTCGATCCCGCACGAGGCGGCGGCCGCGGCTGCAGGCCAGACGGTGCGGCTGGCCGTCGGCCTGTCCGACGGGCTGTCCAAGCTCGCGGCCCACGTGCTGCTCAAGCCGGTGCTGGACACGCCGGCCCTCAGGCTCGTGTGCCATGAAGGCGAGGTGGACGATCTCCTGGGCGAACTGGCGCTGCACCGGCTCGACCTGGTGCTGGTGTGCCGCCCGCCGCCGCACAACGCCGCGCTGCGGCTCAGCAGCGAGCGGCTGCTGGTCTCGCGGGTGGACTGGTACGGGCCGGCGCCGATGGTGCACAAGGCGCAGGTCGACGCCTTCCCGGCCAGCCTGGGCGAGTTGCCGCTGCTGCTGCCGACCGCCCATGCGGCGCTGCGCGGGCGCATCGATCGCTGGTTCGAGGCGAACCGCATCCAGCCCCGCGTGGTCGGCGAGTTCGAGGACAGCGCGCTGCTGAGCCTGTTCGCCGCCCAGGGCATGGGCGTGTTCCCGGTCACCGCGCTGGGCGCCACCGACCTGGCCGCCATGCGCGGCCTGCGCCTGCTGGGGCAGAGCGAGGGCTTGCACGAGGAGGTGCACGCGATCCGCTCGCGCCGCGGCCTGCAGCACCCGCTGGTGCAGCGCGTGCTGGCCGCGGCGGCCGGGGCCTGAGCGCAGGCGGCGCCGGCCTGCGCCGGCTGGTCGCCGCCGCCGGCGCGACTTCGCTGAATCCGATGTGATGCTCCCGGCCGCCCTGCTGGGCCGCGCGGCCCGACGGCGGCATGGTCGAGTCTTCTTCAATTCCCCAAGGAGATTCGAGTGCAGACGCGATTCAAGACACGCGACCCCCAGGCCCAGGGTCTGCGCGACTGGGCGATGGGCCGCACGGCGTTCGTGCTGCGCCGGCTGGCCTGGAGGGTCTCGACGGCGTCGGTGCAACTGACCGACATCGACGGCCCGCGCCACGGCGTGGACAAGCACTGCCAGGTGTCGCTGGTGGGCGTGGACGGCTTGCCGGTGGTGGCCAGCGCCACCGCGCGCGACTGGCACGGCGCCCTCAACCACGCGCTGGCCCGGGCCGCTGCGGGCCTGAAGCGCCTGACGCGGCGAGCCCAGCACGGGCGCCGGCGCGAGCGGCGCCACGTCCGCGACGAGCGGCTCGGCCCCGGGCCGCTCGACGCGGGCATCGGCGGAACCTGAGCGACGCTCATCGCCGGCCTGCTGGCTTCCACGCCCGCCGGTCCTTACCTTGCGGGCATTCCCACTTCAGGAGTTCTGCCATGGAAAAGCTCATCCCCATCTCCCCAGCCGCCCTGCCGGGGCCGGCGTCCCGCACCGAGGCGCCGCCGCACCCGGGGCAGGCGGCCGCCGCGGCCGGGGTGGCGCGCGTGCTGCGCAACACCTACGCGCTGCTGGCGCTGACGCTGCTCTTCAGCGCCCTGGTGGCCGCCGCCAGCGTCGCGTGGTCGCTGCCGGCGCCGGGCATCATCGTCACGCTGGCGGGCTACTTCGGCCTGCTGTTTGCCGTGCATCGGCTTCGCCACCGAGCCGCGGGGCTGGCCGCGGCCTTCGCCCTGACCGGCTTCATGGGCTACACGCTGGGCCCGCTGCTGGCCAAGACCTTGTCGATGCCCGGCGGCGGCCAGGTCGTGATGCTTGCGCTTGCAGCCACCGGGGCGACGTTCCTCGCACTCTCGGCCTATGTGCTGCGCACGCGGCGCGACTTCGGCTTCATGGGCGGCTTCCTGTTCGCCGGCATGGTGATCGCGCTGCTGACGGGGCTGGCGGCGGTATTCCTGCAGATCCCGGGCCTGAGCCTGGCCGTCTCCGCGATGGTGGCGCTGCTGTCGGCGGGCCTGATCCTGTTCGAGACCGGCCGCATCGTCTCCGGCGGCGAGACCAATTACGTGATGGCCACCGTCGGCCTCTACGTCTCGGTCTTCAACCTCTTCACCAGCCTGATGAGCCTGTTCGGCGTCGGCGCTGCCGAGGATTGAGCCGCGGCTGGGTCCGATACGAGGGCGGTGAGGCCCGCGAGGGAAGCCGGGGATGCACCGGACGCGGTGGCGTGGTGTTAAGGCTGGTCTAAGGGGGCGCTGCCTAGGATGCCTCCACGGCAGGGCCATCGGGCCCCGCCGATCCGACCGAACTGGAGCAACCGCATGAAGACCACGACGTTTCCCTCCCCGCGTTCCAACCCCCTCGCTGCGCTGGCGTTGGCGGCCGCGCTGCTGGGCATCGCCACCGGCGCGCAGGCCTACAGCGGGCAGTCGCTCGCGGGCCAGGCCAAGGTGACCTTGTCCGAGGCGCGCGCCATCGCGCTGAAGGCGCATCCCGGCAAGATCGCCGCCGAGGAGCTCGAGAAGGAGGCCGGCGGCAGCGGCCTGCGCTACTCCTTCGACATCCGCAACGGCAAGTCCACGCAGGAAGTGGGCGTGGATGCGCAGACCGGCAAGGTGCTCGAGGACAAGACCGAAGGCGC
>JAGWMW010000008.1 GCA_028871575.1 Burkholderiales bacterium | reverse complement strand
ACGCCGGCGGCTGGCAGGCGGCGAGCCGCGGCGGACGGCCCATCGGCAGCCGCCGCGGCGATCCGCGCAGCGGCGCCCGCCTGAGCCTGCTCGACACCTTGCGCGCCGCCGCCCCCTGGCAGGCCTTGCGGCGGGGCCTGCGCGACGCGCAGAACGACGGGAAGCCCGCGAGCGGTCGCCGCATCGAGGTGCAGGCCGACGATTTCCGCGTCACCCGCTGCCGGCAGCGCCGCACCACGACGACGCTGTTCGTCATCGACGCCTCGGGCTCCTCGGCCCTGCACCGACTTGCCGAGGCCAAGGGCGCCGTCAACCTGCTGCTGGCCGACTGCTACGTGCGGCGCGACCGCGTGGCCGTGCTCGCCTTCCGCGGCCGCCGTGCCGAGCTGCTGCTGCCGCCCACGCGCTCGCTGCTGCGCGCCAAGCGCAGCCTCGCCGCGCTGCCCGGCGGCGGCGGCACGCCGCTGGCCGCCGGCCTCGAGGCCGCGCTGACGCTGGCCGGCCAGGTGCTGCGCGGTGGCGCCACGCCGCTGCTGGTGCTGCTCACCGACGGCCGCGCCAACGTCGCGCTGGACGGCCGGGGGGGCCGCGCGCAGGCCGATGCCGACGCCCTGCGCGCCGCACGCCGGCTGCGCGGCGCCGGCCTGCCCAGCCTGCTGATCGACACCTCGCCTCAGCCGGCCGCGGCCGCACAGCGCCTGGCTGCCGAGATGGCCGCCCGCTACACCGCCCTGCCCCACGCCGGCGCGCGGGCGCTGAACCAGGCGGTGCGCGGCCTGCAGGACGGCCTGGCCCGGCCGGCGCCCGGCCGGGCCGGCGATGGGCGCTGAATCCTTGCGCTGGGGCACCGGCCCCGCCTGGCCCAACGCCGCGGCCAGCCGCTTCGTCGATGCCGCCGGGCTGCGCTGGCACCTGCAGCGCCTGGGGGCGGCCGGGGCGCCACCGCTGCTGCTGCTGCACGGCACCGGCGCTTCCACCCACTCCTGGCGCGGCCTGCTGCCCCTGCTGGCGGCGCGGTTCGACACCCTCGCGCTCGACCTGCCGGGCCATGCGTACACGGCCACGCCCGGCCCGGCCGGGCTCGGCCTGCCCGGGATGGCGAGCGAAATCGGCGAGCTGCTGCGCGAGCTGGGCTTCGCGCCGGCGGTGATCGTGGGCCACTCGGCGGGCGCGGCGATCGCGGCGCAGATGGCGCTGGCCGGCCATGCCCGGCCGCGCGCGCTGGTGGGCCTGAACGCCGCGCTGCTGCCGCTGCACGGCCTGGCCGGGCAGTTGTTCTCGCCGCTGGCCAAGCTGCTGGCGCTGAACCCGCTGGTGCCGCGGCTGTTCGCCTGGCGCGCGGCCGACCCGCGCGTGCTGCAGCGGCTGCTCGACGGCACCGGATCGAGCCTCGACGGCGAGGGCCGCGCGCTGTATCGGCGCCTGGTTGCCGACCCCGCGCACGTGGCCGGGGCCCTGGGGATGATGGCCAACTGGGACCTGGACACGCTGGCCCGGGCCCTGCCCCGGCTGGCGGTGCCGCTGCACCTGCTGGTGGGCGGCGCCGACCGCACCGTGCCGCCGGCCCAGGCGGCGCAGGTGCAGGCGCTGCTGCCGGGCACGCGCGTGGTCGTGCTCGAAGGCCTGGGCCACCTGGCGCACGAGGAGCAGCCGGCGCGCGTGGCCGACGAGATTTCGCGCATCGCCGGCGCTGACTGACGTCGGCGTCTGCAACCGGGCCCCGCCAGCCACAACGGTGGTGGCCTGTGGCGAGTCGGCGCGGTTCACCCTCGTCGGCCGCAACGACTATGCTGACGGTTCGTGACGGTACGCGCTGGGAGAATGGAGATGTTCGACATGCTTCCCTATTTCGCTGGTGCCCTGCTCTTGTTGATCTGGTTCCGGGTGGAGCGCTCGGCGGCTCAGCTCTCGGCGCTCCAGGAGCAGCTGGCGGGCCTGCGCCGTGACCTGGGGCTCGCGCCTGCGTTGTCGGTCGAGCCGTCTCGGCAAGTCCGGGATTTGGCCGTGGACTCGAAGCGCACGCTCGAAGCCATCAAGGCGTACCGAGCCGACAGTGGCGCCGACGTCAAACGTGCCAGGCAGGTCATCGAGCAGTTGCGCAGCGGCCGCGGTGATGTCTAGCCCTTCATGTCCGTCGAGGCCGGGCGACCGGCAGCCGGTTTCCGGTCCGGGCTCGACCCGATCGTGATACCGCAGAGGTGAGACGGTGCCCGCCGTTGCGCTCTATGCCCCGCGGTGCCCGCTCTGCGGCCCGGCCAACCAGTGCGCGGCCTCGGCCTGCGGCCACTTCGACGTCGAGTGCTGGTGCCGAGGCGTCGGGTTCACCGAGGAGGTACTGGCGCAGGTTCCGGCCGATCTAAAGCACAAGGCCTGCCTCTGCCGCGCGTGCGCAGAACCCAGCCATGCCCATCGTGCAGGTCAAGGTCAGGCCTAGCCGCCGCGAGAGTTCGCTCCAGGCGCTGGACGATGGCAGCTTCATCGCCACGCTGAAGGCGTCGCCGGTGGACGGCAAGGCCAACGCCGAGCTCGTGGCCCTGGTCGCCAGGCACTACCAGGTCCCCAGGGCGGCAGTCACCATCAAGTCCGGGGCGTCGGCCCGAATCAAGCTCGTTGTCGTCGCCCCGCCCTGAACCGGCAGCGGGGCCGGCCCGCGCGGCGGCCCGTCGCCCCGATGCATCCGACCTGGAAACTGCATGCTCACCATCCAACGCGCCACCGCATCCGACGTCGATGCGATGCACGGCATTCAGATGCGCGCCTTCGAGGAAGAGGGGCGACGGTGCGGCACGCAGGCGCTTCCGCCGCTGCAGGAGACACGCGCGTCGATCGCGGCGCATGTCGAATCCGAGATCGCGCTGGTGGCCCGGGACGGCCGCACCGTCGTGGGCTGCGTCCGCGGGCTGCGTGGCGGAGCGGTCTGCACCGTTCGCGCCCTGGTCGTCGAGCCTTCGAGGCACGGGCAAGGCATCGGCTCGGCGCTGCTGAGGGCGCTGGAGGCCGGGCTCGTCGGCATCGAGCGCATCGAGCTGACTACGAACACGGTGATGGAGCGCAACGTCGCCTTCTACGAGGGCCACGGCTACCGGGTCCACGGGCGCACCGCGCTGATCGCCGGCATCGAGCTGGCCCACCTCTCGAAGGCCGTGGCCGCCGCGGCCCCCGGGCGGCAGCCGGATTGACGGTGCGCGGGGTGGCGGCCTGATAGGCTGTGCGGTCTCCCCTTCGCAAGGTGCCGCGGATGAACAAAGCTCCCCTCTGGTTCATGGTGCTCGCGGCCGTCGCGCTGCTGTGGAATCTGGCGGGCCTGCTGGCGGTCGTGGCCGACCTGCGGCTGTCGGCGGCCGACCTGGCCGCCCTGCCGCCCCGCGAGCAGGCGATGGCCGCGGCGCGCCCGGGATGGTCGGTGGCGGCCAGCGTCGTGGCCGTCGTCGGCGGCACGCTGGGCTGCCTGGGCCTGCTCGCGCGCCGGCGATGGGCCCTGTGGGCGCTGTACGCATCGGTCGCGGGCATCGTCTTGCAGGACCTCGGCCTCTTCGTGATGTCTGGCGACTCGCACGGGCCGGGCTGGGTGCCGCTGGTGCTGCAGGGCCTCGTGTTCCTGATCGCGGTGGCGCTGCTCGGGCTCGGGCACCATGCGGCCCGGCGGGCCTGGCTCGGGTAGGGGCCGGCCGATGTACATCCATTGGGACGGATCGCTGGAGACCGGGCATCCGCTGGTCGATGCCGAACACCGGCTGCTGGTGCTGCTGTTTCGCAAGCTCGATGTCGCGATCAAGACCCGGCAGTCGGCCGATGCGCTCGGGCATATCGTGCGCGAGGTCGTCCGGTGCGTCGAGTTCCATTTCCTGAGCGAAGAGAACCTGATGCGCGAGACCGGCTACGCCGGCCTGGAGGCGCACCGCTCGCTGCACGCCGAGCTGCTGCTCGAGCTCAACGCCTACGTCGACAAGATCGCGCACCGGCGCGAGTATCCGGAAGACCTGCTCTCCTTCCTGAGCGATTGGCTCTCCCAGCACATCGCCCAGCACGACCGGCGGGTGGTTCAGCATGTCGGCACCTCGCCGCTGCGCCCGATCGCCGAGCTGGCCTACCCGGAATACCTCGGCGCCGCGCCGGCCCCGGGCACGAAGCGGGGCTGAAGCGGCCGCCGGCGGCCCCGGCAGGATCGGTCGGGCGCGGCCTACGCCGCGTAGCGCAGCACGGCGAAGGCATGGCAGGCGGTGCCCGCGAGGACGAAGCCGTGCCAGATCGCGTGGCCGTAGCGCAGCCTCGAGTCGGTGGCGAAGAAGGCCACGCCCGCGGTGTACGCCAGACCGCCGGCGGCCAGCCACAGCAGGCCCGCGGTGGGCACCCGGGCGAACATCGGGTCGGCGGCGATGACGACGACCCAGCCCATGAACAGGTACAGGCCGGTGGAGACCATGGGTCGCGCGGCCTTGCCCCAGGCCTTCAGCACCACGCCCACCAGGGCCAGGCCCCAGACGATCCCGAACAGCGACCAGCCCCAGGCCCCGCGCAGCACGCCGAGGGTGAAGGGCGTGTAGGTGCCGGCGATCAGCAGATAGATGCAGGCGTGGTCCAGGATCTGGAACACGCGCTTGGCCCGGCCGGTGGGCAGCGCGTGATAGATCGTCGACACCAGGTAGACCAGCAGGACCGTGGTGCAGAAGATGGCCGTGCCGGCGATGAGGGCCGCACCGTCGTGCCGCGCCGCATGCACCAGGATGACGGGCACCGCGCCCAGCGCCGCCAACAGCCCCAGGCCGTGGCTGAGGCTGTTGGCCAGCTCCTCGGGGCGCGACTGGTCTCGGGCCACGCCGGCCGCCGGGCCCGAGGCGGCGGGATGGGCGTGGGGTTGAAGGTGAAGAGCGGCGGTGGCCGTCGCGCCACGGGATTCGGTCATCTGCAGATTCTCGACGATGCGCCGCCCGGCCCCGGGCTACCTGCGGCGCGCCTGCCGCACCCCCGGCACCTGCCCGATCTGGGCCAGCACCGGGGCCAGCCGCGTCGCGTCGGGGGCCTCGACGGTGAAGCTCATCCAGGCCGCGCCGCGCGTCTGCGCCCGCTGGGTGTGCACGCCGGTCACGTGCAGGCGCTCCTTGGCGAAGAGCTCGGCGATGTCGCGCAGCAGGCCGGGTCGGTCGCTGGCCTCGACCACCACGTCCATCGGGTAGACGGGCGCCCGCTCGGCCAGCGGCCGGCCCCAGGCCACCTCGATCAGCCGGCCCGGCGCCGTGGCGGCCATGTGGGCCAGGTTGCTGCAGTCGCGGCGGTGCACGGCCACGCCGCGGCCGCGCGTGACGAAGCCGGCGATGGCGTCGGGCGGCGCCGGGCGGCAGCAGCGCGCCAGCGTGGTGAGCAGCGTGTCCAGGCCCACCACCAGCACATCGCTGCGGCTGCCCGCGCCGCCGGTCTCGCTGCGCGGGCGGTGCAGCGCGATGCGGTCGTCCGCCGGCGCGGGCTCGGCCGGCCGCAACAAGGCTTCGATCGGGCGCAGCGAGAACTCGTCCTTGCCCACCGCCTCGTACAGCGCCTGCGCGCCCTGGAAGCCCAGCTGCGCCGCCAGCGCGTCGCGCTCCAGCGCGGTGCGGCCTTCGCGCTGCAGCAGCCGCTCGACGGCATCGCGGCCGCGGGCGATGGTCTGCGCCTGCTGCTCGGCATGGAACCAGGCCCGCACCTTGGCCCGCGCACGCGGGCTGGCCAGGTAGTGCAGTTCGGGGTTGAGCCAGTCCAGCGAGGGCCCGCCTTCCTTGGCCGCGACGATCTCCACCGTCTGCCCCGACTGCAGCGCGGTGTTCAGCGGCACCATCGCGCCGTCGACCCGCGCCCCGCGGCAGCGGTGGCCGAGGTCGGTGTGCAGGCTGTAGGCGAAGTCCACCGGCGTGGCGCCCGCGGGCAGCTCGAGGATGGCGGCCTGCGGCGTGAACACGTACAGGCGTTCCGCGGCGCCGGCGGCCGGCGCGGCGGCGGGCGCGGCATCGGGGTGGCTGAAATCGCGCTCCCAGGCCAGCAGCTCGCGCAGCACGGCCTTGCGCGCCTGGGCGATGCGCTCTTCCTGTTCGCCGCCCGCGCTGACCCCGGCATAGCCGCGCACGCCCGCCTCCTTGTACATCCAGTGCGCGGCCACGCCGTGCTCGGCGTGCTCGTGCATGGCGCGGGTGCGGATCTGCACCTCCAGCGGCCGGCCGTCGGCGTCCTGCACCACCGTGTGCAGGCTCTGGTAGCCGTTGGGCTTGGGGCGCGCGATGTAGTCGTCGAACTCGCCCGGCAGCGGCGGCCAGGCGGCCTGCACGCGCGCCAGCGCGGCATAGCAGGCCGGCACGTCGGCCACGATCACGCGCAGGGCGCGCAGGTCGTGCACCTGCTCGAAGGCCAGGCCCTTGCCCTGCATCTTCTTCCACAGGCTGTACAGGTGCTTGGGCCGGCCCTGCACATCGGCCTCGATGCCGGCCGCGGCCAGCAGCGCGGCCAGTGCATCGCGCGCGGCCTGCACGCGCTGCTCGCGCTCGCCGCGCTTGGCGGCCACCAGCTCGGCCATGCGCTGGTAGTCCTGCGGCTGCAGGAAGCGGAAGGCCAGGTCCTCGAGCTCCCACTTGATCTGCCAGATGCCCAGGCGGTTGGCCAGCGGCGCGAACACCTGCTGCGACTCGCGCGCGAGCTCGGCCGGGCACGGCGTCCTGCTGGCGGCATGCCAGCGCAGGGTCTGCAGGCGCGAGGCCAGGCGCAGCAGCACCACGCGCAGGTCGCGCGAGAACGCCAGCAGCATCTTGCGCACCGGCTCGACCTGCTGCGGCCCGGCACCGCCCTGCGCCGCGCGCACGGCGCGCTGGATCTGCACCAGCTTGCGCGTGAGCGCCACCAGGCTGGCGTACGAGGGCCCGAAGGCCTTGCGCACCGTCTCCTCGGGGCGCTGCAGGTGGTCGCCGGCGTAGACCAGGTAGGCCGCCGCGCACAGCGCCGGCCCGCCACCGATGGCGCGCAGCACCGCGGCCACGCCCTGGGCATGGGCGTAGGCGGGCTCGCCAGTGTCCAGCACCTGGCCGGCCAGCAGCGGCTCGGCGAAGGCCCGTGCGCGCTGCTCGGGGTCGGCCAGGCGCGCATCGTCGGCGCTGGCCAGGTGGACGATGGCCGCGGCGTCCTGCGCCGGCACGCCATCGGCGGCCGGCTTCACGGGCCGAGCAGGAAGTCGCGTACCGCGGCGCGCTGGTCGGGGGCCACGAGGGTCGGCGCATGGCCCACGCCGGCGAACTCGACCAGGCGCGCCTTGGGGCCGCGCTGCGTCATCGCCTGGGCCGTGGCCGGGCTCAGCAGGTCGGACTCGGCGCCGCGCAGCAGCAGGGTCGGGCAGCGCAGGCGGTCGTAGCTCTGCCACAGCACAGCCTCGCCCGCCGCGGCCTGCTCGGGCGTGGCCGCGCGCAGCGCCAGCGCGATGGCCGGGTCGTAGTGCGACTTGTAGCCGTCGCCGTCGCTCACCAGCTGCGGCCGCGTCAGCGCCAGCCACTGCTCGCGCGTGTGCGGGCCGAAGCCGCGCGAGATGGCCCAGAGCGCGTCGGCCGCCTCGTCCACGCTCTTCCAGTGCGCGGGCACGCCCAGGTAGCTGCCGATGCGCTGCAGCGCCTTGGCCTCGATCGCCGGCCCCACGTCGTTGAGCACCAGGCGGCGCACGGGCGAGCGCGGCAGCGCCGCCAGCCCGAGGCCGATCAGGCCGCCCATCGAGGTGCCCACCCAGTCCACCTGCGGCACGTTCAGCCGCGCGACCAGGGTCACCATGTCGGCGACGTAGGCCGGGATGGCGTAGCCGGCGGGGTCGGCCAGCCAGTCCGAGCGGCCGCGGCCGACGATGTCGGGGCAGACGACGCGATAGCGATCGCTCAGGTCGCGTGCGAGGGTGTCGAAGTCGCGGCCCTGGCGCGACAGGCCGTGCACGCAGACCAGCACCTGCGGGTTGGCCGGGTCGCCCCAGTCCCAGTAGGCCAGCCGGTGCAGGCCGCGGGTGTCCAGGCAGTCGACGAAGGCGAGTCGGGGTTCGTTCATGGGTGCCACCTTACTTCAGCTGCACGCTGCCGCTGACGCTGACGGTCACGGTGGCCTTGCCGGCCTCCACCGGCAGCGCCGGCTCGGCGGCCTCGGGCGCGGCCATCGCCCGCATCATCGGCATGGGCAGCGGCTGCGGGCCGGACGGCTCCGTGGACAGCGTGGCCTCGCGCAGCGTGTAGCCGCCGAAGCCGAACTGGCGCGCCACCATCGCGGCGCGGGCGCGGAAGCGCTCGATCGCCTGCGCCGTGGTCTCGGCCTCGACCCGCTCGCGCGCCTGGCGCGAGAGCGAGAAGCCCACGCGCCCGATGCTCATGCTGTGGATGCGGCCCGTGAGCGCGGCGATGCCCGCGATGTCGCGCCCCTGCACGACGAGCTCGGCGCTGCCCTGCCAGCCCGCGATCACAGGGCCGGCCGCCGCCGCGGGCCGCGGCGGGGCGTAGCGCGGGGCGAGCGAGAAGCCGCCGGTCTGCACCTCGATCTGCCCCGGCTGCGCCACCGCACGCGCCGGCACCAGGGCCGCCGCCACGGCCTGGCGCAGCTGGGCCTGCACGGCCGCCGCGTCGCTGCCCTCGCGGCGCGCGGTGAAGACCACCGTCAGCCAGTCCTCGGGCACCTCGGTGCTGGCGCTGGCGGCCAGCACCACCACGTCGTGCGCCCCGGCGGCGTCCTGCGCCCGGGCCGCGGCGGGCCACAGCGCCAGCGCCACGGCGGCGCATGGGGCAGCGATCGCAAGCCGGCGCAGGGTCGCGCGGCTGGGGGCAGGCGGGGTCGGCATGGCAGTCCTTCGCAGGCGTGGCCCGGCGCCGCGAATCGGCGCCGGCGCCGGGCCGCGATCATCGCCCGAAAGACTTGTAACCAGTGGTCAGGGGGCTCGGGTGGCCGCGGAGCCGACACCCCACAATGCGGCTGTTACAAATAGGGAGTGGCCCATGAGCACCAGCCCCAGCGCCCGCACCGACCGCATCGTCGTCGTCGACGACGACGCCCGCATCCGCGACCTGCTGCGGCGCTATCTCTCGCAGGAGGGCTTCGACGTCCTGCTGGCCGAGGACGCCAAGGCGCTGAACCGCGTGCTCACGCGCGAGACGGTCGACCTCATCGTGCTCGACCTGATGCTGCCGGGCGAGGACGGCCTGAGCATCTGCCGCCGGCTGCGCGCGGCCAACGACCTCACGCCCATCATCATGCTCACGGCCAAGGTGGAGGACGTGGACCGCATCGTCGGCCTGGAAGTCGGCGCCGACGACTACCTGCCCAAGCCCTTCAACCCGCGCGAGCTGCTGGCGCGCATCCACGCCGTGCTGCGCCGCCGGCCCGCGCCCGAGGCGCCCGGCGCGCCGTCCAAGGACGCCGAGGTGGTCAGCTTCGGCCCCTTCGAGTTCGACCTCTCGCTGCGCCGCCTGTCCAAGAACGGCGAGCAGATCGCGCTGACCACGGGCGAGTTCAGCATGCTCAAGGCGCTGGTGCGGCACCCGCGCCAGCCGCTGTCGCGCGACAAGCTGGCGCAGCTGGCGCGGGGGCGCGAGTTCGAGCCCTTCGACCGCAGCCTGGACGTGCAGATCTCGCGCCTGCGCAAGATGCTCGAGCCCGACCCGGCGCAGCCGCGCTACATCCAGACCGTCTGGGGTGTGGGCTATGTCTTCGTCCCCGATGGCGCGAGCTGAACCGGTCCCCGCCAGCGCGCTGGGCACGCGCGCCCGGCCGGCGCCCGCCAAGCGCCGCAGCGCGGTCGGGCTGAGCCTGTTCTGGCGCACCTTCTTCCTGCTGGCGCTGCTGCTGGCCGGCGGCATCGCGGCCTGGGTGCTGACGCTGCGCGCGCTCGAGCTCGAGCCGCGCGCGGTGCAGGCCGCGCAGCAGACCGCCGGCCTCGTCAACCTGGCGCGCGCCGCGCTGCGCCAGGCCGACGGCATCAACCGGCTGGCGCTGATCAAGAGCCTGACGGCGCAGGAGGCGACCAAGGTCACCCCGCGCGAGCCGCAGGACCGCTGGGAGGACTACGGCGTCGACGCCTTCACGCGCCGCGTCAGCGCCGAGCTCAAGAACGCGCTCGGCCCCGGCGCGGTGGTGGCGCGCAACGTCAACGGCACGCCCGGCATGTGGGTGGGCTTCTCGATCGACCACGACCTGTACTGGCTGCAGGCCGACGCCGGCCAGGCCAGCCCCATCAACCGCACGACCTGGCTGATCTGGGTCGGCATCGCGCTGCTGGCCACGCTGCTGGGCTCGGTGGCCATCGCCAGCCTGATCAACCGGCCGCTGAAGCAGCTGTCGTTCGCGGCCAGCCGCATCCGCGACGGCGACCTCGACTCGCGCCTGGACGAGAACACCCTCACCAGCGAGATCCGCGAGGTCAACAAGGGCTTCAACCGCATGGCGCGCGAGCTGGCGCGGGTGGAGGAAGACCGCGCGGTGATGCTGGCCGGCATCAGCCACGACCTGCGCACCCCGCTGGCCCGGCTGCGGCTGGAGACCGAGATGAGCGTCAGCGACGAGGAGGCCAAGCGCAACATGGCGCTGGACATCGACCAGCTCGACGCCATCATCGACAAGTTCATGGATTACGCCCGCCCGGGCGAGACCCAGCTGCGGCCGGTCTCGGTGGCGCAGCTCCTCGACCGCGAGGCCGCCGCCTTCCGCGACCCGGGCCAGATCAAGATCTCGGCCCGCGTGCCGCCCGACCTCGAGGTGATGGCCGACGAGACCGAGCTCGGCCGCGTGTTCCTGAACCTGTTCGAGAACGCGCGCCGCTACGGCCGCGGCACCTACACCGGCGTGGCCGAGGTGTCGGTGAGCTGCGTCAAGACCGGGCCCTGGGCCATCGTCAGCGTGCGCGACCACGGCCCCGGCGTGGCCCCCGAGAAGCTGCCGCAGCTGACCACGCCCTTCTTCCGCGGCGACGCCGCGCGCACCGCCGCCACCGGCGCCGGCCTGGGACTGGCCATCGTCGACAAGGCGATGCACCGCATGGGCGGCAACCTCGAGCTGGCCAACGCCCCCGACGGCGGCCTCGTGGCCCACCTGCGCCTGAAGCGGGTGCCGTCGGCCACCGCGCGCGGCAGCGCGCGCTAAGCCCGCGACCTGCGCGCGCCAGCGCGCGGCGGGCCCAGCCTCTGCGAGCGGCGGTTCGCTCCGAGACCACCGCTGCGCGCGGCCGCGCGCAGCCCGCCGGCCTTCGAGCGGCACCCGCCGCGCTGGGTGCACGCCCTAAGTGTCAGGCGCGTCATCTCGCGGCAACATGTCTTCACTGGAGGAGGCCTTCGATGACACGATTCCTGCGCATGGGCGCCCTGTGGCTGGCCGCCGCCGGCTGCGTCCTCACGTCCGGCCTGGCGCTGGCCCAGGCCTCGTTCGTCACGGTGCTGACCGGCGGCACCAGCGGCGTGTACTACCCGCTGGGCGTGGCCCTGTCGCAGCTCTACGCCAAGGCGCTGCCCGGCGCCCGGGTGAGCGTGCAGGCCACCAAGGCCTCGGCCGAGAACCTCAACCTGATCGAGGCCGGCCGCGGCGAGATCGCATTCACGCTGGGCGACGCGCTGTCCGATGCCTGGCGCGGCAACGCCGAGGCCGGGTTTCCCAAGCCGCTGAAGAAGCTGCGCACCGTGGCCGGCATCTACGCGAACTACATCCAGGTCGTGGCCAGCGCCGACTCGGGCATCCGGACCCTGGCCGACCTCAAGGGCAAGCGCCTGTCGGTGGGGGCGCCGAAGTCGGGCACCGAGCTGAACGCGCGCGCCATCCTCAAGGCCGCCGGCCTGGCCTACGCCGACCTGGGCAAGGTCGAGTACCTGGGCTTCGGCGAGTCGGTCGAGCTGATGAAGAACCGCCAGCTCGACGCCACGGTGCAGTCGGCCGGCCTGGGCGTGTCCTCGCTGCGCGACCTGGCCACGGCGATGAGGATCGTGGTCGTGCCGGTGCCGCCCGAGGTGGTGGCCCGCGTCGGCGACCCGGCCTACCAGGTGGCATCGATCCCGGCCCGCACCTATGACGGCCAGGAGGCCGACGTGCCCACGGCCGCGGTGCAGAACTACCTCGTCACCAGCGAGGCCGTGCCGGCCGACGAGGTCTACGCGATGACCAAGACCCTGTTCACCAACCTGCCGGCGCTGGTGGCCGCGCACTCGGCCGCCAAGGGCATCTCGCCCGAGCATGCCTACAAGGGCGCGCCGGTGCCGCTGCATCCGGGGGCCGAGCGCTACTGGCGCGAGACCGGGCTGCTGAAATAGGCCGGGCGCGGCGTGAGCACCCAGCCCACGGCGGTGCCTGCGGCCCCTGCGGCCCCCGCGGCCCCTGCGCACGCCGGGGCCCCGGCCGCCCCCGCGACATCGGCCGATCTGCTGCAGCGGCTGGATCACCCGGCCGAGGAGGCCGGGCACGCGCGACGCCTCACTGGCGCCGCCGCCCGCGGCGTGGCGCTGGTGGCGCTGGGCTTCTCGGCGTTCCAGCTCGTGGTGGCGGCTTTCTCGCCCCTGTCCAGCCTGGTCACGCGCTCGCTGCACGTCGGCTTCCTGATGGGGCTGGCCTACCTGCTGTATCCGGCGCGGGCGGGCGGGTCGCGCCGGCGGCTGCCGGCGTGGGACGCGCTGCTCGGCCTGGCCGCCTTCGGCCTGGGCCTGTACCACTGGGTGTTCGAGGCCGACATCGTGCAGCGCGGCGGCGACCCCAGCCGCGCCGACATGGTGGTGGGCATCGCGGTGGTCGTGCTGCTGTTCGAGGCCTCGCGGCGCGCGCTGGGCATCGCGCTGCCGCTGGTGTGCGCGGCCTTCCTGGCCTACGGGCTGTTCGGGCAGTGGCTGCCCGGCGAGTTCGCGCACCGGCCCTACGGGCTGGACCAGATCGTCTCGCAGCTCCACCTGGGCACCGAGGGCATCTACGGCATCCCGACCCTGGTCTCGGCGACCTACATCTTCCTGTTCATCCTGTTCGGCGCCTTCCTCGAGCACGCCGGCATGATCCGGCTCTTCAACGAGCTGGCCCTGGGCTTCGTGGGGCACACGCGGGGCGGGCCGGCCAAGGTGGCGGTGGTGTCCTCGGGCTTCATGGGCACGATCTCGGGCTCGGGCGTGGCCAACGTGCTCACGGTGGGCCAGTTCACGATCCCGCTGATGAAGCGCTTCGGCTACACGCCGGTGTTCGCCGGCGCGGTCGAGGCCACGGCCTCGATGGGCGGCCAGATCATGCCGCCGGTGATGGGCGCGGTGGCCTTCATCATGGCCGAGACGCTGAACCTGCCCTATGCGCAGATCTGCATCGCCGCGGCGGTGCCGGCGCTGCTGTACTACGTCACCGCGTTCTGGATGGTGCACCTCGAGGCCGGCCGGCTGCAGCTGCTGGGCATGCCCAAGTCGCAGTGCCCCAACCCCTGGGCCGCCATGAGGCGCAGCTGGTACCTGCTGCTGCCGCTGGCGGCGCTGGTGGCGATGCTGTTCCACGGCTTCACGCCGATGTACGCCGGCCTCACCGGCCTGGGCCTGACGGCGGTGCTCATCCTGGGCAGCACGCTGGCCGCGGCCATCGGGCCGACCACGCTGCGCCTGGTGTTCTGGATCGGCCTGGGGGTGCTGGCCTCGTTCTTCGCCCGCTTCGGCATCTGGGTCGTGATCGGCCTGATCGCGGCGCTGATGGCGGGCAACGCCTCGGTGCAGGGCGGCCGCGCCACCTTGCGGGCGATGCACGCCAGCCTGGTGGACGGGGCGCGCCAGGCGGTGCCCGTGGGGCTGGCCTGCGCCATCGTGGGCGTGATCATCGGCGTGCTCACGCTGACAGGCGCGGCCACCAGCTTCGCCGGGTACATCCTGCACGTGGGCCAGACCAGCCTGTTCCTGTCGCTGGTGCTGACGATGATCGTGTGCCTGATCCTGGGCATGGGCATCCCCACCATCCCCAACTACATCATCACCAGCTCGATCGCCGCGCCGGCGCTGCTGAAGCTGGGCGTGCCGCTGCTGGTCTCGCACATGTTCGTCTTCTACTTCGGCATCATGGCTGACCTGACGCCGCCGGTGGCGCTGGCGGCGTTCGCGGCGGCCTCGATCGCGCGCGCGCCGGCCATGCAGATCGGCGTGAAGGCGACGCAGATCGCCATCGCCGGCTTCGTCATCCCCTTCATGGCGGTCTACGACCCGGCCCTGATGCTGCAGCCCGATGCCAGCGGGCACTGGAGCCTGCTCGACACGGCCTACGTCACCTTCAAGGCGCTGGTGGCGATCGCGCTGTGGGGCGCCACCGCCGTGGGCTACCTCGGCCGGCGCCTGAGCCTGCCCGAGCGCCTATGGGCGGCAGGGGCGGCCTCGCTGCTGGTGGCGGCCCTCCCGGCCACCGACGGCCTGGGCTTCGCGGCCTCGGCGCTGTTCGCGCTGTGGAACCTGTGGCGGCTGCGCCGGGCCCGCGCACCGCGCCCGGCCGCGGCCTGAGCCCGGCCCCACGGCAGCCGCCGCCGATGCTCGGCCTGTGCCTGGCGCGTGGCGCGGCCAGCGTGGCCATCGCGGCCGGCGAGTTCACGCTGGCCTGGACGCATTCGATCGAGAAGACGCGCTGGGAAGAGCATTGGCGCGTCAGCGCTGCCGGCCTGGTGGTGGACGAGGCCGTGATCCGCGGCTCGGGCGCCGGCATGGAGCCGCCGGACGGCGCGGTGCTGCGGGGCGGCGCCTGGCACTACCGGCCGCGGCTGCCGGCGCAGGCCTCGGTGACGCTGGCGGCCTCGTCGTTCACGGCCGACCACCGGCTGTGCGCCGGCGGCGTCTGCAAGCCGCTCGCGCGCTGGGTGCCGGGCTCGGGGCCGGTGCGCCTGGCACCGTGCGAGGTCTCACCCTGAGTCCGCGGCCTGGCCGGTGCCGGCCAGGAGGCAAATGGCGCGCGCCTCGATCGCGCGGCCCTCGCCCACCGGGCCCATGCGCTCGGCCGTCTTGGCCTTGACGCTGACCCGGTCCACGCCCACGCCCAGCGCCGCCGCGATGCGCCGGCGCATGGCCGGGATGTGCGGCGCCATCTTCGGCGCCTGCGCCACGATGGTGGCGTCGAGGTTGACCAGCGCCCAGCCCTCGGCCTGCACGCGGCGCATCGCCTCGGTCAGCAGCAGGGCCGAGTCGGCGCCGGCCCAGGCCGGGTCGGTGTCGGGAAAGTGCTGCCCGATGTCGCCCAGCGCCGCCGCGCCCAGCAGCGCGTCCGTGATCGCGTGCAGCAGCGCGTCGGCGTCCGAGTGGCCGAGCAGGCCGTGCGTGTGCGGCAGGGTCACCCCGCCCAGCACGAGCGGCCGGCCGGCCACGAGCGCGTGGATGTCCCAGCCTTCGCCGATCCTCATGTTCGGCAGGTTCGGCAGATTCGGCGGATTCGGCAGGCTCATCGCGTCTGCAGCAGCCGCGCCGCCAGCTCGAGATCGGCCGGCCAGGTGAGCTTGAGGTTCTCGATGTCGCCCGGCACCAGCTTGGGCGCGAGGCCCAGCTGCTCGATCGCGCCGGCCTCGTCGGTGACGGCCACGCCGGCCGCGGCGGCCTGCGCCAGGGCATGCTGCAGCAGCCCGAGGCGGAACATCTGCGGCGTCTGCGCCAGCCACTTGCCCTGGCGATCGAGCGTGGCCGCCACGCGGTCGCCCTTGGCCTGCTTCAGGGTGTCGGCCAGCGGCAGCGCCAGCAGGCCGCCCACCGCATCGCCCAGGCAGGCCTGGATCAGCCGCTCGACCCAGGCCGGCCGCAGCAGGCAGCGCGCCGCATCGTGCACCAGCACCCAGTCGGCGTCGCCGGCGCCGCGCTCGCGCAGCGCCTGCAGCCCGCGGGCCACGCTGTCGGCGCGCGTCGCACCGCCGCAGCGCGCGACCCACGCCCGCTCGCCGCCGAAGCCCGGGGCCCGGGCCTCGAAGGCCCCGTCCTGCGGCGCCAGCACGACCAGGGTCGCGTCCAGCGCCGGCACCCCGGCCAGCGCGGCCAGCGTGTGCGCCACGACGCTGCGCCCGGCCAGCACCGCGTACTGCTTGGGCCCCGCCGTGCCCGCCCGCAGCCCGGCGCCGGCACAGGGCACAAGGGCATAGCAGCGCGGGGCATCGGCCATGGCGGCGGATTCTAGAATCCGGCAAGTCACGCCCCGCGGTGCCGCTTCGGCACGGTGCCGGGGCGATCTGTTTTTCCTGCTCCCGATGCAACTCCCCCCCCTCGTGCCCGGCCGGCGGTTCACGCTGCCCCGCCCGCCCGGCTCGGCCGATGCGCTGCTGCTGGCGCGCCTGGCCCGCCGGCAGGCCGATGCCGGGCGCAGCCTGGCCGTCTTCAGCGCCGAGCCCGCCGACACGCAGCGCCTGGCCGACGAGATCCCGTTCTTCGAGCCCGGCCTGCGCGTGGCCGTGTTCCCCGACTGGGAGACGCTGCCCTACGACAGCTTCAGCCCGCACCAGGACCTGATCTCCGAGCGGCTGGCCACGCTGTGGCGGGTGCGCCAGGCCGAGGTGGACGTGGTGCTGCTGCCGGCGACCACCGCGCTCACGCGGCTGGCGCCGCCCTCGTTCCTGGCGGCCACCACGTTCCACTTCAGGCAGAAGTCGCGGCTGGACGAGGCGCGGCTGAAGGCCCAGCTCACGCTGGCCGGCTACCAGCACGTGAGCCAGGTGGTGTCGCCGGGCGAGTACGCGGTGCGCGGCGGCCTGATCGACCTGTTTCCGATGGGCTCGCCGGTGCCGTACCGGGTCGACCTGTTCGGCGACGAGGTGGACTCGATCCGCACCTTCGATCCCGACAGCCAGCGCAGCCTGTACCCGGTGCCCGAGGTGCGGCTGCTGCCGGGGCGCGAGTTCCCGCTGGACGAGGCGGCGCGCAAGGCCTTCCGCGCCCGCTGGCGCGAGCAGATCGAGGGCGACCCGACGAAGAGCCGCCTGTACAAGGACATCGACCAGGGCATCGCCGGCGGCGGCATCGAGTACTACCTGCCGCTGTTCTTCGAGCAGCCGGCGACGATCTTCGACTACCTGGGCGAAACCGCCGCGCTGGTGCTGCACGGCCAGGTCGACGAGGCCCTGGCGCACTTCTGGATCGACACCCGCGAGCGGCACCGCTTCCTGCAGCACGACCCCGAGCGGCCGATCCTGGCGCCGCAGGCGATCTTCATGCCGGCCGAGGAGTTCTACGGCCGCACGCAGGCGCACGCCGCGCTGTCGCTGCGCGGCACCGAGGCCAGCGCCTGGGCGCGCCCGCTGCCCGAGCTCGGCATCGACCGCAACGCCACCGAGCCGCTGGGCCGGCTCGAGCGCCATCTCGAGGCCACCCCGCACCGCGCGCTGCTGGTGGCCGAGAGCGACGGCCGGCGCGAGAGCCTGCTCGAGCTGCTGCGGGACCATGGCCTGAGCGTGCCGAGCGTGAATTCGCTCGACGACTTCCTCACCGGCCCCGAGAAGGTGGCCATCGCCACCACGCCGCTGGCTGAAGGCTTCCACTGGCACGAGCCCGAGGCCGGCGTCTCGGTGCAGTTCGTCACCGAGACCGAGCTCTTCGCCACCACGCCGCAGGCGCGCCGGCGCCGCAAGCAGGAGCAGGTCAGCAGCGTCGAGGCGCTGATCAAGGACCTCTCGGAGCTGAAGGTCGGCGACCCGGTGGTGCACATCCACCACGGCATCGGGCGCTACCAGGGCCTGGTCAACATCGACCTGGGCGAAGGCGCCAGCGAGTTCCTGCACCTGCAGTACGCCGACCAGGCCACGCTGTACGTGCCGGTGGCGCAGCTGCACCTGATCGGCCGCTACACGGGCGTCAGCGCCGAGGAGGCGCCGCTGCACAAGCTGGGCAGCCCGCAGTGGGACCGGGCCCGGCGCAAGGCCGCCGAGCAGGTGCGCGACACCGCCGCCGAGCTGCTGGCCCTCTATGCCCGCCGCGCCGCGCGCGAGGGCTTTGCGCACCGCTTCAGCCCGCACGACTACGAGGCCTTCGCCACCAGCTTCGGCTTCGAGGAGACGGCCGACCAGCGCGCGGCCATCCACGCCGTGATCCAGGACATGATCAGCCCGCGGCCGATGGACCGCCTGGTCTGCGGCGACGTGGGCTTCGGCAAGACCGAGGTCGCGCTGCGGGCCGCCTTCGTGGCCGTGCACGGCGGCAAGCAGGTGGCGATCCTGGCGCCGACCACCCTGCTGGCCGAGCAGCACTACCAGACCCTGGTCGACCGCTTCGGGCCCTGGCCGGTGAAGATCGCCGAGCTGTCGCGCTTTCGCAGCCCGAAAGAGGTGAAGGCGGCGCTGGAGGGCCTGGCCGCCGGCAGCGTGGACATCGTCGTGGGCACCCACAAGCTGCTGTCGGCCGACGTGAAGTTCGCGCGCCTGGGCCTGCTCGTCATCGACGAGGAGCACCGCTTCGGCGTGCGCCACAAGGAGGCGATGAAGGCGCTGCGCGCCGAGGTCGACGTGCTCACGCTCACCGCCACGCCGATCCCGCGCACGCTGGGCATGGCGCTCGAGGGCCTGCGCGACCTGAGCGTGATCGCCACCGCGCCGCAGCGGCGCCTCGCGATCAAGACCTTCGTGCGCAGCGAGGGCTCGGGCGTGATCCGCGAGGCCGTGCTGCGCGAGTTGAAGCGCGGCGGCCAGGTCTACTTCCTGCACAACGAGGTCGAGACGATCCAGAACCGGCGCCAGGCGCTGCAGACGCTGCTGCCCGAGGCGCGCATCGCCGTCGCCCACGGCCAGATGCCCGAGCGCGAGCTCGAGCATGTGATGCGCGACTTCGTGGCCCAGCGCCACAACCTGCTGCTGTGCTCGACCATCATCGAGACCGGCATCGACGTGCCCAGCGCCAACACCATCGTCATCAGCCGCGCCGACAAGTTCGGCCTGGCCCAGCTGCACCAGCTGCGCGGCCGCGTCGGCCGCAGCCACCACCAGGCCTACGCCTACCTGCTGGTGCCCGACACCGAGGCGCTGACCAAGCAGGCGGCGCAGCGCCTGGACGCGATCCAGGCGATGGAGGAGCTGGGCAGCGGCTTCTACCTGGCGATGCACGACCTGGAGATCCGCGGCGCGGGCGAGGTGCTGGGCGAGCACCAGAGCGGCAACATGATGGAAGTGGGCTTCCAGCTCTACAACGACATGCTGAGCGAGGCCGTGCGGGCGCTGCGCTCGGGGCGCGAGCCCGACCTGCTGAGCCCGCTGGCCGCCACCACCGAGATCAACCTGCACGCGCCGGCCCTGCTGCCCGACAGCTACTGCGGCGACGTGCACGTGCGCCTGTCGCTGTACAAGCGCCTGGCCTCGGCCGAGAAGGCCGAGGCCATCGACGCGCTGCTCGAAGAGGTCACCGACCGCTTCGGCCGCCTGCCCCCGCAGGGCCAGACCCTGTTCGACACGCACCGCCTGCGCGTGCTGGCCCGGCCCTACGGCGTGCAGAAGATCGACGCCGGCCCGAAGGCGATGAGCGTGACCTTCCGCCCCGGCGCGCCGGTGGACGCCCGGCGCATCGTCGAGCTGGTGCAGAAGAACCGCAGCATCCAGTTCGCCGGCAACGACCGGCTGCGCATCGTGCGCGAGATCAGCCAGCCGGCCGACCGCGCGCAGTTCCTGCGCGAGCTGCTGCGCGCGCTGGGGCAGCCGGCCGCGCAGGCGGCCTAGCGGCATCGGCCGCCGCGGCAGAATCGGCCGATGAGCCCCGCCCGGCCGCCCGAAGGGGCTCGCACCGCAGTGCACAGCACGGAGGTTACGCATTGAGCACCGCCGCCCACCTCGCTGCCCGGCTGATCCGCAACGTCGATGCGGTGCCGCTCGAGGCCTTCGTGCGCGCGCCGCTGTACGACAGCCGCGGCGCCCGCCTGGCCCCCGGCACCGCAGCGCGCAAGCTCGGTGCCTCGGTCGACATCGTGGCCCCGGGTGGGCGCAGCTGCCCCTACCACTTCCACCATGCGCAGGAAGAGCTGTTCATCGTGCTGGAAGGCCGCGGCCACTTGCGCGTGGCCGGCGAGATGCTGCCGCTGCGCGCCGGCGACCTGGTCTTCGTCCCGCCCGGGCCCGAGTATCCGCACCAGCTCGTCAACACCTCCGATGCGCCGCTGAAGTACCTCTCGATCAGCACCCGCGAGACGCCGGAGATCTGCGAGTACCCCGACTCGGGCAAGTACCTGGCGACCGCCGCCGACGGCGCGCGCGAGCCGTTCAGCGCGCTGCAGCGCACCAGCGCCAGCCTCGACTACTGGGACGGCGAGCCGTGAGCGGCGGCGAGCAGCCGGCGCGCGAGGTCGAGCCCGGCCTGTGGCTGCGCGGGGCGACGCCGCTGCCGCGGCTGGCCGACTTCCGGCTCGCCGCCTTCGACATGGACTCGACGCTGATCGGCATCGAGTGCATCGACGAGCTCGCCGCTGCGGTGGGCCGCCAGGCCGAGGTGGCGGCCATCACCGAAGCCGCGATGCGCGGCGAGATCAGCGACTTCAAGGTCAGCCTGCGCCGCCGCCTGGCGCTGCTGCGCGGCACGCCGGCCGCGGCGCTGGAGACGGTGTACCGCGAGCGGCTGCGACTCAACCCGGGCGTGGAAGCCTTCCTCGCGGCCTGCCGCGCCGCCGGGCTGAGAACGCTGCTGGTCTCGGGCGGGTTCACCTTTTTCGCCGACCGCGTGCGCGAGCGCCTGCAGATCGACTTCGCGCGCGCCAACGAGCTCGAGATCATCGACGGCCGGCTCACCGGCGCCCTGCGGCCCCAGCCCTGGGGCGAGATCGTCGACGGCGAGCAGAAGCGCCGCACCCTGCTCGAGGTGGCCGACCTGCTGCGCATCGACCCGGCCCGCACGCTGGCCGTGGGCGACGGGGCCAACGACCTGCCGATGATGGCCGCGGCCGGCCTGTCGATCGCCTTCCATGCGAAGCCGGCGGTGCGGGAGCGGGCCCGCATCGCGATCACGGCCGGCGGGCTCGACCGCGCGCTGGCCTGGCTGTCAAGCCAATGAGGCTCCGCCGCTTTGCTTGAACCCCCGCGGGGGGCGGGCGGGGCGCAGCCCGGCCCTGGGGGCGCTCAAAGATTCTTGAAGTCGAGCTCCACCCGCAGCACCTGCGGCGCGGGCAGCGGCGCATAGCGCCACTGCAGCAACGCGGGGCGCAGGTAGCGCAGCAGCGCGTTCGGCGCCGGCGGCAGCAGCGCCACGGCCGAGACATGGCCATCGGGCTCGATCGTCAGCGCCGCCACCGGGGCCGCGCGGCCGGCCATCTCGTCCAGCATCTGCGGCGGCAGGGTCGGCGGCACCATGTTCAGCAGCCGCGGCCGCACCAGCAGCGCCACCAGGGTGGCATCGGGCGCGGCGGGCAGGTCCGGCGGCGGCGCGGCGGTCTCGGCACGCAGCGGCAGCGCGGCGGGCAAGGCCGCGGGGCGCGGCGTCAGCAGCGCCGCCGGGGCCGCCAGCACCCGTTCGACCGGCGCGCTCGGCGCGGCAGGCGCCGCCGGTGCCGTGCGCAGGGCCGCGGCCGCCTCTTCGCCGGCCGCCGGCGCGCCGCCCCGGCGCTGGATCTTGGCCGCCTCCAGGATCAGGCGCAGCGGCCCGTCGGCCTGGCGCTGCGCGCGCTCGAGCGCCGCGTTGTCGCCGGCAGGGACCGGGGTCTGCGCATGCAGCGCGGCGGCCGCCAGGCAAAGCCCGCAGCACAGCAGCGCAGCATCCCGAATTGTCCGCACGACGACACCCCTGCAGCATGACCTGTGGGAAGCCGGCCGCGCGGCTTTGAATAGCCTGCGCCGCGCTCCGGTTCGTGGACGATTCTAGGAATCCGCCGAGGCCGGACCCTGGGACTTATGCCGCACGGCAATCCGCCGCTCGGCGTGCATCCGTCACACCTTGGGTCAGCGCAGTTCGCTGGCCAGGAAGGCCTCGACGCGGCGGTAGTAGTCGTCGACGTCGTCGGGGTCGCTCCAGCCATGACCCTCGCCCGGGTAGACCACCCATTGCGGATCGTGACCCGCCGCCTGCAGGGCGTCCCGCAGCCGCGTGCCTTGCTCGATCGGCACCCGGCGGTCGGCGCCACCGAAGGCCAAGAGCAGTGGCGCCTGGATGCGTGCAGCCTGCAGCACGGGCGAGATGCGATCGAACATGGCGGCGTCGGTCGCCGGGTCGCCGATCAGCGTGCGCAGGTCGTAGCGGCGTGCCTCCTGGCTGACATCGCTGCTCGCCGACCACTTCATCCACAGCCGGGGATCCGTCACCGCCGCGGCGGCCACACCGCAGCGATACAGGTGCGGATGGCGCACCAGACTCATCAGCACCGCATAGCCGCCGTAGCTCGCACCCATGACGCACAGGCGCTTCGGGTCGGCCCCGGCATGGGCGACGGCCCAGCGCGCGGCGTCGGCGAGGTCGTCGATCATGCCTTCGCCGTATTGCTTCCAGCCGGCCCGGAAATGGGCGTAGCCGTAACCGGTGCTGCCGCGGACCTCGGGCTCGATCACCAGGTAGCCACGCGAAGCTAGGAACTGCGCCTCGGGCTCGAAGGCCCAGCTGCTGCCGCGCACCCACGGTCCGCCATGTACCAGGATCACAGCTGGCAGCGGGTGGCCTGCTGCCGGGTCCGTGGGCCGGGTGATCCACAGCGGCAGATCGGCGCCGTCACGGGCTTGGATCCGCCGAAAATCCAGCTTCGCCATCCTCCTCGGGTCGATGGCGGGTCGCACTCGCCCGACGCGACGCCACAGCGCTGGCGCGCCGCGCCAGACCCAGTACTCACCGGGTTCGATGTCCGACCAGGACTTGACCAGCACCGTCATGCCGGGCTCGCCGCATCGGCGGCAGCTGAGTCGGTTGATGCGGCCCGGCAGCCGACGATCGATCTCGGTCTGCACCGCCTTCATTGCGGGCGAGAACCAGACCGTGGTCTCGGCGTCGGTCGTCGTGCGCACGCCCAGCACGGGCCCGCCGTCGTAGGCAGTCAAGAGCCGGCCGTCGAAGTCGAACCCGGGCGTGCTGACCAGCGCCGGCTCGACCGGCCGGCCAGTATCGAGGTCGAGCCGGGCCAGCACCGCATCCTGGGCCGCACCCTCGCCGTGCGTCACGTACAGTTCATCGGCTCCAACGAGCTGCTGCGGCCACCAACGTTCGTGTTCGTTCTCGAAGTCGCCGATCAGGCGCCAGCCGTCGGGATCAGCGGCATGCCAGTAGATGCGGGTGCGCCCGCCATGGAAAGCCAAAGCCAGCCGCGGCGTGCCGCGGGGACCGAACAGCCAGGATTGCGCATGCTCGGGGGCGCCCAGCGCCAGGGACTCGGCCTCGCCGGTCACCACGTCCAGCCGCAGCGGCGACACACGGTCGAGGTCGCCCAGTGCGTCCTCGTGCATGGCCCCCACGACCACGTGACCGCTGCCCTGTCCGGGCACATCGAGCAGCATATGCAGCGGCGAGAGCTTCCGGCTGCTGGACAAAGTGCCGGTCACGAAGGTCTCTGCCTGGGTGCTGACGAGCTCGCGCCGCTCCCGGCCGTCGCGCCGCACGCTGAACAGGCCCGGGTAGAAGCGAAGATCGGCGTCTGCCGTTCGGGGCTCGGCGACCGAGAACACCAACCGGTCGTCACCGACCCAGTGAAACGAGCCGATGTCGGCGTCGGCGAAGTGCGCGGCGGCGGTGATCTGTTGCGGGGCGTCCAGGTCGATCACCAGCAGGCCGTTGCGACCCTGGCCGGCGGGCGCGGTGTAGGCCAGCCAACGGCCCGATTGCGAGAGCGACGCCTTCTCGATCTGGGCAGGTCCGAAGTAGGCCCGGATCGGTGGCGGCCATGCGGCTGCGGCCGGTGCATCGGCGGGCGCAGCATGCACCGCACACGCGGTGACCGCAGTCAGCGCGGCAACCGCTCCCACCGTGCGCAGCCCTGCGGCAGCGCGAAGGCACAAGATCGAAGCGGGTCGGCTGGTCATCGGCAATTCCGTGCATCTATGTCGTTAGCGACGATTGTGAGGCTCCTGTGAACGCCCTACCCGGTCGGGCTCAGCCCTCGATCTGCGCCCAGGCGCGGTCCAGCCGCTTGGCACTCACCGGCTGCGGGGTGCGCAGCTCCTGGGCAAAGAGGCTCACGCGCAGCTCTTCGAGCAACCAGCGGTAGTCCGCCAGGCCGGCGTGCGGCGCGCCCTTGAGCTCGGCGGTGCGGCGCAGCCAGCGCTGCTCCAGCGGCCGCAGCTCGGCCAGCCGGGCGGCGTCGCGCGCGGGGTCGGCACGCAGCTTGTCCAGGCGCAGCACCACGGCCTTGAGGTATCGCGGCAGCTGCTGCAGCGCGGACCAGGGCAGCTCGCGCAGGAAGTTCTTGCCCACCAGTCGCTGCAGCTGCGCCTGCACGTCGTCGGCGACCTCGCGCGGCGGCTTGCTGTCCTTGAGCTTGCGCAGCGCGGCGGCGTGCTCGGCCAGCACGGTGCCGGCCTGGCGCGCCACCTCCTGCGCGATCAGGGCCAGCCGCGAGCGGCCTTCGTCCAGTCGCCGCTGGAAGGACGGGCCGTCGCCGGGCAGCGGGTCGGCGAGGAAGGCGCGGTCCAGCGCCAGCTCGATGATCTGCGCCCTCAGCTCCTCCAGGCTGCCCAGCGCGATGAAGTGGGCCGCCATCGCGGTGAGGCCGGGGAGGTTCTTCTCCAGGTGCTTCAAGGGCTCGCGCAGCTGCAGCGCCACGAGCCGGCGCAGGCCGGCGCGATGGCGCGCGGCGGCCAGCGCCGGCTCGTCGAAGACCTCGATCTCGACATGCGTGCCGCGGTCGACCAGGGCCGGAAAACCCACCAGCACCTGCGCGCCGCGGCGCAGCTCCATCAGCTCGGGCAACTCGCCGAACGTCCAGGCCGTGTAGCGCGCCGGCTCGGCCGCGGCCTCGGGCGGGTGGGCGGTCTGCCCCTGCGCCCGCGCGGAGGCGGAGGCAGGGGCGGACGTGGGGGCGGACGCGGAGACAGGCGCGAGGGCGGGGGCGGAGGCGGAGGCGGAGGCGGAGGCGGGTGGGGGCACCTTCAGCACCGCCAGTGCCTGGAAGGCGCTGCGCGCCTGCAGGCCCAGCTCGGCCTTCAGGCTGGCCAGGTCCCGCCCCAGGCCGAGCTGCCGGCCGTGCTCGTCGACGACGCGGAAGTTCATGAACAGGTGCGGGCTGAGCTGCTCGGGCTTGAAGTCGTTGCGCTGCACCGCGAGCTGGGTGCGCTCGCGCACGGCCTTCAGCAGGGCGTCCATCAGGCTGCCCTGCCCGAAAGGCACGAGGGCACAGAACTCGGCCGCGAACTCGGGCAGCGGCACCAGGCGCGAGCGCGGCCGCTGGTGCAGGGTCTTGCACAGGGCCAGCACCTTGGCCTGCAGCATGCCGGGCACCAGCCATTCGCAGCGTTCTTCGAGCACCTGGTTCAGCGCATACAGCGGCACGGTGACGGTCACGCCGTCGCGCGCATTGCCCGGTTCGTGCAGGTAGCCGGCCATGCAGTCAATGCCGCCCAGGCGCAGCGTGCGCGGGAAGCTCTCGGTGGTGATGCCGGCGGCCTCGTGGCGCATCAGCTCCTCGCGCGTGAGCTGCAGCAGCGTCGGCCGCTGGCGGGCTTGCTCGCGGTACCAGCGCTCCAGGCTGGCGCCGCTGCAGACGTCGGGCGGCAGCTGCTGGTCGTAGAAGGCGTGGATCAGCTCGTCGTCGACCAGCACGTCCTGGCGCCGGGCCTTGTGCTCGAGTTCCTGCACCTGGGCAATGAGCCTGCGGTTGTGGGCCAGGAAGGGCAGCCGCGTCTCCCACTCGCCGGCCACCAGCGCCTCGCGGATGAAGATCTCGCGTGCCGCGGCCGGATCGACGCGGCCGAAGTTGACGCGCCGGTTGTTGTAGATCACCAGGCCGTAGAGCGTGGCCCGCTCCAGCGCGATCACCTCGGCCGCCTTCTTCTCCCAGTGCGGCTCGAGCAGCTGCGTCTTCAGCAGGTGGCCGGCCAGCGGCGGGATCCACTGCGGCTCGATCGCCGCGATGCCGCGGCCGAACAGGCGCGTGGTCTCGACCAGCTCGGCCGCCACGATCCAGCGCCCCGGCTTGCGGCTCAGGTTCGCGCCGGGGTGGCGCCAGAACTTGATCCCGCGCGCACCGAGGTACGCGTCGTCGTCCTCGCGGCCGGCACGGCCCCCGCCGCCCCGGGGGGACGCGCCGGCCTGGGGCAGCCCGGCCTCGGGGCGGCAGCCGATGTTGCCGAGCAGCCCGGCCAGCAGCGAGAGGTGGATCTGCTCGTAGGTGGCCGGCGCCGCGTTCAGGCGCCAGCCCTGCTCGGCGACCACGGTGTGCAGCTGCGAGTGGATGTCGCGCCACTCGCGCACCCGGCGCGGGCTGATGAAGGCATCGCGCAGGCGCTGCTCCTGCTGCCGGTGGGTCAGCTTGTGGGTGTCGGGCCTGGCGTCCCCATGCGGCGCGTGGCCGTGGACGCCGCGGCCCTGCTCGATCCAGTCCCAGAGCTTGAGCGTGCCGACGAACTCCGAGCGCTCGTCGTCGAAGGGCTTGTGCCGCTCGTCGGCGGCCTGCGCCTTGTCCTGCGGGCGGTCGCGCACGTCCTGCCCGCTGAGCGCCGCAGCGATGATCAGCACCTCGGCCAGGGCCTGGTGCTGGCGCGCCTGCAGGATCATGCGGCCCAGCCGGGGGTCCAGCGGCAGCTTCGAGAGCTCCGCGCCGATCGGCGTCAGCGCGTTGTCTTCATCGACGGCACCGAGCTCGGCCAGCAGCGCGTAGCCGTCGGCGATGGCCTTCTTCGGCGGCGGCTCGACGAAGGGGAAGCCGTCGACGTCGCCCAGGTGCAGCCCCTTCATGCGCAGGATCACGCCGGCCAGGCTGCTGCGCAGGATCTCGGGGTCGGTGTAGCGCGGCCGGCCCTGGAAGTCGTCCTCGCCGTAGAGGCGGATGCAGATCCCGTCGGCCACGCGGCCGCAGCGCCCGGCGCGCTGCTGCGCCGCGGCCTGGCTGATGGCCTCGACCTGCAGCTGTTCCACCTTGTTGCGAAAGCTGTAGCGCTTGACGCGCGCCAGCCCGCTGTCGATGACGTAGCGGATGCCGGGCACCGTGAGCGAGGTCTCGGCGACGTTGGTCGCGAGCACGATGCGGCGGCCGTTGCCGGCGCTGAAGACACGGTCCTGCTCGGCCTGCGACAGGCGCGCGTACAGGGGCAGGATCTCCGGCAGCGGCCCGCCGCGCAGGGTGCCGGCCAGGTGCTTGCGCAGGTGGTCGGCGGTCTCGCGGATCTCGCGCTCGCCGGGCAGGAACACGAGGATGTCGCCCGGCCCGCCGCGCCAGAGCTCGTCCACCGCCTCGGCGATGGCGTTGTCGAGGTCGAACTCCCGGCTCTCCTCGTACGGACGCCAGCGCTGCTCGACCGGGAACAGCCGGCCCGAGACCATGATCACCGGAGCCGGCCCCTGCGCACTGGCGAAGTGATGGGCGAATCGATCGGCGTCGATCGTCGCCGAGGTCACGATGACCTTCAGGTCGGGCCGCTGATTTTTCGGACCCAGCAGCAGCTGCTTCAGGTACCCCAGCAGGAAATCGATGTTCAGGCTGCGCTCGTGCGCCTCGTCGATGACGATCGTGTCGTAGGCGCGCAGCAGCGGGTCGCCCTGCGTCTCGGCCAGCAGGATGCCGTCGGTCATCAGCTTGACGCTGGCGCCGGGCTGCAGCCGGTCCTGGAAGCGCACCTTGTAGCCCACCACCTCGCCCAGCGGCGAGGCCAGCTCGTCGGCGATGCGCTTGGCCACGCTGCTGGCGGCGATGCGCCGCGGCTGGGTGTGGCCGATGAGGCCGGTGCCCCCGGCACCCAGGCCGCGGCCGAGTTCGAGCAGGATCTTCGGCAGCTGCGTCGTCTTGCCCGAGCCGGTCTCGCCGCAGACGATCACGACGGGGTGCTCGCGAACCGCGCGCGCGATCTCCTCTCGCCGGGCCGAGACGGGCAGCGATTCGGGGTAGGTGATGCGGGGGATCGGGTGCGCCGGCGCGGCGCGGGGGCGGGTCTGCACGGGGCGCGGATTATCTCCGCGCCCCGCGGCCTCAGCCCGCGTAGGTGATGAGGTGGATGACCGCGCCCTGCGGGTCCTGCAGCACCGCCATCCGGCCCACGCCGGGCACGTCCATCGGCGGCACCAGCGTCTTGGCGCCGAGCGCAGCGCCGCGGGCCAGGGTGCGGTCCACGTCGTCGACGGTGACGTAGCTGCCCCAGTGCGGCGGCATGCCGGGCGGCGCATCCGGCGGCACGGCCATGATGCCGCCCACCGCCGTCTCGCCCACGCTGACGACGCGGTAGCCGCCCATCTCGGGGCCCATTTCCTTGACGGACCAGCCGAGGAGCTCGCCGTAGAAGGCGGCCGACGCGGCGGGGTCGGTGGTCACGAGCTCGTTCCAGCTGAATGCGCCCTGGGTCTTGTAGGCATCCATCGTTCACACCTCGCAGTGCAGTGGGTCGGGCAGGCATGCTGCGGCACAATCCGCCGGCCGTCGATCCCCTGCCATGAGCCTCGTTTTCCCGCACACCTTCGTGCCCTGGTTTCGTGCCGTGGCACCCTACATCCACGCCTACCGCGGCAAGACCTTCGTGGTCGCGCTGGCCGGCGAGGCCATCGCCGCGGGCAAGCTCAATGCCTTCGTGCAGGACCTGTCGATCCTGCACGCCATGGGCATCAAGCTGGTGATGGTGCACGGCTTCCGGCCCCAGGTCACCGAGCAGCTCGCGGCCAAGGGCCATGTCTCGCGCTACGCGCGCGGCATCCGCATCACCGATTCGGTGGCGCTGGACGCGGCGCAGGAGGCCGCGGGCCAGTTGCGCTTCGAGATCGAGGCCGCATTCTCGCAGGGCCTGCCCAACACGCCGATGGCCAACGCGACCGTGCGCGTGGTCTCGGGCAACTTCCTCACCGCGCGCCCGGTGGGCATCGTCGAGGGCATCGACTTCGTGCACAGCGGGCTGGTGCGGCGGGTCGACCAGGCGGCGATCCGGCGCGCCATCGAGTCGGGTGCGCTGGTGCTGCTGTCGCCCTTCGGCTTCTCGCCCACGGGCGAGGCCTTCAACCTGACGATGGAAGACGTGGCCACCGCCACGGCCATCGCGCTGCAGGCCGACAAGCTGGTGTTCCTGACCGAGATGCCCGGCATCCGCGAACGCCCGGCCGATGCCGACAGCGCCATCGACACCGAGCTCGCGCTGGCCGATGCGAGGCGGCTGCTCGCCGCCCTGCCCGCCCCCACCCAGCCCACCGACACCGCCTTCGACCTGCAGCACTGCGTGCGCGCCTGCGAGGGCGGGGTCGAGCGCTCGCACATCCTGCCCTTCGCCACCGACGGCGCGCTGCTGCTCGAGGTGTTCACCCACGACGGCGTGGGCACGATGGTGGTCGACGAGAAGCTGGAAAGCCTGCGCGAGGCGACACCCGACGACGTGGGCGGCGTGCTGCAGCTGATCGAGCCCTTCGAGCGCGACGGCACGCTGGTGCGGCGCGAGCGCACCGAGATCGAGCGCGACATCGGCAACTACAGCGTGGTCGAGCACGACGGCATCATCTTCGGCTGCGCCGCGCTCTACCCCTACCCCGAGGCGCGCACGGCCGAGATGGCGGCGCTCACGGTGTCGCCACTGTCGCAGGGCCAGGGCGACGGCGAGCGGCTGCTCAAGCGCATCGAGCACCGCGCCCGCGCCGAGGGGCTGGACAGCCTGTTCGTGCTGACCACGCGCACGATGCACTGGTTCATCAAGCGCGGCTTCACCCAGGTCGACCCCGACTGGCTGCCCGAGGCGCGCAAGCGCAAATACAACTGGGACCGGCGCTCGCAGGTGCTGGTCAAGAAACTAGGCTGAACGAGGAGTCGACGATGGCCCGCATGGTGCAGTGTGTGTATCTGAAGAAGGAAGCCGAGGGCCTGGGTTTCGCACCCTACCCGGGCGAGCTGGGCAGGCGCATCTACGACCATGTCAGCAAGGAGGCGTTCGAGCTCTGGAAGAAGCACCAGACCATGCTCGTGAACGAAAATCGCCTCAACCTCGCCGATGCGCGGGCGCGCCAATATCTGGCGCGGCAGATGGAGCAGTTTCTGTTCGGCGGCGACGCCGACAAGCCGATGGGGTATGTGCCGCCCGCGTCCTGAGGTATCGATCCGGGTCGGTCCGGTTTCGGCCCGGGATTGGCGCGGGTATATTGGCCGTCGATTGCAATCCCCGGAGAAAATCCCCATGGTGAAGAATGCGCTGACCGACCTGATCGCGCAGAAGGCGGCCCTCGAACAGCAGATCGCCGAGATGCAGCGTGAGCAGCGCAGCGAGGCCATCGCGCAGGTGAAGTCGCTGATGTCCGAGTACGGCCTCACGCTGGCGGACATCGGCCAGGCGCCGCGCGCCTCCGCGCCACCCCGGGCCGTCAAGGCCAAGGTGGCGGCCAAGTACCGCGACCCGGCCACCGGCAACACCTGGTCGGGCCGCGGGCTCAAGCCCAAGTGGCTCAGCGCCGAGCTGGCCGCAGGGCGCCAGCTCGCCGATTTCGCGCTCTGACGGCTTTCGCCCGGTGACGCTGCGCGACCGGGTGTCGGCCTGGGGCTCCACGGCCCCGACCGCGCTGCGTGCCGCCGGCGTGGCGCTGGCGGCGATGGCGCTGGCCGATGCGGGCGCCGTGAATCCGGGCTGCGCGCCCTGGCTCGTGCTGGCGCTGCCGGCCGGGCTCGCCCTGGCGGCCGGCCAGCGCTGGGGGCGCGCGGCCCGTGCCGCGGCGCCGCTGGGGCTGCTGCTGGCCTTGCTCAGCCTGGGCGTGACGACCGGGCAGGCCCTGCTGGCCGCCGCCGTGGCCGGCACCGCCGCCCTGCTGGCCGAGGCGGCACTGCGCGCACTGCACTTCGACCGCCGGCTCGAGCGTGGCGGCGACGTGGCGGCGCTGGCGGCTGCGGTGCTGCTGGTCGCCGCGCTGCCGATGGCCGTGGCCTCGGCCGCCTGGGACCAGGCAGCGCTGGGCCAGGGATTCGGCACCTCGCTGTGGGCCGGCTGGGTCGTGGGCGGTCTGGCCATGCTCGGCACCGCCACGGCCGTGCTGGCACTGCACCGCGGCCTGCTGCCGATGCCCTGGCGCGAAGGCGCCTGGCGCGCACCGGCCGCGGCCCTCGCGGCCATGCTGGCGATGCTCGTGGTCATGGCGCTGGCGCCGAGGACCCAGGTGCCCACGGCCGCGGTGTTGCTGTTTCTGCCGCCCGTGCTGGTCGTGGCGCTGGCGGCCCGCGGCCAGCTGGCCATCGCCGCTGCTGGCCTGCTGGCCGCCGGCCTCCTGGGCGCGGCCCAGGCCGGCAGCGGCCCGCCGGTCTGGGGCGGGCGCGCTGCCGCCGATGGGCTGCTGCTGGCCAGCCTGGCTGCCGCGCTGGCCTCGATGCTGCTGGCACACGCGGCGCGCGGGCTCTGGCTGGCCCGCTCGCAGCGCTGGGAATGGGCGCTGGACGGCTCGCGCCTGGGCGTGGCCGACTGGCACCTGCGGCGCGACGAGAGCTTCGCCTCGGCAGCCTGGTGCGCGCTCACCGGCCACGAGGCGCGGACCTGGCGCCCGGCCGACTGGCTGACCGGCGTGCACCCCGACGAAGAGCCGCTGCTGCGCCAGGCGATGGCGGCGCTGGAGGCGGGCGACGACGGGCGCCGCCAGCTCGAGCTGCGACTGGCGCGCAGCGGCGGCTGGCGCTGGGCCGAGACGACGCTGATGGTCATCGAGCGCGACCCCGCGGGGCAGCCGCTGCGCCTGCTGGCCACCCTGGCCGACGTGCAGGACCGGCACGAGGCGCAGGAGCGCCAGCGGATGTCGAGCAGCCTGTTCCAGCATCTGCACGAGGGCCTGCTGATCACCGACGCCGACCTGCGCGCGCTCGACCTGAACCCGGCCTACACCCAGATCCTGGGCGTGCCGCGCGAGGAGCTGATCGGCACCGTGCCTTCGCTGCTGCGGCCCAGTCCCGCCGATCCGGTGGCCCGCCAGCAGCGCGCGGCCATGTGGGCGAGCCTGCGCGACCAGGGGCGCTGGCGCGGCGAGCTGCTCGAGCGCCGCCGCAACGGCGAGCTGTGCACGCTGGCGGCCACGATCTCCACCGTGCGCGGGCCGGGGCCCAACGGCGAGTCGGCGCTGCGCTACCACGTGCTGGTCATCTCCGACATCACCGAGCAGCAGGCCCAGCGCGAGCTGCTCGAGCGCCAGGCCCGCTTCGACGAGCTCACGCGGCTGCCCAACCGGGCCCACCTGTCGCAGCTGCTGGACGACGCGCTGCGCGCCGCCGACCGCGACGGCTACCTGCTGGTGGTCTGCTACCTCGACCTGGACAAGTTCAAGCCGATCAACGACCGCCACGGCCACGAGGCCGGCGACCGGCTGCTGGCCGAACTCGCCGGCCGGCTGCGCAGCGCGCTGCGCAGCCGCGAGCAATGGGCCGACTCGGCGGCTCGGCTGGGCGGCGACGAGTTCGTGCTGCTGCTGCGCGCCGGCACGCTGGAGGAGGCGCGGCTGGCGGTGGAGCGCGTGCTGCGCGTGCTCTCGCAGCCCTACGTCATCGACCCGGCGCAGGAGCCGGTGCAGGTCACCGCGAGCATGGGCGCCACCGTCTACCCGGTGGACCACAGCGACGCCGATGCCCTGCTGCGCCATGCCGACCACGCGATGTACGGCGCCAAGCAGGCGGGCCGCAACGGCTACCTGTTCTTCGACCCCGAGCACCGCCGGCGCAACGAGCAGCGCGTGATGGCCATCGGCCGCATCCAGGAGGCGCTGGACCAGCAGGAGTTCGTGCTGTACTACCAGCCCAAGGTCGACATGAAGAGCGGCCGCGTGCTCGGCTTCGAGGCCCTGCTGCGCTGGGAGCACCCCGAGCAGGGCATCGTCGCGCCGCTGCAGTTCCTGCCGCTGATCGAGGAGACCGGGCTGTCCTCGCGCATCGGCGACTGGGTGCTGTCGCAGGCGCTCGAGCACCTGTCGCAATGGCGGCGCGACGGCCTGGACTTCGCCGTCAGCGTCAACATCTCGGCGCGGCACCTGCAGGAGCCCGACTTCGCGCAGCGCCTGGCCGAGCTGCTGGCGCGCCACGAGGAGCCGCTGGCGACCCGGCTCGAGCTGGAGATGCTCGAAGGCGTGGCGCATGCCGACATCGAGGCCACCTCGGCCCTGGTGGCGCGCTGCCAGAGCCTGGGCGTGCGGTTCGCCCTCGATGACTTCGGCACCGGCTACTCGACCCTGGCCTACCTGAAGCGGCTGCCGGTGGACGTGCTCAAGATCGACCGCTCGTTCGTGCACCACATGCTGGACGACGCGCAGGACCGGGCCATCGTCGAGGGCGTCATCGGCCTGGCCCGCACCTTCGGCTGCGTCGTCGTCGCCGAAGGCGTGGAAAGCCCCGCGCAGGCGCGCACCCTGCTCGAGCTGGGCTGCGAGATCGGCCAGGGCACGGGCATCGCCGCGCCCATGCCCTCGAACCTGGTCGCGGGCTGGCTGCGCGAGTACCGCGGCATGTTCGCGCTGGCCCCGGCCGCGGGGCAGGCCCCGGCGGCGCCCTCCGCGGCCTGACGTTGCCTGAGGTCGGCTCGTTGCCCGATGCGGGCCGGCGGCGCGGGTCCCGGCCGGGGGTGCGGGAGGGCCGAACTAGACTCGGCGCGTGATCCCCGCCGGTTTCGTGCAGGAGCTGCTGTCCCGCGTCGACATCGTCGACGTGGTGGGCCGCCATGTCGAGTTGAAGCGCGGTGGCGCCAACTTCATGGGCCTGTGCCCGTTTCACACCGAGAAGTCGCCCAGCTTCTCGGTCGCGCCGGGCAAGCAGTTCTATTACTGCTTCGGCTGCGGCGCCAGCGGCGACGCGATCCGCTTCCTCACCGAACACCTGGGCCTGAGCTTCGTCGAGGCCGTGCGCGAACTCGCGCAGGGCGTGGGCCTGGCCGTGCCCGAGGAGCAGGCCAGCCCCGAGGAGAAGCAGCGCCGCGACACCTTGCGCCAGCGCCGGCTCTCGCTGGGCGAGCTGCTCGGCCAGGCCGCCGCCTACTACCGCGCCCAGCTGCGCGCCCAGCCGCGGGCCATCGACTACCTCAAGCGCCGCGGCCTCGACGGCGCCGTGGCGGCGCGCTACGGCCTGGGCTACGCGCCGCCCGGATGGCGCAGCCTGGCCGGCGTCTTCCCGCGCTACGACGACCCGCTGCTCGAGGAGGCCGGCCTGGTGCGCCAGCGCCAGCGCGAGGGTGAGGGCGGGGGCGAGGCCGGCGCCGACGCCCCGGCCGAGCCGGCCGACCGCGGCCGCTACGACTGGTTCCGCGACCGCGTGATGTTCCCGATCCGCGGCGTCGACGGCCAGGTCATCGGCTTCGGCGGCCGCGTGCTCGACGACAGCAAGCCCAAGTACATCAACTCGCCCGAGACGCCGCTGTTCAGCAAGGGCCGCGAGCTCTACGGGCTGTTCGAGGCGCGCCAGGCCTTGCGCGACAAGGGCTGTGCCCTGGTCGTCGAAGGCTACATGGACGTGGTGGCGCTGGCGCAGGCGGGCTGGGGCAACGCGGTCGCGACCCTGGGCACCGCCTGCACCGCCGATCACGTGCAGAAGCTGTTTCGCTTCACCGACAGCGTGGTCTTCGCCTTCGACGGCGACGCGGCCGGGCGGCGCGCCGCGGCCCGCGCGCTGGAGGCGGCGCTGCCGCACGCTAGCGACCTGCGCACGGTGCGCTTCCTCTTCCTGCCGCCCGAGCACGACCCCGACAGCTACGTGCGCGAGCTCGGGCCCGACGCCTTCGGGCAGGCCCTGGCCCAGGCCGTGCCGCTGTCGCGCCAGCTCGTCGAGCAGGCGGCGGCCGACGCCGACCTGGGCACGGCCGAAGGCCGGGCGCGGCTGCTGGCCCAGGCCAGGCCGCTGTGGACGGCGCTGCCCGACGGGGCCCTGAAGCGCCAGCTGCTGCCCGAGCTGGCGCGGGCCGGCGCCCTGGAGCCCGGCGCGCTCTCGGAACTCTGGGGCCTGCAGGCCCGCCCGCCAGCACCGAAGCAGGGCCCGCTGCAGCTGCTGCGGCGCGGCGCGATGCGGATGCCGCCCTCCGGGCCCGCCGACGTCGCCCTGCGCCTGCTGCTGCAGCATTCCGATTGGTGGGAACGCCTGCCCGCCGACGACCAGCAGCTGCTGCACGGTCTGGGCGGCACGCACGGCGAGGTCGTGCAATGGCTCGAGCAGCAGCTGGTGGAGCATGGCGCCCAGACCTGGGCCGGGCTGGACGAGGCGATGCACGAGCAGCCCTGGGTCGCGACGGCCCGCGCCTGGGTGCGGGCCGGCCTGGGCGACGAGGCCCACCGGTTCGAGGCGCTGCAGAGCATCGTCGCGGTGCTCTGGCAGGCGCTGCTGAAGCAGGAGGCCGACGCCATCACGGCGTCGCAGCCCTCGGCCGAGGACCTGGTGCGCTACCGGGCGCTGATGGACCAGATCGCGGCGATCAAGGCCTCGCGCACGAGCCCGGCGGGCTGAGGCCGGGGCCCGTCTCGATCGGCCGCGGCGGTATAATCCAGCGTTTGCCGCAGCGGGCCCCAGGCGGTCGCCTCGATAGGGGCCGACAGGGTCGAAAGTGCAGACGGTGGCCGCTTCGAGACCCCGGCTCCTTGCGGGCCCCTTGCCGGCCCTTGGTCGGCCCCCATGTCGACCTGTGGATGGGGAGTCATCGGCCACCGGTTCCGTGCAAGGGCTGCCACACCGATGAAGCCACGCCGTCCAGCCCGCCCCGTTCACGCCATCGAGGTGCAATTGCCATTCGTGGCCGGGCGAGCGGCGCCAAAGTTTGCTTCGACGCGGGCCCGGCCTGACCGCGCCGTCGAATCCCCTGCTTTCCAAGGAACCGCATGACCGCCAAAAAGCCTTCCGCCCCGACCGCCGCCAAGGTGCCCGCCGATGCCGGCAAGCCGGTCAAGGGCGCGGCCAAGCCGCCCGCCGCCGCCGAAGCCAAGCCCGCCAAGCCGCTGGTGAAGGCCGCCCCGCCGAAGGCCACCGCCAAGACCGAGGCGAAGACCGAAGCCAAGCCGGCCAAGGCCGCCCTGGCCGCCAAGTCGGCCCCGGCACCGGCCAAGAAGGCGGCCAAGCCCGAGCCCAAGCCCGCCAAGGGCGGCAAGAAGGGCGCCGAGGCCAAGGCCGCCCCGGCCGCCGACGATGTCGACCTGGCCGACATCGAGGCCGAGTTCGGCGCTGACGCCGAAGTCGAGGTCGAGGCTGGCGCCGAGGGCGAGAAGGCCGTCAAGGCCAAGCCGCTGCGGATGAAGGTCTCGCGCGCCAAGGAGCGCGCGCTGATGCGCGAGTTCGGCCTGGAGGAGACCACCCTCACCGAGGAAGAGGCCACCAAGCGGCGCCAGGAGCTGAAGACGCTCATCAAGATGGGCAAGACGCGCGGCTTCCTGACGCACCAGGAGATCAACGACCACCTGCCCGAGAAGCTGATCAACGAGGAGATCCTCGAGGCCATCATCAGCATGCTCAACGACATGGGCATCGCGGTGTACGAGCAGGCGCCCGATGCCGCCACGCTGCTGGTGGCCGGCGGCGGCGCCACCACCGCCACCGAGGAAGAGGCCGAGGAGGCCGCCGAGGCGGCGCTGTCCACCGTCGACAGCGAGTTCGGCCGCACCACCGACCCGGTGCGCATGTACATGCGCGAGATGGGCACGGTGGAGCTGCTGACGCGCGAGGGCGAGATCGAAATCGCCAAGCGCATCGAAGGCGGCCTGCAGGCCATGATGCTGGCGATCAGCGCCAGCCCCACGACCATCGCCGAGATCCTGGCCATGGCCGACCGCATCGCGGCCGGCGAGATGCAGATCAGCGAAGCGGTGGACGGCTTCGTCAGCGACGACGAGGCCGACGACTACGTGGCCGAGGAAGACTTCGACGAGTTCGACGAAGAGGACGACGACGACGGCCAGGGCGGCAGCAAGGCGCTGACGAAGAAGCTCGAGGAGCTCAAGAAGCAGGCGCTGGAGAAGTTCGCCAACCTGCGCGTGCACTTCGACAGGATGCGCAAGGCCTACGAGAAGGAAGGCTACAAGTCCAGCGCCTACAACAAGGCGCAGCACCAGATCAGCGAAGACCTGATGACGATCCGCTTCACGGTCAAGACGATCGAGAAGCTCTGCCACATCCTGCGCAGCCAGGTCGACGACGTGCGCCGCTACGAGCGCGAGATCCGCAAGATCGTGGTCGACAAGTGCGGCATGCCGCAGGACCACTTCATCCGCACCTTCCCGCCCAACGTGATGAACCCGAAGTGGGCCGAGAAGGAAGCGGCCGCCGGCAAGCCCTACAGCCACATCCTGGCGCGCAACCTGCCGGCCGTGCAGGAGCTGCAGCAGAAGCTGACCGACCTGCAGAGCCGCGCCGTGGTGCCGCTGGAAGACCTCAAGCAGATCAACAAGAAGATGAACGAGGGCGAGAAGGCCAGCCGCGACGCCAAGAAGGAGATGATCGAGGCCAACCTGCGCCTCGTCATCAGCATCGCCAAGAAGTACACCAACCGCGGCCTGCAGTTCCTGGACCTGATCCAGGAGGGCAACATCGGCCTGATGAAGGCGGTGGACAAGTTCGAATACCGCC
>JAGWMW010000170.1 GCA_028871575.1 Burkholderiales bacterium | reverse complement strand
GGACGCGGCCGCGATCGCGGGGCAGTTCGCGCCCGGGGGATCGATGCAGAACGCCGGGCAGCCGGCCATCACCGGCCGCGAGGCCATCCGCCGATTCCTCGACGGGTTCTCGGGCTATCGGGTGCTGGCGGCCGAGATGAGTGTCGTCTCGGCGCAGGCCGGACCCGGCCGCGAGCCGGGCGTCGAGCGGGTCACGCAGACGGGCCGCTACGCCCAGACCGTGCGCGCGCCCGACGGCCGGCGGCTGCAGGCCGGCGGCTGGTTCACCGCACAGTGGCGGCATCGTCCCGCCGAGCCCTGGCTGCTCGAGAGGATGGACACTTCGCCCACGCCGCCGCCCGACCTGCCCGAGCCTCCCTGAGCCGACGCTGAGCGCCCGGGACCGCCGTCGACGGCCGCAGGCGCGCCGCTCAGGGCGCCCCGATCACCAGGTAGGCGTTGACCGACTTGCCGGTGCCCAGCCCCAGGCCCACGTAGGCCGGCCCGAGCGGGCCTTCGCCGCCGAGGTAGGCGGCCAGCGAGTAGAGCCAGCCGTTGTGCTGCTGCTGCGTGTAGGGGTGGCCGACGCGGCCGGCCTCGACCGCCAGCCCCAGCCGCAGGTCGCCGCTGAGGCCCAGCGGGGCGCGGCCGATGATGCGCTCGGCCCGCACATGGGCATAGGCGATGTCGTCGCCGATGAGCTGGCCGCGCGCGAAGCCGGTGAGGTTGAGGAAGCCGCCCAGCGTGCCGGCGTCGCTGATCGGCAGCCGGCTGCCGTGGGTGGCGCCCACCCAGCTCGCGCGGGCGCCAAGCACCCAGCGGTGCCAGGGCCAGGCGGCGCGGTTGTCCAGCACCACCTTGCCGTAGCCGAGCCGGTCGGAGGAGAACCAGCTGGCGTGGGTCGACCAGCCGCGGCTGGAAAAGTACAGGCGATCGAGCCGGTCCATGTCGAGCGCGATCTTCCAGCCCCCGCCGGCGCGCTGCGGCAGCAGCGCGAAGAGGTCGGTGCCAGTCACCAGCGTGTGGTTCACCTGGCTCTCCACCCAGCCCAGGCTCAGCTGCCCCAGGCGCATGAAGTTCACGCCCGCCAGCAGCGCGCCGGTGGTGCGCGCGGTGCTGTACTGGGCCACGCGCTGGTCGAGCACCCAGTAGTCGGTGCGCTCGCGGCGGTAGCCGGCGCGCGCGTCGAAGAAGGTGCGCTGCGCCGCGTCCAGCGGCTGGTAGTAGTCGACGCCGACGCCGCTGGTGCTGCCGATCTCGGCCGTGTACAGCAGGTCGCCGCCCAGCGGGTTGATCCAGGTGCGCTCGTAGCCGGCGCGCAGCAGGTAGGTCGAGCCCTGGCTCAGGTTGGTCTCCAGCCGCAGCGCGAAGCGCAGGTAGTCGGGGCCCCAGCTCTTCTCCACCGGCGTGATGCGCAGCACGTGCTGCCCGTCCTCGGTGAGCACGCTGTAGTCGACGCGCTCGTAGTCGCCGTCGCCGTAGGCGCGCAGCAGGTCGCGGTTGAGCTCGGCGGTGTCCAGCGGCCGGCCGGTGCGCTGCTCGATGTAGCGCCGCACGGCCTCGGGGTTCACGCGCTTCAGGCCCGCGATCTCGATGCGGTCGATGCGCGGCGCCGGCGGCGCCTGCACCTCGATGCGCCCGCGCCAGGCGGCGTAGTCGGCCGCGTCCATCGCCAGCGGCGCCAGCCGCGCGGCCAGCGCCTCGGCCGCGGCGCGGCCGCGGTCGGCGGCTTCCTCGTGGCGCGAGAAATCGGCCGCGCCGATGTCGCCCAGGTCGGGCCGGATCAGGATGTCCTGCGGCCGCAGCAGGGCCAGCGAGGCCTGCACGTTCTGCTCGGTCAGCAGCGAGACCATCTGCGCCGTGACCGTCAGCAGGCTCGTCACCTGGTCGGGCCGCAGCGGCGGCGAGCCCACGTCGACGGCGATCACCACGTCGGGGTGGCAGCGCTGCCGCACTTCGCGGATGGGCACGTTGTCCACCAGCCCGCCGTCGACCAGCTTGCGGCCCTCGTAGTCCAGGGGCGCCAGCAGACCGGGCACCGACATGCTGGCGCGCATGGCCTGCGTGAGGCTGCCGCTGCGCAGCACCACGCGCGCCCCGGTGCCGATGTCGGTGGCCACGATGGACACCGGCAGCGGCAGGTCCTCGATCAGGCGCTGGCCGGCGTCGGCGCGCACCAGGTGGTTGAAGAACAGCTTGATCTTCTGGCCGTTGACGAAGCCCGGCGGGCCGAGCGTGCTGCCGTCGCGCAGCCCGGTCTCGGTGCCGGGCAGGAAGCGCTGCGACAGCCGCTTCTCGCGGAAGTTCAGCTCGGGGTAGCCGGGGCTGTCCTGGAACATGTCGGCCCAGTCGGCCCGGCTCAGCTCGGCGCGCATCTGCGCCGGCGACAGCCCGGCGGCCCAGGCCCCGGCCACCAGCGCGCCCATGCTGGTGCCGGCCACGCAGTCCACCGGCACGTGCAGCCGCTCGAGCGTCTCGATGACGCCGATGTGCGCCGCCCCGCGCGCGCCGCCGCCGCCGAGCACGAGGCCGATGCGCGGGCGCGCCGGGGCCGAGGCGGCCTCGGCCGGCGGCAGGGCCGCCATCGCCACCAGCGGCAGCAGGCACCCGACCGCGACCACCCCCCTGCCCCACGCCCGGCGCCACTGCTGCTTCATGATCGGGATTCTGGCGTGGCGCTCGCGGCCCACCGCCGCGCCAGGCCGGCGCGCAAGCCCACGGGGCTCTGCCACGTGGCCCGAACCCCCGCGGCGGGCAGGCTGGGCGCAGCCCGGCCCTGGGGGCGATCAGGGTCGGCCGGCGCGCGGCCCGGGGCCGGCAGGCTCGTCGGGCTGGTGCAGCCGCCGGCGCGCCCGCCGCAGCGCCACCATGACTGCGACCGCCACCGCCGGGATGGCCAGGCCCACCAGCAGGTCGGGCTGCAGCGCCAGCCCGGCGGCCTTGGCGCCCTTGGCCAGGTAGCCGATCAGGCCGGCCACGTAGTAGACGATGGCCGCCACCGACAGGCCCTCGACCGTCTGCTGCAGCCGCAGCTGCAGCCGGGCCCGCCGGTCCATCGACGCCAGGAGCGCCTGGTTCTGCCGCTCGCTCGCGATGTCGACGCGGGTGGACAGCAGCGCGCTGGCCTGCGCGACGCGGTCGGACAGGTCGTGCAGCCGCTGCGAGGCATTGGCACAGGTGGCCGCAGCCGGGGCCAGCCGGCGCGCCATGAACTCCTCGATCGGCTGGAGCCCGGGCAGCCGGGTCTCGCGCAGCTCTCGCAGGCGCACCTGCACGAGCTCGTGGTAGGCCCGGCAGGCGCCGAAGCGGAACTGGCTGGTCGACAGCGCGCGCTCGATCTCGGCCGCCAGGCGCGTGAGCTCGTGCAGCAGCGCCTCGTCCTGCCCGCCCTCGGCGGCGATGTGGTCGGTGAGCCCGGCCAGCGCGGCCTCGAGCTCGGCGATGCGTGGGGCCAGCCGGCGGGCGATCGGCAGCGCCAGCAGGGCCATCATCCGGTAAGCCTCGATCTCGAACAGGCGCTGCAGGGTGCGCCCGGCCTGGCGCTCGGTGAGGCTGCGGTTGCAGACGACGAAGCGAGACGCGCCGTCGGGGTGGACCCGGAAATCGGTGTACGCCAGCCCGGCGCCGCCCCCGACCTCGCCGCCGACCACGAGCTGACCATCGAAAAGCGCTGACAGCTCGGCGGGCTCGGGCGGCGTCGCGGCCGCGGGCATGAGCACCGCATGGGCGGCCACGACCGTGAGCCCGGGCAGGCCCGCCAGCCAGCCGGCCGGCAGCCCGGCGGCCGCGGTCTCGTCCTCGGCAAAGGGCTGCGTGCCCAGGCCCGGCCGGAGCATCGTGTAGCCCGAGAACTCGCCGTGCCGCTCCCACTTGAAGCGGATCGTGCCGAGCTCGGCGCGGAAGTGGGTGGCCTCGGGGGCCGGCGGCGCCAGCCCGTGGCGCTCGCACAGCGCCGCCAGGTGCGCCCGCTCGCGCTCGCGGTCGGCGGGCTCGATCAGCACCGCCAGGTAGCTCGCGCGCGAGGGCGTCTGCAACGGCTCGGGCGGCCGCGCGTGCACCTCGTCGGCCAGCGCGAGGCGCAGCGGATGGTCAGGCGGCAGCATCGGCGGCCTCGGTGGGCAGGCCGACCGGGCCCCCGGGCCCCGCGGGCACCCAGCCCTGCGCCTGCCAGCGCTCCACGCGCGGCGTCTCGGGGTCGATGCGCAGCAGGTGCAGCCAGCCATGGGCCACGAGCCGGCGGACGGTCTCGTGCCCGGCGACGACGCGCTCGATGGCGCGCTGCGGCGCTTCGATGTAGACGGCCAGCCGCAGCGGCGTGTGGCGCAGGCGCTGCCCGTCGTGCAGCGACTGCCGGGCCAGCCCGATGCGCAGGTCGCCGCCGTTGCCCTCGAAGACGCCGATGCGGCCGCCCACCACGTTGTGCAGCGTCTTGTCGCCGCTGCCCCAGCGCCGGTGGTCGACGGTGGAGGCGTGGTACTGCAGGTTGATCCAGTGGGTGACGATCATCGGAGCCGTCATGATGCCAGCCAGCACCGCGCTGTCCTCGTCGACCCGCCAGTCGTAGTCGTGCAGGAAGCAGCGGCCCCCGAGGTCGAGCCCTCGGGTGCGGCGCCGCGGCGCCACGATGAAGGCGGCGTTGTCGGCCAGGCCCCACTCGGGACGCAGCTCGGCCCAGTCGTTGGCGCGCCGCTGCAGGGCCTGCTGCAGGGCCTGCGGCCGGCCCTGCAGCGCGGCCAGCCCCAGGCCCGGCGCGCGCTCGGCGCGGGCCAGCCGGCCGGCGGCCTCGAGCCGGCCTTGCAGGCCGGCCAGCTCGGCCTGCCGGCCCGGCGGCACCGCATCGGTGTCGAACAGCGTGACCTCGTCGGTGGTGGTGTGGTGCAGGGCCGGCAGGAAATGCGTGGCCGGCGGGATCTCGATGCCGCGCGTGCGCAGCTGCGCCCGCACCGCCGGGGCATTGAGCAGGTCGGCCAGCACGCGGGCATTGACCTCGCCCGTCTGGCCGCCGCAGGCCCCGCAGTCCAGGCTCGCGGCCTGCGGGTTGTTGGCGCTGCGGCTGCCATGCCCCACCAGCAGCACCCAGGGCGCAAAGCCTTCGACCAGGCCCATCGCGCGCAGGATGCCGGCTGCCATCCCGGCCGCTGCGGCAGGGTCGGCGTCGAGCCCCCGCAGTCGCGGCCGCAGCCCGGCCGCCGCGGCGCGCGGCAGGCCGGCGTCCTCCCAGCGCGCCGGGTTGCGGCGCGATGGCAGGCTGTCGGCCAGCAGCTTGGCGCCGTACAGCAGGCCCACCGACTCGACGAAGCTGAAGGCCGAGGCCGGGGCGGTGCGGAAGGCTTCCCAGCGCTGGCGCCAGCGCAACGCCTGGCGCCGGCGCGCGCCCAGCACCTGCCCGAGCGCGGCGCCGTCGGCCCCGGGGGCCGGGACTTCGTCGACGCCCTGCACCGGCTCGAGCAGGCCCGGCGTCTGCGGCCGCACCAGCGCGCTGCCCAGCGGCGAGTAGTCGATGGGCAGCCCGAAGAAGCCGGCGAAGCCGCGCGTGTGCACCGCCGGGTCTGCCGACTCCAGCGCACGGCGGAACACTTCCGAGCGCACGTCGATGCAGAACACCGCCTGCACCTGCGGGGCCGCGGCGGGCTGCGCGGCCGGCGCCGGCCGCACGAGCCGGGCGGCCAGGTCGTCCTGCCAGGCCCGCTCGAGGGCCGACTGCAGCAGCCAGTCGGTGCGCTGCGCCTGCTGCAGCGCCCGCGCCGCGGCGCCCGCCCGGCCCCATCCGGCGGCCCAGCCCGGCGGCACGGTGTCGGCCGGCGCGTCGTCGTGCAGCAGCCATTCCCAGGCCAGGCGGATCGCCAGAAGTTCGACGATCTGCGCGTCCTCGCCGTCCTTCAGCCGCGCTTGCCAGCGCAGCCAGGCGCACCAGGCGGCCCAGCCGCCGATCGACAGCAGCAGCGCGGCCAGGTAGGCCTCGCGGCCGTCGTCGGCCACGCCCAGGGCGTCGAGCGCGGCGGCGATGCAGGCCCGGGGCTCGGCCGGCAGGGCCGCCAGGCGGTCGCGAAGCCAGCGCCGCGGATGGCGCCAGCGCAGGCCGCGGTCGGCGGCCAGCGCCGCACGCCAGGAGCCGTAGAGGCCGGCCTCCGGGTCCAGGCCCCAGCCGGCCTGGTGGCGATCGAAGAAGGCGGCGCAATGCTGGCTGATCTGGTGCGTGACGGCCTCGGCCCAGCCCTGCCCCGGCCGCGGCGGCGCGCCACCCTCGCACAGGTCGGCGACCAGCGGCAGGCGCGCCGGGGGCGGCGAGTCGGCTGCCATCTCGGCGAGCACGGCGTCGAGGCTGCGCGGGTCGCCGGCGTCGCGCATCGCGGCCTCGAGGTGCGGGCGGGCGAAGCGGCCGGCGGCCTGCTGGGCCGCGAACCAGGGGCGCGGCAGCGTGAGCCGGGCGCCGGCCAGCACGCCGAGCCAGGCCGCGGCCTCGGGCATGGGCCGGTCGATCCAGCCCCAGCAGGGGTTGACGGCGATGAGGCGGTCCAGCGGCCAGTTCGGCGCGATGCGGGCCGCGGCGGCCTCGATCTGCGCCGCCAGGCGGGAGGCCTGCCGCAGCGGGGGTTCAACGAAGGCGTTCATCCAGGGCTCCAGAGGTGGGCCAGGCCAGGCCGGCGGGGCGGTGCGACGAGGGGGCCGGCGGCGGCCACAGCGCGAAGGCGACGCGGCTGAACGCCTCGTCCAGGAACAGGCCGCCGAAGAACCAGCCGTGCAGCCGGCCCACCCAGGCGCTGCGGGGGGCCAGCGCGATCAGGGCCTGCAGCGCGAACAGCAGCGCGAAAGCCAGCGCCACCAGCGCCAGCAGCGGGGCCGGCAGCGCGGCCGCCTCTGCCGGGCCGACGCGCGCGAACAGCCCGTGCCAGGCGAAGTAGACGAGGGCGACGATGAACGCCGCCCCCAGCGGCACCAGCCGCCAGCCGCGGCGCCCGGCGGCGGACGCGCCGGGCCCGCTGATCCCCAGCGGCGCCAGCGCCAGCGACACGATGCCGCCCAGCAACCCCAGCGCAGAGGTCCAGGCCGGCGCCGGCGACCACGCCGTCCAGGCCGCTGCGGCCGCCAGCGTGGCGGCGAGCCCGCCCAGCGTGCCGCGGGCGAGCGCGCCGAGCCCGGGCTCGGGCGGCCG
>JAGWMW010000169.1 GCA_028871575.1 Burkholderiales bacterium | reverse complement strand
CGATCCGGCACTGGGCGTGGTCACGGCGCTGGCGATCCTGGCGCACAAGATCCCGCAGGAGGCGGGCGACTACATCGTGCTGCTGAACGCGGGCCTGTCCCGCAGCCGGGCGCTGCTGTTCAACGCCGTCTCGGGGCTGGCGGCGGTGCTGGGCGGCGTGGCCGGCTACTTCCTGGTCGGACCCTGGAAGGCGACGCTGCCCTACCTGCTGGTGATCGCCTCCAGCAGCTTCATCTACGTGGCCGTGTCCGACCTGCTGCCGCGGCTGCAGCAGCGCCTGTCATGGCGCGAGACGCTGGTGCAGATGGCCTGGCTGGCCGGCGGGCTGCTGGTCGTCGTGCTGGCGATGGCCGGGCTGCACGACGCCGGGCATTGAGCCGCCGCGGCCGAAGGCGCTGCTCAGCGCACCACCAGCACCGGCAGCGTGCTGTGGGTCAGCACCTTCTGCGTCTCGCTGCCCAGCAGCAGCGCGCTGACGCCGCGGCGGCCGTGCGAGGCCATCACCAGCAGGTCGCAGCCCTCAGCCTGGGCGTGCTCCAGGATGGCCTGCCACGGATGCAGGTGCTCGACCGTCTGGCCCTTGCACGACACGCCGGCGGCGGCCGCGGCGTCCAGCACCTGCTGCACCCGCGCCGCGGCCACCCGCTGCTGGGTGGCGAAATATTCCTGCGGCGGGATCGGCTGCATCTCGGAGATGGCGCTGTACGGAAACGGGTCCTTCACGGCCAGCGCGCGCAGCTCGGCGCCAGTGAGCTTGGCCAGGCCGATCGCGGCGGCCAGGGCCTTGGCGGTGACGGCCGAGCCGTCGGTGGGGAACAGGATGCGCTGGTACATGGCGGCTCCTCGGCGCGCATGGGCGGCGCGCCAGCCCCAGTGTGAACCCTCTCGCGGCGGCGCGCTTGCCGGCCGTCAAGCCCCGGCCGCCGCCCCGCGGTGGCGGGTCAGCCGCGGGCCACCGGCCGTGCCGGGTCGCTGCACCACTCGCTCCACGAGCCCGGGTAGAGCAGGCTGTCGCCGAGGCCGGCGTGGGCCATGGCCAGAAGGTTGTGGCAGGCCGTGACGCCCGAGCCGCATTGCTGCACGACCTCGCCCTGCGCCGCCCCCAGCGCCTCGAACTCGGCGCGCAGCTGGGCCGCGGGCTTGAAGCGGCCGTCGGCGCCCAGGTTGTCTTTGAAGAAGCGCTGCGTGGCGCCCGGGATGTGGCCGGCCACCGGATCCAGCGGCTCGACCTCGCCGCGGAAGCGCTCGCCGGCGCGGGCATCGAGCAGCCTGACCCGGCCCAGGCGGGCCAGCAGCGCGTCGGCATCGATCGTGGGCATGGCTGGCGCGCCGGCCGGGTAGGGCGGACGGGGCACCGCCGGCCGCACCTCGGCCGTGAGCGCGCCGCCGGCGGCCTGCCAGGCAGCCGGGCCGCCGTCGAGCACGGCGACGTCGGCGTGGCCCAGCCAGCGCAGCAGCCACCAGGCGCGGGCCGCGTAGGGGCCGCCCTGGCCGTCGACGCAGACCACCGGCACCCCGGGGGCGATGCCCCAGCGCCCGGCACGCTCGGCCAGGGCGCTGCGCGAGGGCAGCGGATGGCGGCCGTTGCGGCCGTTGCGCGAGCCCGCGAGGTCGCGGTCGAGGTGGGCGTACTGCGCGCCGGGCAGGTGGGCGGCGGCCCAGGCGCGCTCGCCGGCGCCGGGGTCGGCGAGGTCGAAGCCGCAGTCCAGCACCACCAGTGGCGCGCCCGCGGCCTGCAGGGCGAGCAGCGACGGGGCGTCGATCAGGGTGCGCAGCGGCATCGGCAAGGGGGCGGCCCGGTCGGGATCAGGGCCGCGGCAGCGGGCCCATCTCGCGCCGGTACCACTCGTGGAAATGCTGCATGCCGTCCTCCATCGGGCTCTGGTAGGGGCCGGCCTCGTCGTCGCCGCGGGCCAGCAGGGCCGCGCGCCCGGCGTCCATGCGCAGCGCGATCTCGTCGTCCTCGACGCAGGTCTCCATGTAGGCCGCCTGCTGGGCCTCGACGAAGTCGCGCTCGAAGGCGGCGATCTCCTCGGGGTAGAAGAACTCCACCAGGTTCAGCGTCTTGCGCGGCCCCTGCGGGAACAGCGTCGAGACCACCAGCACGTGCGGATACCACTCGACCATCACGCCCGGGTAGTGCGTGAGCCAGATCGCGCCATGCGGCGGCGGCTCGCCGCCGCGGTACTTCAGCACCGCCTCGTGCCAGCGCGCGTAGGTGGGCGAGCCGGCCTGGGCCAGCGCCTGCTGCGCGCCCACCGTCTGCACCGAGTGGTGGCGCCCGAATTCCCAGCGCAGGTCCTCGCAGGTCACGAAGCCGCCCAGCCCGGGGTGGAAGGGGCCGACGTGGTAGTCCTCGAGGTAGACCTCGATGAAGGTCTTCCAGTTGTAGTCGCAGGGGTGCAGGTGGGCACGGTCGTAGACGTAGCCGCTGAAGTCGAGATCGCGCGCCGCGCCCAGCGCCTGCAGCTCGGCGGCCACGTGGCGCGGCCCCTGCTCGAACTGCAGGCCGTTCCACGACTGCAGCGGATAGTTGCGCAGGTTCAGGCAGGGGTCCTGCTCGAAGTGCGGGGCGCCCAGCAGCCGGCCGTGCAGGTCGTAGGTCCAGCGGTGCAAGGGGCAGACCAGCTGCGGCCCGGTGTGGCCGCGGCCCTTGAGCATGATGGCCTGGCGGTGGCGGCAGACGTTGGAGACCAGCTCGATGCCGTCGCGCGTGCGCACCAGGGCCCGGCCCTCGCCTTCCTGCGGCAGCGCCAGGTGGTCGCCGACCTCGGGCACCGCCAGGGCGTGCCCGAGGTAGCGCGGCGCGTGCTGGAAGATGCGTTCCTGTTCGCTGCGGAACAGGCCCTCGTCGAAATAGCTGGAAACCGGGAGTTGGGTGCGGCTGCGCCCGAGAGCTTCGAGACTGATGCTCAGGTCCGACATGATCCGACTGGATCCTCCTCGTCAAGGACATCGACCCGCCGCCCGGTGGCCCCGCGGGCGGCCTGAAAGAACGATCGCCTCGGCCGCGGGCGGCCTCGAGCGAGCGCGCGATTCTATGGGCCGGCCGCGGCCCGGCCCGGCCCCCGCGGCGAACGGCCGGCCAGGCCGCGGCCTGCACGCTTTGCCGGCAGGGGTCGGCCTGCGGCGCCAGGCCGGGGCGGAAGCGGGCGATTGTCTAGAATCCCGGCCTTGATTTCACAACCCGAGATGGCCCGCACTGCCCCCGCCCAGGACCCCGTCACCTACGAGCAGGCGCTGGCCGAACTCGATCGCCTGGTGGCGCAGATGGAAGGCGGGCAGCTGCCGCTGGACCAGCTGCTCGTCGCCTACCGCCGCGGTGCCGAGCTGCTGGCGTTCTGCCGGGCGCGGCTGCAGGCGGTGGAAGAGCAGGTCAAGGTGCTCGAGGACGGCCAGCTCAAGGCCTGGCCCGCGGCATGACGCCGACCGACTTCGACGGCTGGGCGGTGCGCGAGACGGCCGCGGTGGATGCTGCGCTGGAGCGCTGGGTGCCGGCCGACGCGCCGGCCGGCCTGGGCGAGGTGATGCGCTACGGCGTGCTCGACGGCGGCAAGCGGCTGCGGCCGCTGCTGGTGCTGGCGAGCTGCCAGGCCGCCGCCGGCGACCGCGAGGCGGCGCTGCGCGCGGCGGTGGCGGTGGAGCTGATCCACGCCTATTCGCTCGTGCACGACGACATGCCCTGCATGGACAACGATGTGCTGCGCCGGGGCAAGCCCACCGTGCACGTGAAGTACGGCCAGGCCCAGGCGATGCTGGCCGGCGATGCGATGCAGGCCCTGGCCTTCGAGGTGCTGACGCCCGAAGCCGGCCTGGCCCCGGCCTTGCAGGCTCGGCTGGTGGGCCTGCTGGCCCGCGCCGCCGGCCATGCCGGCATGGCCGGGGGCCAGGCGATCGACCTGGCCAGCATCGGCCGCGCGCTCGACGAGGACGCCCTGCGCGACATGCACCGCCGCAAGACCGGCGCGCTGCTCCAGGCCAGCGTGCTGATGGGCGCCGCCTGCGGACGGCTCGACGCCGGGGCCTGGGCCGCGCTGCAGGATTGCGGCGCGGCGCTGGGCCTGGCCTTCCAGGTCGTCGACGACATCCTGGACGTGACCCAGGCCTCGGCCACGCTGGGCAAGACCGCCGGCAAGGACCAGCAGCACGACAAGCCCACCTACGTCTCGCTGCTGGGCCTGCAGGCCGCGCGCCGCCAGGCCCAGGCGCTGCGCGCGCAGGCGCACGAGGCGCTGGCGCGCAGCCGCCTGGGCGCCGCCGCCGCGCTGCTGGCCGCGCTGGCCGACAAGGTCGTCGACCGGGACAACTGATGAAACCGCACCCGCCCCTGCTCGACCGCATCGACAGCCCCGCCGACCTGCGCCGCCTGCCGCGGGGCGACCTGCCGGCGCTGGCCGCCGAGCTGCGCGCCTTCGTGCTGCGCACGGTCAGCCAGACCGGCAACGGCCACCTCGGCAGCAACCTCGGCACGGTCGAGCTGACGGTGGCCCTGCACTATGTGTTCAACACCCCGCACGACCGCATCGTCTGGGACGTGGGCCACCAGACCTACCCGCACAAGGTGCTCACCGGCCGGCGCGACCGCATGCACACGCTGCGCCAGCTCGGCGGCATCGGCGGCTTCCCGCGCCGCGAGGAAAGCGAGTACGACACCTTCGGCACCGCCCACAGCAGCACGAGCATCAGCGCTGCCCTGGGCATGGCGCTGGCCAGCAAGCTCAAGGGCGAGGAGCGGCGCGCGGTGGCCGTGATCGGCGACGGCGCGATGAGCGCCGGCATGGCGTTCGAGGCCCTGAACAACGCCGGCGTCAGCCACGCCGGCGTCAACGCCGACCTGCTGGTGGTGCTCAACGACAACGACATGTCGATCAGCCCGCCGGTGGGGGCGCTCAACAAGTACCTGGCCCGGCTGATGAGCGGCCAGTTCTACGAGGCCGCGCGCCAGGGGGCCAAGGCGGTGCTGAAGAACGCGCCGCCGCTGTTCGAGCTGGCGCGCCGCTTCGAGGAGCATGCCAAGGGCATGGTCGTGCCGGGCACGATCTTCGAGGAGTTCGGCTTCAACTACGTCGGCCCGATCGACGGCCACGACCTCGACGCGCTGATCCCCACGCTGGAGAACCTGCGCGCCAAGCGCGGCCCGCAGTTCCTGCACGTGGTGACCAAGAAGGGCTACGGCTACAAGCCGGCCGAGGCCGACCCGGTGCGCTACCACGCGGCGTCCACCAAGTTCGACCCCGAGCAGGGCTTCCCCGCGGCCAAGCCCGGCGGCAAGCCCAGCTACACCCAGGTCTTCGGCCAGTGGCTGTGCGACATGGCCGAGGCCGACCCGCTGCTGGTGGCGATCACGCCGGCCATGCGCGAGGGCTCGGGCCTGGTCGAGTTCCACCAGCGCTTCCCCAAGCGCTACCACGACGTCGGCATCGCCGAGCAGCACGCGGTCACGTTCGCCGCCGGCCTGGCCTGCGAGGGGCTCAAGCCGGTGGTGGCCATCTACAGCACCTTCTTGCAGCGCGGCTACGACCAGCTGATCCACGACGTGGCGCTGCAGAACCTGCCGGTGGTGTTCGCGCTCGACCGCGCCGGCCTCGTCGGCGCCGACGGCCCCACCCATGCCGGCGCCTACGACATTGCCTACGTGCGCTGCGTGCCCAACCTGGCCCTGCTGGCCCCCAGCGACGAGAACGAGTGCCGCCAGGCGCTGACCACCGCGTTCCGCCACGGCACGCCGGTGGCCGTGCGCTACCCGCGCGGCGCCGGCATCGGCGCCGCGGTCGACCCCGCGCTCACCGAATGGCCCTGGGGGCGCGGCCTGGTGCGCCGCCGCGGCCAGCGCCTGGCCATCCTGGCCTTCGGCACCCTGCTGCACCCGGCGCTGGCGGCGGCCGAGAAGCTGGGCGCCACGGTGGCCGACATGCGCTTCGTCAAGCCGCTGGACCAGGCCCTGGTGCTCGAGCTGGCGCGCAGCCACGAGGCCCTGGTCACGGTCGAGGAGGGCTGCGTGATGGGCGGCGCCGGCAGCGCCGTGCTCGAATGCGTGGCCGCCGCGGGCCTGGCCGTGCCGCTGCTGCAGCTGGGCCTGCCCGACCGCTTCGTCGAGCACGGCGACCCGGCCCGGCTGCTCGCCCTGTGCGGGCTGGACGCGGCCGGCATCGAGCAATCCATCCTGCAGCGCTTCGGCGGCCGTCCGTCGCTGGCCGCCGTCAACGCCTGATCACGGGGCCGGCGGCGATTCGGCGCCGGTGAACGCTGTGTGTCAACCGTACGACTGCAACGCCGGCGGATCGGTGTCATCCTCGCACCCCTCATGACGAACCTCACCGACGCCCTGCACATCCCCGACACGCAGAGTGCGCGCGACGGGCGCCGCCTGGCGATCCAGCGCGTGGGCGTGAAGGACCTGCGCTACCCGCTGCAGCTCAGCGTGGCCGGCGCCGTGCAGTCGACGGCAGCGCTGTGGTCGCTGGACGTGGCGCTGCCGGCCGAGAAGAAGGGCACCCACATGTCGCGCTTCGTGGCCTGGCTCGATGCGCTGGCCGCCTCGGGGCAGCCGCTGGACGCGGCTGCGCTGCGCACGCGCCACGCCGCGATGCTCGATGCGCTGGGGGCCGACGAAGGCCGCGTCGAGGCCGCGTTCAGCTTCTTCCTGCGCAAGCGCGCGCCGGTCTCGGGCCTGTCCAGCCTGCTCGACTACCAGGGCCGCTGGATCGCCGAGACCCGCGCCGGCCGCACGGCCGTCTGGGCCGAGGTGGCGGTGCCCGTGAAGAGCCTGTGCCCCTGCTCGAAGGAGATCTCGGACTACGGCGCGCACAACCAGCGCTCGCAGGTGACGATCCGGGTCGAGGTGCTGCAGCCGCTGCCCTGGCACGAGCTGGTGCGCTACGCCGAGGACCAGGCCAGCAGCGAGATCTGGCCGATGCTCAAGCGCCCCGACGAGAAGTGGGTCACCGAGCATGCCTACGAGAACCCCAAGTTCGTCGAGGACCTGGTGCGCGACGTGGCCCTGGCGCTGAACGCCGACCCGCGCGTGGGCCGCTACGCGGTCGAGGTCGAGAACTTCGAGTCGATTCACAACCACAGCGCCTACGCGCGCATCGAGCGCGCGTAGGCCCGCGCGGTCGCGCGGCAGGCGCTTCGCGCCTGGCTGTGGTCGCGGCCTCGGGGATGTC
>JAGWMW010000168.1 GCA_028871575.1 Burkholderiales bacterium | reverse complement strand
ACCGAGCCCTTGCCGAAGGTCTGGCCGCCCATGATGGTGGCGCGGTGCTGGTCCTGCAGCGCGCCGGCCACGATCTCGCTGGCCGAGGCCGAGCCGCCGTTGACCAGCACCACCAGCGGCACCGTCTTCAGCGCCGCGGGCAGGCCCTTGAGCGGGTCGCCGCCACCGCGGCGGGCGTAGTAGTCGGGGTCGGCGCGGAACGTGGCCTTGGATTCGGGCAACTGGCCGTTGGTCGTGACCACCACCGACTCGGGCGGCAGGAAGGCCGAGGCCACCGCCACCGCGCTGTCGAGCAGGCCGCCGGGGTCGTTGCGCAGGTCGAGCACGAGGCCCTTGAGCTTGGGGTCCTGCTTGTACAGGCCCTCGACCTTGTGCACGAAGTCCTGCACGGTCTGGTCCTGGAACTGCACGATGCGCACCCAGCCGTAGCCCGGCACCGGCATGCCGGCGCGCACGCTCTGCATGTGGATCTCTTCGCGCACGATGGTGACGGGGAAGGTGCGGTTCTCGTCCTTGCGGAACACCGTCAGCCGCACCGAGGTGCCCGGGTCGCCGCGCATGCGCTTGACGGCCTGGTCGACGGTGAGGCCGCGCACCGGCGTGTCGTCGATGCGCGTGATCAGGTCGCCCGGCTTGAGCCCGGCGCGGAAGGCGGGCGAGCCCTCGATCGGCGAGACGACCTTGACCATGCCGTCTTCCATGCCCATCTCGATGCCGATGCCGACGAACTTGCCGCCGGTGCTCTCGCGGAATTCCTTGAAGCTCTTCTTGTCGAAGTACTGCGAATGCGGGTCGAGTCCGGCCACCATGCCGGTGATGGCGTCCTCGATCAGCTTCTTCTCGTCGACCGGGTCGACGTACTCGGCCTTGATGCGGTCGAACACCGCGGCCAGCTGCTGCACCTCTTCCAGCGGCAGCGGTGCGGCGGCGTTGCGCGCCACCGCCTGCAACTGCATCGTGGCCAGCGCACCGGCGACGGCGCCGAGGGCGAGGAAGCCGGCCAATTTCAGTTTCGAACCCATGATCGACTCGCCCTTTGCAGAGGCGGCGGGCACCCCCTCGCCACCATGGCCGGAAGTATAGGACCGCCCCCCGGGCCCTGGGATCGCGCGGGCGCGCCAAAAGTTGCGTTCCGGGCCCGCCGGGCCTGGTCCCCCCGACAGGAATCGAACCTGTATCTGGCGCTTAGGAGGCGCCCGTTCTATCCGTTGAACTACGGCGGGGCAGGCTTGAATTTTTGCACGGCGGTGGAGGCCGGCGGCTCCTGGAAGCGCCAGCTCCAGATGACGTCGGCCGAATTGTCCAGCCCGCCCTGCAGCCGCAGCGTGAAGCGCTGGGCCAGGCGGTAGATCAGCTGCCAGGTGCCGGCGGTGGCGTTGACGCCGCGCTCGTAGCCCAGGTACCAGTTGCGCGTGATCTGCTTGCCCAGGCTGACCACGGTGCCGGGCACCGTGCCGGGCGTGCTGCCGTCGTTCTGGCGCAGCGAGAGCTGGTCGATGCCCAGGTTGTGCAGCAGCGCGTCGGTGGGCGAGCGGCCCTCGCCCGACAGCAGCGCCACCGCCGCCTGCTGCAGCATCGCGGTGTCGTTGCGGCCCAGGTTGTCGGGGGCGCGGCCCAGCAGCAGCCACGAGAGCTTGTCGCCGTCGGCCATGTCGGGGTTGGAGTACAGGCGCACCCGCGGCGTCTGCAGGTTGCCGCTGATCTGCACGCCCACCTGCACGTCCAGGTTGGGGCGCAGCGCCAGCACGTCCAGGCGCGGGTTGTCGGCCACGCCGCTGAAGGCCACCACGCCGCGCTCGATGACCAGGTTCTGGCCGTAGGCGGCGTAGGTGCCGCCCTCGGTGCGGATCGTGCCGTTGACGGCCAGCCGGCCGCCCGGCGTGGTCAGCCGCAGCTCGCCGCCCAGCCGCGTGTCCAGCCCGCGCCCGAGCACGTGCATGTTCTGGCCGAGGTCGATCGCCAGGTCCATCGCCACCTTGCGCTGCGGCCGGGCCGCCGCCGCCTCGGGGCCGGCCGCCGCGGGGCGGCCGGGCCGCAGCACGGTGACGTCGTCGTCCAGGGTCGGCGCGTCGGCATGGCTGGTGTCGTAGAGGCCCTCGTCGATGCCGAATCGCCCGTCCAGCCTCAGGCTGTCGACGCCCAGCTCGAGCGTGGCCTGGCCGCTGACCACCGCCTGCCGGTCGACCCGGCCCAGCACGCGGAAGTGATCGGCCTCGAGCTGCAGGCTGGCGTGCGGCACGCCGTCCAGGCTGGCGGCGCCCGTGAGCGTGGCCAGGCCGTCGCCGCCGCGCAGCGTGAAGCTCTCGATGCGCGCGCTGTCGCCCTGCAGGCGCAGCGCCAGCCGGCCATCGCGCAGGTTCACGCCCTGCAGCAGGTTGCGCAGGCCGATGCCGCTGCCGTCGACCTCGCCCGTGTACTGGGGCCGGCCGAAGCGGCCGCCGAGGGTGGCCTGGGTGCGCAGCTCGCCGCTCAGGCGCCAGCCCGGCGGCACCCAGCCGGCCCAGATGCCCAGGTCGGCCACGCGCGCCTGCACGCGGCCCTGCAGCGGGGCTTCGGCGTCGGGCCAGCGGCGGTCGGGCGTGGTCTGGGCCTGGACCCGGGCCTCGATCTCGCCCAGGTGGCTGCCGCGGAAGGTCTGCGCCAGCGTCCACAGGCCGTCGTGGGCGCTGAGCTGCAGGTTCAGCTCGCTCAGGCCCAGCGCCTGCACGCCGTCGCTGTCGCCGATCTGCAGGTCGCCGCTGCGGCGCGCGAGCACGACGTCGGCATCGAAGCGATCGCCGGCCCGCAGGTCCACCTGCGCCGCCAGCTTCAGGTCGCCCTGCCAGCCCACGGTCGGCTGGGCGCGGGCGAGCAGGGGCGCCACCGCGAAGGGCTCGATGGCGGCATGCAGCTCGCCGCGGGGCACGGGGCCGCGCAGGTCCAGGGCCACCGCGTCCCAGCGCAGGGTGGCGGCATCGCCCAGCTGCACCTGCCCCGGCGCGGCCTGCAGGGCGAGCAGCCGGCCGCCGGGGCCGAACTGCAGCTCGGCCTGCAGCCGGCGGGCCTCGACCCAGGCCGAGGCCGGCGGCGTGCTGCGCTCGCTGCCGTCCCACGAGCCCACGTCGAGGCGGCCGATGCGGGCCGTCCAGCGCCCGCCGCCGGCGGGGTCGGGCACCCAGGCGCCATCGGCCTGCAGCCGGGCCTGGGTGCCCGACTGCGCCTCCACGCCCAGCACCTGCAGCGCCAGCGCCGGAGGCAGCAGCGGCAGCGCGCCGCTGACTTCGAGGTGGTGCTGCGCCGCAGTGCCGCGCAGCGCCAGGTGCAGGTGGTCGGCTCGCCGCGGGCCCCACTGCAGGCCGGCCAGGTCGAGCTGCAGCGCCAGCGGGCGCGGCTCGCTCGTCTGCAGGGCCCAGGCCGCGCTGCCGCGCGCGACGGCCAGGGCCCCAAGCTGCAGCTGCGACAGGTCGAGCTTGCCCTCGGTGTGCAGCGCCGGCCAGCGGCCGTCGGCGGTCAGCAGGCCCTCCAGGCGGCCGCCTTGCGGTACCCAGCCGGCCAGGGCCGGTACCAGCCGGACCAGCGGCGCCAGCGCGGCCAGGTGGCCGGCGGCGATGCGGGCCTCCCAGTGGTCGGCGCGGCCGGCCCCGGCCGGGTCGCCGCGGGCCAGCAGCTGCACCCGGTTGGCGCCCGCGACCAAGACCGCGTCGAACTGCCCGCGCGCGGCGCCGCGGCGCGCGTCGTCGCTGACGTGCACATCGGCCGCCACCGGCACCCCGGCCAGCAGGCTGTCGTGCACGCGCAGCTGCCCGTTGCCGGCCAGGCGCTGCAGCAGCGCCAGCGGCGGCAGCGCCAGCGCATGGTCCGGCAGGCGGAAGTCGAACTGCCAGTCTCCCGAGAGCCGGTGCGGCCCCTGTTGCCACGCCGATCCGGCGGCGCCCGGCCACCAGGGCCGGGGGTCGAAGGCCTGCACCCGGCCGGCGGACTGCACGCGCCAGCCCTGCGGGCCGAGCCGCTCGAGATCGGCCGTCAGCTCGGCGCTGGCCGCGCCGGCCTGGGCCCGCAGCCGCTGCACCTGCACGCGGCCGGCCGCGGCCTGGCCCTCGAGCTGCAGCTGCACGGCCTGCGGCGAGCCGGCGACCCGGCCGCCGAGCTCGAGCCGCACCCGGCCCGACAGCGCCGCTGCGGCGGCGCTGCCGTCGGGCGCCGGCAGGCCCTGCAGCACGACATCGGCCGGGCCGCTCAGCGTCATCGCCGCGGCCCGGCCGTCCAGCCGCTGCGGCGCGACGGCGTCGAGCCGGGTCTGCAGGTTCAGCGTCGAGCCCTGCCAGACCGCGCTGCCGCGCCAGTGGCCGGCGGCGCCCCCGGGCCGGCTGCTGTCGGCCAGCGCGAGGTCGAACTGCGGCAGCGCCAGCCGGTCGGGCCGGTCCGCCTCGCGCTCGGCCTGCAGCGTGAGCTGGGCGACCGGCAGGCGGCCTTCGTCCCAGCGTCCGGGCTCGGCGTTGCGCAGGTCGGCGCCGGCGCGCAGCGGCTGGCCCGGCTCGCCCCCGCTGAGCGTGGCCTGGCCGGCCAGGCGGGTCGACGGCAGGCCCGCGGCCAGGGCGGCCAGGTCGAGGTTCTCGGTGTCCAGCCGCAGCGAGGCCAGCGGCCAGGGCAGGGCCGGCTGCAGCAGGGCCTGCAGGTCGAGCACGGGCGCGGCGTGGCCGGGCTGCGGCGCGCCGCGCAGGGTGCCGCTGAGCGCCATCCTGGCCAGCGGGCCCTGCGCCTGCAGGGCCGCGGCCCAGCGCGGGCGGTCGCCGTCGGCCAGCGGGCGCAGGCTCAGGTGCGCCTGCAGCGCCAGCGGCGCGCGGTTGCCGATGCTCAGCGCGCCCTCGGCCTGCACGCCGTGGCTCACGAAGGCGAGCTGCTGCACGGCGTGCACGGCGCCGCGCCGCGGCGTCAGGCGCAGGCCCTGCAGCCGCAGCGCCGTGACCGGCGCGCCGCCGTCCAGCACCAGCGTGTCCAGCTGCGCCTGCGCCACCTGCAGCTGCAGCGGCGGCGCCAGGTCCACGGGCAGCGCATGGGCGGCGCCCGGCGCCGCCGGCGGCAGGGTCACTTCAGCGCGGCGCGCCGCGAGGCGGTCCAGGCCGAGCCCGAGCCAGGCCTGGGCATCGGGCGCCAGGCGCCAGCGCAGGCCTTGGGCGCGCAGGTCGTCGATGACGACCCGGCCCCGGCCGCCGGCCCAGTCGATGCGCAGCTGCTGCACCTGCCAGGCCGGCCCGAGCAGCGCGCCGCTGAAGCCGCGCGCCTGCACCCCGGGCAGGTGGCCCAGCAGCCAGCGGCCGCCGTCCTCGGTGGTGGCGACCCAGCGCAGCGCCAGCCCCGCCGCGGCCAGCACCAGCGCCAGCAGGGCGGCCACCGCGGCCAGCGGCAGCAGCAGGCGCAGCGCGCTGCGCAGCGGCGCGGGCGGCGGTGCGGCGGGCGGGGGAGCGGCCTCGGCCATGGCGTCGAGCGGCCCTAGAACGCGATGCCCACGCTGAACAGCAGCTTGGACTTGCGGGTGTTGCGACCGTAGGCCCAGTCCACGCGCAGCGGGCCCACGGGGCTGCGCCAGCGCACGCCCACGCCCAGGCCCACCGCCGGGTTCAGGTGCTGGAAGGTGTTGCCGGCATTGCCGGCGTCGACGAACACGGCCCCCCACAGCGCCGGCAGCGAGCGCACGATCGGGTGCGCCAGCTCGACGCTGGTGGTGTAGAGCACGTTGCCGCTGCCCACCGAGCCGTCGACGATGGGGCCCAGGCTGCGGTAGTCGTAGCCGCGCACCGACTCGTCGCCGCCGGCGCGGAACTGCTGCGACTCGGGCACCACCATGTTCGAGCGCAGGAAGACCTGGCCGAACTCGATGCGGCCCTGGCTGTACCACTGCCCGCCCAGCGGCAGGTAGCCGGTGGCGCGCAGGTACAGCCGCGTGAAGGGCCCCGGCACGGCGTTGCTGCCGTGGGACCGGCCGATGCCGGCCTGGCCGGTGAAGGTGTAGCCGCGCGTGGGCAGCACCAGGCTGTCGAGCTCGCGCCGGCCGCCCTGGTAGTTCAGCGAGACCGCGATGGCCTGGGTGTTGATCACGTTGTCGAAGGTCTGGCGCGTGGACCGCTCGGCCTCGACGAAGTAGAAGCGCTCGATGCGCTGCGTGTCCTGCGTGCGGCCCAGGCGAACGCGCTTGGACAGCACCTGGTCGGTGCTGGAGAACAGCTGCTCGACCGTGCCGGCGAGCAGGTCGCGGTTGAGGTCGGCGTTGGCGTTGCCGGTGATCTGCGTGTTCCAGAGCTTGTGCAGCCGGCCGTACTCGAGCTGGGTGTGCACCGTCGAGGCGTAGCCGAACGGGCGCCGGTAGTAGTGCTCGACCGAGGCGCGCGGCCCGGTGTTGGCGCTGATGCCCACGCCGAAGGTGGCGGTCTGCACCGGCGCCTCGCGCACGCGCACCAGGATGCGCGCGTCCTCGGCCTGCGCCGGGTCGGGGTCGAGCGTCACGCTGGCGGTCTGGAACAGGCCCGACTTCTGCAGCCGGTCCTGCAGGTCCAGCAGCAGCGACTCCGTCACCGGCGCCCCCCGGGCCGCGCCCACGAGGTTGGCCACCGAGGCCAGGTCCTGCCGCACCAGGCCCTCCACCCGCAGCTCGCCGTAGCGGAACAGCGGCCCGCTGTCGGCCACCAGGTAGAGCTGCACGCGCTGGGTGGCGGTGTCGACCTCGGCGCCCGAGCCGATCCACACCGCCGTGGCGTAGCCGGCTGCGCGCAGCCGCGCCAGCGCCGCGGCCTTGGCGGCATTCCAGTCGCCGTTGCGGAAGGCGTGCCCGACCGGCAGCTCCCAGTCGCGGCGCAGCAGGGCCAGGGTCTGCACCGCGTGCGGCTCCTTCGCGGCCGCGCCGGACTGCAGCGCGCCCTCGGCCTCGATCGTGACCTTGCCGATGCGCGCCCGCGGGCCCGGCACCACCTGCAGCCGCACCAGGTCGGGCTCGCCCGGGCGCTGCGCCGGCTCGCGCCGCAGCGTGATCGTGGGGTTGAAGTAGCCCTCGGTCTCGAGCAGCTGGCGCGCCTGCGACGGGGTCGCGTCGATCAGGCGCGACCACTCGCTGCCGTCCACTTCGTTGCGGGCGAGCTTGCCCAGGCGCACCAGGTCGAGGTTGGTCTCCAGCAGCGTCTTCAGCTCGTCCGGGGCTTCGATCTCCACC
>JAGWMW010000167.1 GCA_028871575.1 Burkholderiales bacterium | reverse complement strand
AAGAAGGAAGAGAAGGAGCGCGAGAAGGCTGCGCGCAAGGCGGCCGGCCTGCCGCCCGTGGCCGACGAGCCCGACAGCGACGAAGCGGCCGAGCCGCCGGCTGCGGCCGGTCAGCCCGGCGAGGGCTGATCGCCGGCGTCGCCGGCAACGCCCCGGCCCTGCGCCGGCACCGGCATCCCCGACCGGCGCGCCGCGCGCACCAGCCAGCGGCCCGGGTCGATGGCATCCACCAGGTCCTGCTCCAGCGGCCACGGATGGCCGGTGGCCTGGGCCGCGACCAGCCGCGCCAGCAGCGGCGCCAGCGTGAGCCCGCGCGAGCCCAGGGCAGCAATGACGAACAGGCCGGGCTCGCGCGCCAGCAGCCGGGCCTGGTCCAGCCGCTGCCCGGCGGGCTGGGTGGCCAGCGGCACCGCGCCGCAGACCGGCAGCCGGTCGTCGCTGGCGAGCCGCCAGCCCACCCGGCCCTGCCAGCCGCCCGGGTCGGCGGGCACCTCCAGGCCCGTGAGTCGATGCAGCCGCGCGAGGTTGCGCCGATGGTCGGCGTCTCGCGGCCGAGGGTCGTCCTCGGTGCCTGAGGCCAGGTCCAGCGGCTGCTCGTCGCGGGTGGCGCCGCACAGCAGGCCGCCGCCGGGCCAGGGCAGGGCGTAGCCGTCGCCGGCCAGGGGCAGGCGCAGGCCGGTGTCGGCCCCGGCCCACTGCGTGACCTGCCCGCGGGTGCGCGACAGCGGCCAGCGCCAGGCCTGCGGCACCGGGTCCGGCTCGAGCGAAGCCAGCAGCGGCGCGGCGCCCTCGGCGTTGGCCAGCACCGCGATCGGTGCTTCGGCCAGCGGGCCGCCGGCTGCGTCGCACAGCTGCCAGCGGCCCTGGGCAGCGCGCCGCAGGCGGGCTGCCCGCGTGCCCGTGCGCAGCCGGATCCGCGGCGAGTCGAGCAAGGCGGCCACCCAGGCGGCCGGCGCAATCCAGCCGCCGGCCGGATAGAACCAGGCCGGATGCGCCAGCGCGATGCCGGCGCAGGCCGAGGCCGCGCCGGCATCCAGCGCCTGCACGTACTCGGGCGGCAGCGCCAGCCGGGCCAGCAGCGCCTGCATCGCGCCGGCGTCGCCGGCCTGCATCTCCAGCCGCAGCAGGCCCGCGGCGCTGCCGGGCACGCCGTCCGCGAGGGCGGCAGCGTACTCGCGCGCGGCGTACAGCGCGGCGGCACGGTACAGGCGCGCATGCGGGCCGTCGTCGGCGTTCAGGCTGCCGTGGAAGAGGCCCGCGGGGATGCCCGATGCGGCGTCGGCGGGCACATCGCGGCCTTCGACCACGGTGACCTGCAGGCCCAGGTCGGCCAGTGCGCGCGCCGTGGCGGCACCCGCCAGGCCGGCGCCGACCACCAGGGCCTCGGCGGGCCCGGCGTCTGACCTGGCCTGCGTGGCGGGGCCGGGGCCCGGCGAGGGCCGCTGGCGCGGGGCGTGCCGCGCCAGGCTGATCTCGCGCTTGCCGCCGATGCCGGGCGCGCGCTCGACCGCGAAGCCGGCCGTGGCCAGTCCGGCGTGCAGGCCGCGCGCCACGCTCCAGGTGGCCAGCGTGGCCCCGGGGGCGGCCTTGCGGCCGAGCGCCTTCAGCACGCGCGGCTGCCACATCGCCGGGTTCGTGAGCGGGGCGAAGCCGTCGAGGTAGAAGGCGTCGGCCTGCAGCTGCAGCGCGGGCAGCAGATCGGCCACGTCGCCCAGGGCCAGCAGCAACTGCACCCGGCCGTCGTCGAAGGCCATCGGGTGCAGGCTCGGGGTGAGCGGCGGCCAGGCGCGGCACAGCGCCGCCGCCAGCGCCGGCAGCGGCGTGCGGGCATGGGCACGCGCGAGGTCGGCCGCCCGCGGCGGGTGGCGCTCGATGGCCACGTAATTCAGCCGTTCGCAGCGCTGCGGGTCGCGCTGCCAGGCCTGCCAGGTGGCGAGGAAGTTGTTGCCCAGGCCGAAGCCCAGCTCCAGCACCGTGAAGCGCGCGCGGCCGGCCCACCGCCCCGGCAGCCCGTTGCCCTGCAGGAACACGTGGGCGGCCTGGGCCAGGGCACCGATGCGCGAGTGGTAGAGGTCGCCGTACTCGGCCGAGCGCGGCGGCTCGGCCGGGTCGGCGCCGAACTCGATCCGCGCCGGCTCGATGGGCCGCGTCTTCAAGCCGGGCCGCCGCCGTCGCGGCGCGCGCGCAGCCAGGCCAGCAGCGGCTCGCGCACGGGGTGCAGGCCGCGGTAGCGCAGCACGGCCGGGCTCATGCTGGCCAGCGCGTCGTGCAGCGCCGCGGCGCGGCCCGGCGGGGCCATCGCCACGGCCAGGGGCTGCAGCTCGACGTGGATGGTGAACCCGGCCAGGCCCAGCCCGGGCAGGGGCAGGAAGGTCTGGTGCTCGGTGCGCCACCAGGCCGCGGCCGGGTCCGGGCGCGTCCAGCGTGCCGGGTCTACATGCGCCGGGTGGGCGTGCAGGCGCAGGTGGTCGGTGACGGTCCAGACGAAGCGCTCCCAGCGCTCGGGCCCGGCCACCAGCCGCATCAGGCCCTCGGTGGCCTTCAGCAGCAGCGCGTTGTCGGCCACCGGGCCGTGCACCTCGGTGAAATGGCGGCCGACCTTGGCCTCGGGCGCCCAGTGGCTGGGCAGGGCCACCGCCAGCCAGGGGATGCGGCCGGCGCCGGTGTCGACGAGCGCCAGGTCTTCGGCGAACGAGAGCGCGAGCAGGCCCGCCAGGCGCCAGGCCGCAGGCAGCGCCCGCAGGCAGCGCGCCACCTCGTCGCCGAGGCCGAAGGCGCCTTCGGTCCGTCGAACCACGTCGCCCCGCGACGACACGGCCACGCCTTGCCCGTGCGCCGTGGCGAGCACGCCGTCCCAGGCCCAGAGGCCAGGGTGCTCGGTCGCGGCGTGGCGGCACAAGGCGTCCAGCGCCGGGCCGGCGTCGAACCCCGGCTCGGCGCACAGGGCCTGGCCCGGAAAGGCCGAGAGCACGGCCAGCTTCTCGCGCTGCGCCCGCGCCCCGGGGCGCAGCGGCGTCAGCTGCGGGGTGCCGGCGGCGAGCCGCCGCAGGCCGGGCTGCATCCGGTGGGGCGCGACGACGGCGGCGTCGAAGTCGAAGGGCATGGGCGCGATGATGCCGAGGCCGTCCGACGCCGGCGAAAGGCCGCGGCCCAATGGCGACGGGCACCCGAAGGTGCCCGCGGCGATCGTGACCCCGGGCCCCGCCGGCCTCGGTTCAGACCCGCTTCTTGTACTCGTGGGTGCGGGTGTCGATCTCGACCCGGTCGCCGTTCTCGACGAACAGCGGCACCGCGATCTCGAAGCCCGTGCCCACCAGCTTGGCCGGCTTCATCACCTTGCCCGAGGTGTCGCCCTTGACGGCCGGCTCGGTGCTGATCTCGCGCACCACGGTGGTGGGCAGCTCGACCGAGATCGCCTTGCCGTCGTAGAACACGACCTCGACCGGCATGTTGTCCTCGAGGTACTGGATCGCGTCGCCCATGTTCTCGGCCTCGACCTCGAACTGGTTGTACTCGCTGTCCATGAACACGTACATCGGATCGGCGAAGTAGGTGTACGTGCATTCCTTCTTGTCCAGCACGATCTGGTCCATCTTGTCGTCGGCCTTGAAGACGACCTCGGCGCCGCCGCCGTTGAGCAGGTTCTTCATCTTCAGCCGCACGGTGGCGGCATTGCGCCCGCCCCGGCTGTACTCGGTCTTGAGCACGACCATCGGGTCTTTGCCCTGCATGATGACGTTGCCGGCACGGATTTCTTGGGCGATTTTCATGGCGTGGATCCAGACGGTGGAGCGCGGGCTGCCCGGCCGGAGCGGGCCGAGGTGCCTGCGCGAAGCAAAGCCCGCGATTCTACCAGCCGGTGCCCGCCTTGCCCCGTGCGAAAGCCAGCAGCGCGGCGGCCAGGTCGGGCTGCGCCAGCAGGCCGCGGCGCCAGCGCTGCACCGAGGCGGCCCAGGGCGCCGGCTCGGGCAGCTCGAGGCCCTCGCCGGCGCCGGGCAGGCCGTTCCAGGCCCGCCACAGCCTGGCCACCTCGGGCCCCGCCGCGGCCTGCGCCAGCAGCGCCTCGACCTTGGCCGCGTGCGCGCCGTCGTGCTGCGGGTAGGCCTGCCAGACGAAGGGCGCGCCGGCCCAGATCGCGCGCACCAGCGAATCCTCGCCGCGCACGAAGTTGAGATCGCAGGCCCAGAGCAGGCGGTCGAACCCGTCCTGGCTCAGCCAGGGCAGGCGCTGCACGCGCAGGCCCTTCAGCGCCACGCCCAGAGCGGCGTCGTGTGCCGCCCCGACGCCCTGCGTCACCAGCAGCCGCGTGGGCTCGCGCGCCAGCACCGGCAGCAGCGCCGCAAGCGGCGCGCCGGGGTAGCAGAACAGGCTGGCCAGGCGCTCGCCGGGCTCGCGCCGCAGGCCTTGCGAGGCCAGCCAGGCCGCCGGGTCGAAGGCCGCCCGCGCGGCTGCCAGGCCGCGCTCGCGCAGCAGGCCGCCGGTGCGCGGCGTGAAGCCCGGGTAGTAGAACCACTTGACGAGGCCGCCCGGCCGCGGCGAAGGCAGGCCGTGCGAGCGCTCGACATAGGCCTCGGCGCTGAGGTACTCGAGGTTGATCCAGACAGGCGGCGACGCCCGCGCCGCCATCGCGTCGACGAAGGCCGGCGGCGGGTCGCAGCCGAAGGCCTCGATCACCACGTCGCCGACCTCGACTTCGCCGCCCGCATCGCCGCCGTGCCCGTGGCCCGGCCAGGGCTGCACCTCCACGCCCGGCGCGCCGCCCGGCGCCATGAAGGCCAGCGGCGCCGCGTCGTCGATGACCAGCCGCACGCGCTGCCCGAGCGCGGCCAGCCCGGTGGCCAGTCGCCAGCCCACGCCGGCATCGCCCAGGTTGTCGACGACGCGGCAGAACACGGTCCAGCGGGGCGCGGGCATCGCGGGATTATCGAAGCGCAGGGACAATGGCCGCCGATGTCTCCCGGCTCGACCCCCGCCCCGCCCGACGACCCCGGCCAGGCCCGCGACCGCCTGCTGGCCGAGGTGGCGGCGCTGCCCCACCTGCCCGGCGTCTACCGATGGTTCGATGCCCAGGGCGGGCTGCTTTACGTGGGCAAGGCGCGCAGCCTGAAAAAGCGCGTGGCCAGCTACCTGCACCGCGACCACGACGGCACGCGCATCGGCAGCATGGTCAGCCGCATCGCCCGGCTGGAGACCACGGTGGTGCGCAGCGAGGCCGAGGCGCTGCTGCTCGAGAACAACCTGATCAAGACGCTGAACCCGCGGTTCAACATCCTGTTCCGGGACGACAAGAGCTACCCCTACCTGAAGCTCACCGGCACCCGGCCCGCCGAGGGCGCCGCGGCGCTGTCGGCCTCGACCTGCGCGCGCATGGCGTATTTCCGCGGCGCCGTGGACAAGAAGCACCGCTACTTCGGGCCCTACCCGAACGCCTGGGCGGTGAAGCAGACGATCCAGCTGATGCAGAAGGTGTTTCGCCTGCGCACCTGCGAGGACACGGTGTACAGCCACCGCACGCGCCCCTGCCTGCTCTACCAGATCCAGCGCTGCTCGGGCCCGTGCGTGGGCCTGATCGCGCCGGCCGACTACGCGCGCGACGTGCGCGACGCCGAGCGCTTCCTGCGCGGCGACTCGCACGAGGTGCTGAACGACCTGCAGGCGCAGATGATGGCGCGCGCCGAGGCGCTGGACTTCGAGCAGGCGGCCGCCCTGCGCGACCGCATCGGGGCGCTGTCGCGCGTGCTGCACCAGCAGACGGTGGACGCAAGCAGCCTGAACCCCAGCGACCAGGACGTGGACATCCTGGCCGTGAAGGTGGCCGGCGGCCGCGCCTGCGTCAATCTGGCGATGGTGCGCGGCAGCCGGCACCTGGGCGACCGGCCGTACTTCCCGAGCCATGTCGACGAGGCCGCGGCGCTGGTGGCGCCCGAGGACGACGAACTCGATGTCGGGGCCCCCGAGCGCTCGCCCGAGACCGCGGTGCTCGAGGCCTTCATCGCCCAGCACTACATCGGCCAGCCGGTGCCGCCGCTGCTGGTGCTGAGCCACCCGGTCGACGCGGCGCTGCTGGCGGCGCTGTCCGAGGCCTCGGGCGTGCGGCTGCGGGCCCAGCACCAGCCGCGCGAGCAGCGCCGGCTGTGGCTGGAGATGGCGGTGCAGGGGGCCGAGCGCGCGCTGGCCCGACTGCTGGCCGAGGAAGGCTCGGCGCAGGCCCGCACGCGCGCGCTGATCGAGGCGCTGGACCTGGACATCGCCGACCCGGCGGCGCTGCGCATCGAGTGCTTCGACATCAGCCACACCGCGGGCGAGGCGACGCAGGCCTCGTGCGTGGTCTACGAAGGCCATGCGATGCAGAGCGGGCAATACCGGCGCTTCAACATCGAGGGCATCACCGGGGGCGACGACTACGCCGCGATGCGGCAGGTCCTGATGCGGCGCTACGCCAGGCTGGCCGAGGCGGGATCGGCCCCCGTCCGAGATGCCTTCGGCGCCTTGCACCCGACGGGTGACTTCGGTGCTCCCCCGCAGGCCTCCGACGCCGGTGCAGCGGCGGAGCCGGAGCCGCGGCCTGCGCCGGACGCGGTGCCGACGGCAGGGCGAGCGCGCCGCGGCCCGGCGCGCCTGCCCGACCTGGTGCTGGTGGACGGCGGCCGCGGCCAGGTCTCGATGGCGCGCGAGGTGTTCGAGGAGCTGGGCCTGGACATCGCGCTGATCGCCGGCGTCGAGAAGGGCGAGGGGCGCAAGGTCGGGCTCGAGGAGCTGGTGTTCGCCGACGGCCGGCCCAAGGTCGCGCTGCCTCACGACTCGGCCGCCCTGATGCTGGTGGCGCAGATCCGCGACGAGGCCCACCGATTCGCGATCACGGGCATGCGCGCGCGGCGCGCCAGCGTGCGCACCGGCGGCAGCCGGCTCGAGGACATTCCCGGCGTGGGGCCGCGCAAGCGGGCCCGGCTGCTGCAGCACTTCGGCGGCCTGCGCGGCGTGGCCGGGGCCGGCGTCGAGGACCTGGCGACGGTGGAAGGCATCTCGAAGGACCTGGCGCAGGAGATCTACCGTGCGCTGCACTGAGGCGCCGGCGCGGGCGCTGGCGCTGGCGCAGGCGCTGGGGGCCCTGGCCCTGGTCGCGCTGGGGCTCGGCGGTTGTGCCGGCCCGGCGCCGCCAGGGCCGCCAGCGCCGGCGGCGGCCGCGGCGCCGGTGCTGCCGCCGCCGGT
>JAGWMW010000166.1 GCA_028871575.1 Burkholderiales bacterium | reverse complement strand
GCACCGCCCGGCCGCGCCGGGCCGGGCGGAGGCTGCCGCGGGCCGCCGTCATGGCCGGGCTCCGGAGCCGGCGGAGGCCGTGGGGGCCGAGGAACCGGCCGGACCGGCCCCGGTGGCAGCCGAGCCGGTGGCGGCCACCGCCGGCGCCGCGCCCGAGGCGGCCGGGGCCGCGCCCAGCGCCATCAGCTTGGCTTCGACGAGTCGGCGATAGAGCTGGCGTTCGTCCATTGCCTGGTAGGCGGCCTGGTAGGCGGTGCGCGCCGCGTCCTTGCGGCCCAGCGCCAGCAGCGCATCGCCGCGGCGGTCTTCCACCAGCGCGGCGAAGGTGGGGGCATCGGCGCCGTCCAGCGTCTTCAGCACTTCGGCGTACTGCCCGGCGTCGGCCTGCACCGCAGCCAGGCGCAGGCGCGCGACGGTGCGCATCTCGGGCTCGACCGCGTGCTCGCCCAGCCAGCCCAGCGCCGCCCGGGCGGCGTCGCTGCGGCCGCGCGCCAGCTCGACCTGGGAAACCGTGAGCGCGCCCTGCTCGGCCCAGGCGGTGCGCGGGTAGCGGCTGCGCAACTCGTCGAAGATGCGGCCGGCCAGCTCGGCGTTGCCGGCACCGGCCGCCTTGTCGAGCTGCTCGAACATGTCGGCAGCCCGGCTGGCCTGGCTGCCCTGCCAGTACTGCCAGCCGTTCCAGGCCGCCAGCGCGCCCAGCACCAGCACCACGGTCCAGGTGATCAGGCTGCCTTGCTGCTTCCAGAACGCCTTGAGCGCGTCGAGCTGCTCCTGCTCTTGCAGGTCGAGTTGTGTGGCCATCGGTCGGAAGCGGAAAAAGTCCGCGATTATGCGGTGCGCAGTTCGTGCGCCCAGGCCGCGACGTCGGCGATGGCGCGGGTGGTCTGGGCCGCGCCGGCATCGCGCAGCGGCTTCAGCGCCACGAGGCCGCGCGAGAGCTCTTCGGCGCCGAAAATCAGGGCCGTGCGCGCCCCGCTGCCGTCGGCCTTCTTGAACTGCGCCTTCATGCTGCCCCAGGCGTCCTTGCCGGCGGCGTGCATCAGCACCGCGATGCCGGCGGCGCGCAAGGCCTCGGCCACCTGCATCGCCACCGGCAGCGCCTCGGGCGCCGGCACCACGGCATAGACGTCGGGCCGCGGCAGCGGCGTCGGCACGCCGCCTTGCGCCAGCAGGTCGAGCACGCGCTCGATGCCCAGGCCCCAGCCGATGCCGGGCGCCGCCTTGCCGCCCACGAGTTCGGCCAGGCCGTCGTAGCGGCCGCCGCCGCAGACGGTGCCCTGCGCGCCCAGGCGGTCGGTGACCCACTCGAAGACCGTGAGGCCGTAGTAGTCCATGCCGCGCACCAGGCGGTGGTTCACGCGGTAGGGCTGGCCGGCGGCATCGAGCACCGCGCGCAGCGCATCGAAGTGCCTGAGCGAGGCCTCGCCCAGGTAGTCCATCAGCCTGGGCGCGGCCTCGACCAGGGCCTGCATGCCCGGGTTCTTGGTGTCGAGGATGCGCAGCGGGTTGGTGTGCAGCCGGGCCTGCGCCTGCGCATCCAGCAGTTCGCGGTGCGCCTCGAAGTGCGCGATCAGCGCCGCGCGGTGTGCCGCGCGCTCGTCGCTGCGGCCCAGGCAGTTCAGGTCCAGCCGCACGTCGGTCAGGCCGAGTTCGCGCCACAGCGTGCGGCACATCAGGATGACTTCGGCATCCACGTCGGGGCCGGCAAAGCCCAGCGCCTCGACGCCCACCTGGTGGAACTGGCGGTAGCGCCCGCGCTGTGGCCGCTCGTGGCGGAACATCGGGCCGATGTAGTACAGGCGCTTGCCGCCGTCGTACAGCATCGAGTGCTCGACCGCCGCCCGCACCACGCCGGCGGTGCCTTCCGGGCGCAGCGTCAGCGCATCGCCGTTGAGGCTGTCGGTGAACGAGTACATCTCCTTCTCGACGATGTCGGTCACCTGGCCCAGGCCGCGCACGAACAGCGGCGTGGGCTCGACGATGGGCGTGCGGATGCCCAGGTAGCCGTAGCGGCGCATGAGCGCGCGCACGGTGTCTTCGAACCAGTCCCAGCGCGCCGAATCGGGCGGCAGGATGTCGTTCATGCCCTTCACCGCGACCAGCGGTGGATGCGTGCCTTTGACGGCTTGGATGCTTTCGGCCATGGGAAGACTTGGAGGTCGGGGCGCGATGACGGGGGGCAGCGCACGCGCGCTGCGGATAGGAACCGGCGACGGGGCCGCGGCCGCGTCAGTGCGCGGCGGTGGCGCTGCCGAAGCGACGCTCGATGTAGCGCTCGACCAGCTGGTGGAACTCCTGCGCGATGGCCGGGCCGCGCAGCGTGAGCGCCTTCTCGCCGTCGATGAACACCGGCGCCGCCGGCGCCTCGCCCGTGCCCGGCAGGCTGATGCCGATGTCGGCGTGCTTGCTCTCGCCCGGGCCGTTGACGATGCAGCCCATCACCGCCACCTTCAGGGTCTCCACGCCAGGGTACTGGGCCTTCCACACCGGCATCTGGGCACGCAGGAAGTCGTCGATCTGCTTGGCCAGCTCCTGGAAGGTGGTGCTGGTGGTGCGGCCGCAGCCCGGGCAGGCGGTGACGCTGGGGTTGAAGCTGCGCAGGCCCAGCGACTGCAGGATCTCCAGCGCCACCAGCACCTCCTGCGTGCGGGCCTCGCCGGGCTGCGGCGTGAGGCTGACGCGGATGGTGTCGCCGATGCCTTCCTGCAGCAGCACGCCCAAGGCGGTGGCGCTGGCGACAGTGCCCTTGGTGCCCATGCCGGCCTCGGTCAGGCCCAGGTGCAGCGCGTAGTCGCAGCGCCGGGCCAGCGCGCGGTAGACCGAGATCAGGTCCTGCACGCCGCTGACCTTGCAGCTGATGATGATGTTGTCCGGATTGAGGCCGATCTCGCGCGCGACCTCGGCCGAGCCCAGCGCCGACTGCACCAGCGCCTGGTACATCACCTGCTTGGCGTCCAGCGGCTGCGCGCGCTGCGCGTTGAGGTCCATCAGCTCGGCCAGCAGCTCCTGGTCGAGACTGCCCCAGTTGACGCCGATGCGCACCGCCTTGTCGTACCGCGCCGCCGCCTCGACCATCATCGAAAACTGGCGGTCGCGCTTGTCGCCCTTGCCCACGTTGCCGGGGTTGATGCGGTACTTGCTCAGGGCCTGCGCCATCGCCGGGTAGTCGGTCAGCAGGCGATGGCCGTTGTAGTGGAAGTCGCCGACCAGCGGCACGTGCACGTCCATGCGGTCGAGCTGCTCGCGGATGTGCGGCACCGCCTCGGCGGCCTCGGGCGTGTTGACGGTGATGCGCACCAGCTCCGAGCCCGCCCGCGCGAGCTCCTTGACCTGGATCGCGGTGCCGATCACGTCCACCGTGTCGGTGTTGGTCATGGCCTGCACCCGCACCGGCGCATCGCCGCCGATGGTGACGACCTCGCGGCCCCAGACCACGCGCGCCTGGCGAGATCGCCGCGGCGCGGGCGCAGCGGCGTCGATGGGGTCGGGCGAATCGGGCTGGGTCATCGCGGGCCTCGGCAGGAAGCTGGGCGGCGGCCGCAATTCAGCGCAGCTGCAGCCGCGCGACATTGTCGCGCGTGCTGGGGGCCAGATCGACCGGCTGGCCGCGGAACTGCAGTTGCGTCACCGTCGCATCGCCGATCACGAGCCGGATCGGCAGCGCGCCGTCCAGGCCCAGCCGCTCGCCCGGCTGCAGCAGTCGCGACAGCAGGACCTGGCCGTTGGCATCCCTGGCCTCGACCCAGGACGGGCCGCTGGTGCGCAGCTGCACCGTGCCGCGCGCGGCCCCGGCCGGCCCCACCGCGCCGGCGCCGGCGCTGGTGCTGGCCGGCTCGGCCGCGACTGCCGGCGGCAAGCTCGCGGCTGCAGCGACCCGCTGGCCTGCCGCGACCGCAGCAGCGGGCGAGGACGCCGGCGATGCCGATGCTGCCGAGAGGCTCGAGGCCGGCACCCCGCCAGTGGCGGCCGCCAGCGCTGGTGCCGAGGCCGCCTCGAGCGGCTGAGGGCTCGAGGCGGGCTCGGCCGCCGGCTGCGCCAGCGACACCGCAGGCTCCGACGGCCCGGACCCAGCGGCCGGCTGCGCGGGCGGGATCGCGGGCAAGGTCGGGGTCGAGGTCGACTCGGCCAGACCGCTGGCCGACGAGTGCCGGCTCCAGAGCCCCGAAGGCAGGAAATACAGGGCCAACGCCGCGAGCATCAGCAGGCCAGCCGCCCAGACCAGGGGACGGATCGCCGAGCCCGCCAGGCCGGGGCCCTCGCGCCCGGGCCGGTCGCGGAAAGGCATGTTCAGCCCGCCCCCGCTGCCCTCCAGCGTCGCGGCGGCCGCGGGCGGCAGGCGCTCGAGCACCGGGCCGGCATCGATCTTCAGCGTGCGGCAGACGGTCTGCGCCAGGGCGCGCGTGAACGTGGCGTCGGGCAGTTCGCTCCAGCGGTCGTTCTCCAGCGCATCGAGCTTGCGCGGCGCGACCTTGATGGCCGCGGCCAGCGCCGCGATGTGCAGCCCGCGCTGCTCGCGGGCCGCGCGCAGCAGGGCGCCGGCGCTGGCGCCGGTGTCGGCCGCACTGTCGCTCATGAGGCAACCTTCGTGCGGCGCACTGCGGTGCGGGGCCCTTCGGGCGGCCGGGCGGGGCGCATCAGAGGGACCTCCGTGCCGCGCACTGCGGTGCGAGCCCCTTCGGGCGGCCAGGCGGGGCTCATCGGGCGTCACTCATCGAACTTGCCGGCCTCGTAGCGCAGCGCCTCAGGCGACTTCGGGAAGCGGTCGAGCAGCTGCCGGCCCAGCACGCGAGCGGCCTCCGGCCTGCCGGCGCGGTGCTCGATGCGGACCGCCAGCCACAGGCTCTGCGCCGTCGACTGCTCGCGACTGGCGTTGATGCGGCCGACGTAGAACCGGGCCCGGTCGAGCTGGCCCAGGTGCAGCAGCACGTCGCTGAGGTTGTAGGCCGTGGCCGGGTTGGCCGGGTCGAGCTCGTAGGAACGCGACAGCGTGCGCTCGGCCAGGGCCCAGTGCCCTGCACGCGCCTGGCAGACGCCGCGCGCCAGCAGGGTGCGCTCGGCATCGCGGTAGCGGGGCTCGGCCAGCGCCTTGGCGAACTGCGCATCGGCCTGCTCGTACTGAGCCTGCTGGCACAGGAACCAGCCATAGTTGTGCAGCGTGCCGCCATCGCCGGGCGCCAGTTGCAGCGCGCGCTCGAAGCTGGCCTGGGCGCGGCCGTTGTCGCCTTGCGCCGCGTAGATCAGGCCCTGCAGGTCGTAGGCCTTGGGCAGGTCGGGCTTGACGGCCAGCACCTGCTTGATCTCGCCCAAAGCGGTCGCGGTCTGGCCGCGGCCCAGGTACAGGCTGGCGAGCTCGAGGTGCACGTCGGCACCGCGCTCCCTGTCGGCCTCGGTCGGGGTGTGCTCGACGGCGTTGGCGCCCCCCTGGGTCTGGGTGACGCAGCCCGGCAGCGCCGCGGCCAGCACCGCGGCCAGCGCCAAGGCCAGAACCGCAGCCGGGGTCCGGCGGGCCGCCGTCACGGCCGCCCCGCCACGGCCGGGCCCGGGCCGGCGATCGGGATCACGCGACCGGCCAGGCCTGCCGCACGCGCGCGGCGCGCGGCCACCTGCGTGCGGTCCTGCACCTCGCCGGCGAGTTGGCCGCAGGCGGCGTCGATGTCGTCGCCGCGGGTCTTGCGGACCGTGGTGACGAGGCCGCCGTCCTGCAACACCCGGGCGAAGGCCTGCACGCGCTCGGGCGGCGAGCGCCGCAGGCCCGAGGCCGGGAAGGGGTTGAACGGGATGAGGTTGAACTTGCAGGGCAGCCGGTCGCGCACCAGGCGCAGCAGGGCCCGGGCCTGCTCGGGGGCATCGTTCACGCCGTCGAGCATGCAGTACTCGAAGGTGATGAAGTCGCGGGGCGCGGCGCTGAGATAGCGCTCGCAGGCCGCCAGCAGCTCGTCCAGCGGGTACTTGCGGTTCAACGGCACCAGGGCGTCGCGCAAGGCGTCGTCGGGGGCGTGCAGCGACACCGCCAGGGCCACCGGGCAGTCCTGGCGCAGGCGGTCGATCATCGGCACCACCCCAGAGGTGGACACCGTCACGCGCCGCCGCGACAGCCCGTAGCCATGGTCGTCGAGCATCGTGCGCAGCGCCGGCAGCAGCGCGGCGTAGTTCTGCAGCGGCTCGCCCATGCCCATCATCACCACGTTGTCGATGGCGCGCCGGCCCTCGGGCAACGACAGCGCGGCGCGCAGCCGGTGCTCGGCGGCCCAGAGCTGGGCCACGATCTCGGCCGTGCCCAGGTTGCGGCTGAAGCCCTGGTGGCCGGTGGAGCAGAAGCGGCAGCCCACCGCGCAGCCGGCCTGAGACGAGATGCACAGCGTGCCGCGGTCGGCCTCGGGGATGAACACAGTCTCGACCGCGTCGCCGGCGCCGACGTCGAACAGCCACTTCACGGTGCCGTCGGCCGAGCGGTGTTCGCTCAAGGGCGGCAGGCCCTGCACCAAGGCCACGCCGTCGAGCCGGACGCGCAGCGACTTGGCCAGGTCGGACATGCGGGCGAAATCGGCCTCGCCGCGCTGGTGGATCCAGCGGTACAGCTGCACGGCGCGGAAGCGCTTCTCGCCCAGGCCCTGGCAGTAGGCGGCCAGGCCCTCGAGGTCGAAGCCGAGCAGGTTGATGCTCATCGCACCGCGCGCAGGCCGGAAGTCGCTTCAGCGGGAGTGGATGCTCATCGCCGGAAAGAAGAACCCGATCTCGACCGCCGCCGTCTCGGGCGCATCGGAGCCGTGCACGGCGTTGGCATCGATGCTGTCGGCGAAGTCGGCGCGGATCGTGCCCTTGTCGGCCTTCTTGGGGTCGGTGGCGCCCATCAGCTCGCGGTTCTTCGCGATCGCGCCCGCGCCTTCCAGCACCTGGATCATCACCGGGCCCGAAATCATGAAGGCCACGAGGTCGTTGAAGAACGGCCGCGCCTTGTGCACGGCGTAGAAGGCCTCGGCTTCGCTGCGCGAGAGCTGCGCCATCCGCGCGGCCACGATCTTCAGGCCCGCGGCCTCGAAGCGGGCGTAGATCTGGCCGATCACGTTCTTGGCCACGGCGTCGGGCTTGATGATCGAGAGCGTGCGTTCGGCAGGGGTCGGGGTGGCCATCGAAATGTTCTCCTGAATCAACGACTTGGCAAAGCTCTCGATTCTAGCGTGGCTTATCGGCCGGGCCCGCCGCGCGGGCCGCCCTTCGGCCCGCCGCGGGGCCGGCCCTTGGCCGCGCCTCGCGGCCCGGCCTGCCCGCCGGGCCCGCGGGG
>JAGWMW010000165.1 GCA_028871575.1 Burkholderiales bacterium | reverse complement strand
AGAGCGCCCCCAGGGCCGGGCTGCGCCCAGCCCGCCCCCCGCGGGGGTTCAAGCAAAGTGGCAGAGCCACGTTTGCTTGAGGCGCAACAGCCGGTTCACTCGGCCTTATCGCCCCAGGTAGTCGTGCGCCACGGTGCCCAGCGGCAGCGTGAGGTCGGCCAGGATGTGCACGGTGGACAGCACCTCGAGCACGGGCAGGTCGGCCACCGGGGCCAGCGCGTGGTCGCGCAGGTCCAGCGCGCCCGGGCCGGTCCAGGCGCCCTTGACCTCGATGTCGGTCAGCGTGTAGCGCACCAGCTCGCAGATGCGCGGCGTGCCGTCCACGTGCGGGATGATCTTCAGCAGGTAGGTCGGCGCCGCCAGGGCGGCCCGGGCCTTGTCGCGGTCCATCGCCCGGTGCTTGAAGCCCATGGTGCCGGTGGCGACGCGGAAGTCGCTGTAGTCCAGCGTGCCCATCAGGGTGTCGGCATGCACGCGCAGCTCGGGGTGGCCGAGCTTCTTCGGGAAGCCCCAGAGCTCGCGGCCGGCGGCAATCGGCGGGTGGTCGTCGAGGTACATCGACAGCACGAAGCCGCCCGCCTCGCCGCCCAGCGTCACCGGGATCACCTGCCCCGATTCGCAGTAGTGCCCGAAGCCGGTGGAGTCGGGCATGTTGATGAACTCGTACTTCACCACCGGCTCGGCCAGCTTCAGCGGCGCGGGGATCAGGCGCGCGAGCACGTCGGGGTCGGTGCGGTAGGTGACGATCAGGTACTCGCGGTCGACGAAGCGGTAGGGCCCGGGCGGGAAGGCCGGGTTGTGGATCGGCATCGCGAACGCCTGCTGGCGGACTTCGTCTTCGGTCATGGCGGTTCCTTGCAATGAAGATGGGGCGCAGGGCACAGGGGCGCGGGACTGACGGCCACTCTATGCCGATCGGCGCCGCGGCGGCGCCTGCGTTGGTGACGCCGATGCAGGGGCCGACGGTGGCGCGGGAAGCGCCGCAGGCCCTGCGGGAGGCGGCAGCGACAATCCGGCGGATGCTGAATTTCGAGCTCCACAAGACGGCCGGCGGGGCCCGGCGCGGCCGCCTGGGCCTGAACCACGGCGTGGTCCAGACGCCCGCCTTCATGCCGGTGGGCACCTACGGCACCGTCAAGGGCGTGCTGCCGCGCTCGCTGCTGGAGATGGGCGCCGAGATCATCCTGGGCAACACCTTCCACCTCTGGCTGCGGCCGGGTCTGGACGTGGTGCGCGGCTTCGGCGGCCTGCACCGCTTCGAGGCCTGGCCGCGGCCGATGCTCACCGACAGCGGCGGCTTCCAGGTCTGGAGCCTGGCCGGCGCCGACGGCCGCGGCCGCCGGATCAGCGAGGAGGGCGTGCACTTCGCCTCGCCCGTCAACGGCGACCGGCTGTTCCTCACGCCCGAGATCAGCATGCAGATCCAGACCGTGCTGAACAGCGACATCGCGATGCAGCTCGACGAGTGCACGCCCTACCAGATGGCCGGCCGGCCCACCACCGAGGCCGAGGCGCGCGCCTCGATGGAGCTCAGCCTGCGCTGGGCCCGGCGCAGCCGCGACGAGTTCGCCCGCCTGGGCAACCCCAACGCGCTGTTCGGCATCGTGCAGGGCGGCATGTTCGAGCCGCTGCGCGAGGCTTCGGCCGCGGCGCTGGCCGAGCTCGACCTGCCGGGCTACGCCATCGGCGGCGTGAGCGTGGGCGAGCCCAAGGACGAGATGCGGCGCATCATGGCCCACACCCCGCAGCGGCTGCCGGCGCACAAGCCGCGCTACCTGATGGGCGTGGGCACGCCCGAGGACCTGGTCGAGGGCGTGGCCTGCGGCGTCGACCTGTTCGACTGCGTGATGCCCACCCGCAACGCCCGCAACGGCCACCTCTTCACCCGCTACGGCGACCTGAAGATCCGCAACGCGCGCCACCGCGACGATGCAAGGCCCCTCGACGAGACCTGCGCCTGCCATGCCTGCGCGCACTTCAGCCGCGCCTACCTGCACCACCTCGAGCGCTGCGGCGAGATGCTGGCGCCGATGCTGGCCAGCATCCACAACCTGCACTACTACCTGAACCTGATGCGTGAGGTGCGCCAGGCGCTGGACGAGGACCGCTTCGAGGCCTGGCGCTCGCGGTTCGAGGCCGACCGGGCGCGCGGGGTCTAGCGCCGCAGCCGCTCAGGCGCGGGCCGAGCGGTCGAGCGCGCTCTTGGCGCCGTCGAACTGCGCCAGCGCCTGGGCCAGGCAGGGCAGCACCGACTGCAGCTCGTCGTGCAGCGTGTGCGGCGGGTTGGCGATGAACACGCTGCTGCCCAGCAGGCCGAAGCCGCCCGGCTCGGCCGGCGCCACCGTCAGCCGCGCATGCAGCCAGCCCTTGCGGGCGCCGGCATCGGCGGCGGCCTTCAGCCGCGGCGGCAGCTGCGTGGCCTCGATCAGCTGCAGCTGCGGCAGCCAGATCAGCACCACGCATTCGGGAAAGCGCTCCAGCGCCTCGCGCAGCGCGGCCAGCACGCGCGCGTAGTCGGTCTTGATCTCGTAGGGCGGGTCGATCAGCAGCACGCCGCGGCGCGTGGGCGGGGGCAGCTGCGCCTTCAGCGACGCGAAGCCGTCACCGAGCTTGACCTCGGCGCCGGGCACGTCGCCCAGGTAGCTGGCCAGGATCTTGTGGTCGGTGGGGTGCAGCTCGGACAGGCGCAGCTGATCCTGCGGCCGCATCAGCGCCTGCGCGATGGCGGGCGAGCCCGGGTACTGGATCAGGCCCTTGCCGGCGTTGAACTGCCGCACCAGGGCCACCAGATCGGCCAGCGGCGCCGGCAGGTCGGCGCGGCCCCACAGGCGGGCGATGCCCTGCTCGAACTCGCCGCGCTTGAGGGCGTAGTCGCCCTGCAGCGAATAGCCGCCGGCGCCGGCATGGGTGTCGATGTAGCGCCAGCCCTTGTCCTTGCGGTTCATGTGCCGCAGCACCTGCGCGAGCACGGTGTGCTTGAGCACGTCGGCATGGTTGCCGGCGTGGAAGGCATGGCGGTAGGCGAGCATCGCGGGACTGTGCCACGCGCCCGCACCGGCCCGGCCCGGCCCGCCCAAGACCTTGGCCGCCCCAAAAATGCTGCAGTGCAGTAATCTCGGACCATGAGCACACTTTTCGACCCCCTCCGCCTCGGCGAGATCGACCTCGCCACCCGCATCGTCATGGCCCCGCTGACGCGCAACCGCGCCAGCCCCGGCCAGGTGCCCAACGCCCTGATGGCCGAGTACTACGCCCAGCGTGCCGACCCCGCCACCGGCGCCGGCCTCATCGTCACCGAGGCCACGCAGATCAGCCCCGAAGGCCAGGGCTACCTCGACACCCCGGGGCTGCACAACGCCGAGCAGGTGGCCGGCTGGCGCCGCGTCACCGACGCCGTGCACGCCCGCGGCGGCCGCATCGTGGTGCAGCTGTGGCACGTGGGCCGCATCTCGCATGTCTCGCTGCAGCCGAACGGGCAGGCGCCGGTGTCCAGCACGGCGCGGGCGGCCAAGAGCAAGACCTACATCGCCGGCGGCTTCGGCGACGTCTCGGCCCCGCGCGCGCTGCGCACCGAGGAGATCCCGGGCGTGGTGCAGCAGTACCGCCGCGCCGCCGAGCGCGCGCTCGAGGCTGGCTTCGATGGGGTGGAGATCCACGCCGCCAACGGCTACCTGATCGAGCAGTTCCTGCGCGACAGCATCAACGACCGCAGCGACGGCTACGGCGGCCCGATCGAGCACCGCACCCGCTTCCTGCGCGAGGTGATGCAGGCCGTCACGCGCGCCATCGGCGGCGGCCGCACGGGGCTGCGCCTGTCGCCCGTGACCCCGGCCAACGACGCCGGCCCCGACAGCCAGGCGCAGGCCCTGTACGAGCAGGCGGTGGCCGAGCTGGCGCCGCTGAACCTGGCCTTCCTGCACGTGGTGGAAGGCGCCACCGGCGGCGCGCGCGACTTCGCCCCCTTCGACTACGCCGCGCTGCGCCGGCGTTTCCAGGGCGCCTGGATGGTCAACAACGGCTACACGCGCCAGATGGCGCTGGAGGCCGTGCACAACGGCAGCGCCGACCTGGTGGCCTTCGGCAAGCCCTTCATCGCCAACCCCGACCTCGGCCGCCGGCTGCGCGAAGACGCGCCGCTGAACGCGCTGGACCCGGCCACGCTGTACGGCGGCGGGGCGAAGGGGTACACGGACTATCCGGTGCTGGCCTCGGCCACGGCCACGTCCTGAGCGACCCCAGGGCTGGGCTGCGCCCAGCCCGCCCGCCGCGGCCGGCTTGTAGTCAAACGTTACATTGCGGCCCGGGTGCGTGCCCGGGCCGCCACGGTCGCGCAGGGTCCTTACACAGTAGGGATGAAAGAGCAATCGAGCGAAACGCAATTGCGGTGAAGATTGCGGGATAACCCTGAAACTCTGGGCATTCCCTGCAGCGTCCGATGGCGGCAAGCGGGGTGGCACCCACCAGGCAGCCGTCATGAAAATCAATCCGCTGGAATTCACGGGCGAGCGCTACGTCCCCACCGAGCCCGGGGAGATCCGGCTCGAACACCTGCACCGCTACGCCTGGTGCCACGGCCTGGCCGCCGGCAAGGACGTGCTCGACCTGGCCAGCGGCGAGGGCTACGGCAGCCTGATGCTGGCCGAGGCCGGCGCCCGCAGCGTGCTGGGGGTCGATCTCTCGGCCGAGGCGGTGGCCCATGCGCAGGGGCTGTATGGCGACCGCCCGGGGCTGCGGTTCCTGCAGGGCGACGCGGCCCGCGTGCCGCTGCCCGCCGCGTCGGTCGACCTGGTCGTGTCCTTCGAGACCCTCGAGCACCACGACCGGCACGAGGAGATGCTGGCCGAGATCCGGCGCGTGTTGCGGCCGGGCGGCCTGCTGGTCATGTCCTCCCCCAACCGGCCGGTCTACGACGCCCAGAACCCGCAGCGCAACGAGTTCCACGTCAAGGAGCTCGACCTGCCCGAATTCAAGGCGCTGTTGACGCGCCACTTCGAGCGCGTGCAGGTCTTCGGCCAGCGCATGGCGCTGGGCACGGCCGTCTACCCGATCGACCCCGAGACGACGGCACCGGCCTACGCCGCGCTGGCCGACAGCGGCCGCGGCGTCGAGCCCCGCACCGCGGTGCTGCCCGACCCCGTGTACTTCATCGCGCTGGCCGGCGGGCCGGCCGCAGTCCTGCCCGCGGCGGCACCGTCGCTGCTGTTTTCGGAGCGCGAAGACCTGCTGGCGCAGCACCGCGCCGTCGCGCGCTGGGCGCAGGCCACCCATGTCGAGATCAATGCGACGCGCGAGCGCCTGGGCAGCCTGACCGCCGAGCACGAGCAGGTGGCGCGCTGGGCCCAGGCCACCGACCGCGAGCTCATCGCCGCCCGCGACCGGATAGGCACCTTGACGGCCGAGCACGAGCGCCTGGCGCGCAAGGCCGCCGGGCTCGAATCGGCGCTGCGCCCACCCCGGGTTCAAGAGCACGAGCTGGCTCAAGCGCAGGCCCTGATCCAGAAGCTGCACAGCGAGAGCGCCGCCGACCGCCTGGCGCTGCAGCGCCTGGAGCAGGACCTGCAGCGCGACCGCCAGCGCCTGGCGCAGATGCTGCGATCTCGCTCGTGGCGCTACACCCGGCCGCTGCATGCGGCGAGGGTGGCCGTGCGCGACGGGTGGAAGGCCCTGCGCCGGCGCTGGAAGCGCCCGCCGCCGGGGCCGGCACCGGCCCCGGCCGCTGAGCTCGAAGCCACGCTGCGCGCGCTGAGGTTTCCGGTGCACGAGGCGCCGCGGGTCAGCATCGTCATCCCCTGCTACGGGCAGTACGCCTACACCCTGGCCTGCCTGCGCTCGATCCAGCAGCACCTGCCGGCCGCGGCGGTGGAGGTCATCGTCGCCGAAGACGCCTCGCCCGACCCCTGCATCGACCGCCTGGCCGAGGTGCCCGGCCTGCGTTACCTGCGCCACCCGAAGAACCTGGGCTTCGTGCGCTCGTGCAACGCCGCCGGCCGGCTGGCCCGCGGCGAGTACATCGTGTTCCTGAACAACGACACCGAGGTCCAGCCCGACTGGCTGGATTCGATGCTGCGCGTGTTCGACAGCCGGCCCGACTGCGGCATGGTCGGCTCGCGCCTGCTCTACCCCGACGGCCGCCAGCAGGAGGCCGGTGGCATCCTCTGGAGCGACGCCAGCGCCTGGAACTACGGCCGCCTGGACGACCCCGAACGCAGCGTCTACGGCTACCTGCGCGAGGCCGACTACTGCTCGGGCGCCTCGCTGCTGATCCGCCGCGAGACCTTCCGCCAGCTCGCAGGCTTCGACGAGCTCTACGTGCCGGCCTACTGCGAGGACAGCGACCTCGCCTTCCGCGTCCGCGCGCTGGGCCTGAAGGTGTACTACCAGCCGGAGTCTCGCGTGGTCCACCACGAAGGCATCTCGCACGGCACCGACGTGGCCAGCGGCGGCAAGGCCTGGCAGGTGGCCAACCAGCTCAAGCTGCGCGAGCGCTGGCACGCGACGCTGCGCGACGATCACTTCCCGAACGGCGAGAACGTGATGGTCGCGCGCGACCGCTCGCGCGGCCGGCCGCACCTGCTGGTCGTCGACCACTACGTTCCGCAGCCCGACCGCGACGCCGGCTCGCGCACGATGTTCCAGTTCATCCGCACCTACCTCGACCTGGGCTGGAGCGTGAAGTTCTGGCCCGACAACCTGAAGCGCGACCCGACCTACACGCGGGAGCTGCAGCAGCTGGGCGTCGAAGTGTTCTACGGGGACGAGTACGCGGGCCAGTTCGGCAAGTGGATGAAGGACCATGGGCGCCACCTCGACGCCGTGCTGCTCAGCCGGCCCGAGGTCGCCATCCAGTACGTGGCCGACATCCGCGCCCATTCGCAGGCGCGCATCGCCTACTACGGCCACGACGTGCACCACCTGCGCCTGGCGGCCCAGCTGCAGTGCAGCCCGAACCCGGCACGCCTGCTGGCTGACGAGCAGCGCTTCCGGGCCCTGGAAGAACAGGTCTGGGCGCTGGTGGACGAAGTCTGCTACCCCTCGGCGGCCGAAGCCGCCTATGTGGCCGAGAACCTGGCGCGCCGCGGCTGCAGCGCCACCGCCCGCCAGGTGCAGGCCTACTACTTCGACCAGATCGCCGAGGCCCGCGCCGCCGACCTGGCCCAGCGGCGCGACCTGCTGTTCGTGGCCGGCTTCGCGCACCCGCCCAACGTCGATGCCGCCACCTGGTTCTGTGCCGAGGTGCTGCCGGCGCTGCTGGCCGAGCAGCCCGAGCTGACGCTGTGGCTCGTGGGCTCCAATCCCAGCCCCGAGGTGCAGGCCCTGGCCGGCCCGAACGTGCGCGTGACCGGCTACGTGACCGAGGCCGAGCTGGCCCGCCACTACGCCTCGGCGCGCCCTCCTCGATCACGCG
>JAGWMW010000164.1 GCA_028871575.1 Burkholderiales bacterium | reverse complement strand
TCGAGCATGCGCACCAGGGTCTGCATGTGCGCCTGCGGCTGCATGTCCCCGCCCATCACGCCGTAGCTCATCACCGGCCGGCCGTCCCGGGTGACGAAGGCCGGGATGATGGTGTGGAAGGGCCGCTTGCCCGGGCCGACGAGGTTGTCGCTGCTGGCGTCGAGCGTGAAGCCGTGACCGCGGTTCTGCAGGCTCAGACCGTAGCCCGGCACGACGATGCCCGAACCGAAGCCCATGTAGTTGCTCTGGATGAAGCTGACCATCATGCCGCTGGCATCCGCCGCCGTGAGGTAGATCGTGCCGCCGATGGGGCCGTGGCCGGGGCCGAAGTCCTGCGCCCGCTGCGGGTCGATCAGCTTCGCGCGGCGCGCCAGGTAGGCGTCGTCGAGCATCTGCGCCGGCGTCAGCCGCATCGTGCGCGGCTCGCCGACGTACTTGTAGACGTCGGCAAAGGCCAGCTTCATGGCCTCGATCTGCAGGTGCTGCGAGGCCGCGCCGTCCAGCGCCAGGCCCGCGACATCGAACTTCTCGAGCAGGCCCAGCGCGATCAGCGCCGCGATGCCCTGCCCGTTGGGCGGGATCTCGTGCAGCCGCCAGCCGCGGTAGTCGCGCCCGATCGGTGCCACCCACTCCGGGCGGTAGGCGGCCAGGTCGGCCTCGGTCATGGCGCCGCCGTGGGCCCGGGCGTGGGCGGCGATGGCGGCGGCGATCTCGCCGCGGTAGTAGGCCTCGCCGCGGGTCTGGGCCACCAGGCGCAGCGTGCGCGCGGCCTCGGGGAAGGCGAAGCGCTCGCCCACCTCGGGCGCGCGGCCGCGCGGCAGGAAGGCCTGGGCGAACCCCGGCTGCCCGGTCAGCTCGGCCAGCGCCGCGGCCCGGCGCCACTTGTCCTGCACGATCACGGGCACCGCATAGCCGCGCTCGGCGCACTCGATGGCCGGGGCCAGCAGGTCGGCGAAGGGCAGCCGGCCGTAGCGCTCGTGCAGGGCCGTCCAGCCGGCCACGGCGCCCGGCACCGTGACGCTGTCCCAGCCGCGCCGCGGCGGGGTGGTGGCCTCGGCGCCGTACTTGGCGGCGAAGTACTCGGGCGTCCAGCCCTGCGGCGCGCAGCCCGAGGCGTTCAGGCCCTGCAGCTGCCGGCCGTCCCAGACGATGCAAAACGCATCCGAGCCCAGCCCGTTGCTGCAGGGCTCGACGATCGTCATCATGGCCGCGGTGGCGATGGCGGCATCCACCGCGTTGCCGCCGGCCTGCAGCATGCGCAGGCCGGCCTGCGCGGCCAGCGGGTGCGAGGTCGAGACGATGTTGCGGGCGAACACCGGCGAGCGGCGGCTGGCGTAGCCGGTGGACCAATCGAAGGCATGCATGCGGCGGGGCGGACGGGCGCGGGCTGGGGTGGCTTGGATTCTTGCAGGCTTCGCGCCATGGCCCGGTGCCGCCGGCCGCAAGACCCGGTGCCAGCGTTCGTCAGCGCACGAACGATCGGCCTCGCCTGTGCTAGGGTAAACCCGTGTCTCCTCCCGATCGCCCCGGATGCCGCTGCTGACCCGCTCGACCTCGACTCCGACCCGCGCCGCCGCCCCGGCCCCGCGCCCGTTGCCCTGGCGCCTGCCCGCCTGGCTGCCACCGCGCCGGGCGGCGGCCGCGCCCGTGCTCAACCTGGCGCTGCAGGGCGGCGGCGCGCATGGCGCCTTCACCTGGGGCGTGCTGGACGTGCTGGCGCAGCAGCCGGGCCTGCGCTTCGAGGGCCTGAGCGGCAGCAGCGCCGGCGCGATGAACGCGGTGGTGTTTGCCGAGGGCTGGCGCAAGGGCGGCGCCGAGGGCGCGCGCGAGGCCCTGGCCGCGTTCTGGCGCGCCCTGGGCTCGCAGCTACCGCTGGAATGGCTGCTGAAGGGCCGGGGCGAGGACATCGCGCTGGCCGAGCACGGCAAGCTGCTGCTGAAGTGGGTGGGGCAGTTCTCGCCCGAGCAGCTCAACCCGCTCGACCTGAATGCGCTGCGCGAGCTGCTGCGCTCGCAGATCGACTTCGAGGCCCTGCGCGCGCACAGCCCGTTCAAGCTCTTCATCGGCGCCACCCAGGCCAACACCGGGCGGCTGCGCCTGTTCCGCGAGACCGAGCTCAGCGTCGACGTGCTGCTGGCCTCGGCCTGCCTGCCGCGCGTGCACCGCGCGGTGACGATCGAAGGCGAGCCCTACTGGGACGGCGGCTACGCAGCCAACCCGGCCGTCTTTCCGCTGTTCTACGAATGCCGCTCGCGCGACGTGATGCTGGTGCTGCTGAGCCCGCTGCGCCACGCGGGCACGCCGCGCACGGTCGAGGAGATCGAGCAGCGCGCGCTCGAGCTGGCCTTCAGCGCCAACCTGATGCGCGAGATGCGCAGCTACGCCCAGGCCACGGCCTACGCCGGCCAGGGCACCGGCTGGCTGCGGCGCGGCCGGCTGGAGCGCCGACTGCACGAGATGCGCTTCCACATGATCGACACCCAGGACATCGCCAGCATGCAGCGCAGCGAGACCAAGCTCATCGCCCACGGGCCCTTCCTCGAGCTGCTGCACGACCATGGCGTCGCGCGCGCGCAGGCCTGGCTGAAGCAGCACCGAGCGGCGCTGGGCGCGAGCGGCACGCTGGACGTGGCGCAGAGCTTCGCCTGAGCTGCGCGGGCCGCGCCTCCCGCGCCGGCGCGGCTCAGGCGCTTCAGAACACCGCGTGGTCGCCGCGCTCGGCGCTGGCCGTGCCGCGCAGCAGCGCGGCGTAGTGGTCGAACAGCGTCTCGGTGCCAGTGGACGGCGTGGCGGCGGCGTCGTAGCAGCCGGCGACGGCGTCCCAGACCAGCATCGACTCGGTGGCGTAGTAGCGCCCGATGCGCGCCAGCTCGGCCTTGGCGGCCAGGGCCGGCAGGACGCGGGCGGCCGTGCCCAGCACGCCGACGATGGCGTCCAGCAAAGCCGGCGGCACGGTCTTGAATCGCGCCGGCCGGCCCAGCAGCCGGAACAGCGCCTCGCCCTGCTGGCGCGGCGTGATCGCCTCGCCGGGGCCGCCGATGGGCAGCACGCGGTTGGCGCGCTCGGGGTCGGTCAGGCAATCGGCCAGGTAGGCGCCCAGGTCGCCGTCGCTGATGGGCTTGCAGGCCGTCAGCCGGCCGTCGCCGAAGACCAGGTAGGGCCGGCCGCGCCGCACGCGCTCGACCTGCCCCGACAGCGACTTGAAGTAGGCCGTGGGCCGCACGATCGAGTACGCCAGGCCCGAGCCGATCAGCGCCTGCTCGAACGCCAGCTTGGCGTGCTGGAAGGCCAGCCGCGGCCGCTGCACGCAGATCGCCGACAGCAGCACCATCCGCTCCACCCCGGCCGCGCGAGCGGCCGTCAGCGCGTTCACATGGGCCTGGTGGTCGATGGCCCAGGCGTCACGCGGCGCGCCGGTGCGCGAGGCCAGGCACGAGACCAGCGCATCGAAGCGCTGGCCACGCAAGCCCTCGCGCGCCAGCGCCTGCGCGTCGCGCACGTCGCCGAAGCGCAGCTCGGCCCCGGCCAGCAGCCGGGCGCAGTCCTCGGGCCCGAGCCGGCCGCCGACCCCGGCGCGCGGGCGCACGAAGCACCGCACCTCGTGCCCGCGCTGCAGCAGCGCCCGCACGGTGGCGCGGCCGATGGTGCCGGTGGCGCCGAGGACGAGGACGCGCTGGGGGCTCATTCGCAGGCGGGGCGCAGAAGGGACGCAGGAAGGACGCGGGAAGGACGGCGCAGGAGCGATGGCCCGGCGGCAGGCGAGGGCCCCAGGCCCCGGTGGCCGCCGCTGCCTCCACAATCCTGCGATGGCCCGCTCGAACCATACAGCCTCACCGGCATCCCGCCTCGTCCGGGCCATGGCCCTGCTGGTGCTGCTGGCCGCCGGCGCCGCCTCGGCCCGCGCCGAACCGGGCAACGGGGCAGCGTCGGCCGCGGCCACGGTGCAGCGTTTCCACGCAGCCCTCGCCGCGGGCGATGCCCGCGCCGCGGCCGACCTGCTCGCGCCCGATGCGGTGGTGCTGGAAGGCGGGGAGCAGCAGTCGCGGCAGGACTACCTGGCCCACCACCTGGGCGCCGACATCGCGTTCGCGCAGGCCGTGCGCTCGCGGGCCGGCCGGCCCGAGGTCGGCGTCAGCGGCGATGTGGCCTGGGTCAGCCGCACCAGCACCGCGCATGGCGAGTTCAACGGCCGCCCCGTCGACCTGGCGGGCGCCGAGCTGGTGGTGCTGACCCGCACCCTGGCGGGCTGGCGCATACGCGCCGTTCACTGGTCCTCGCGCAGGATCGAGCCCGCGGCCCCTGGAGCCGCCGCCGCACCCCGATGAGAATCGCCACCGCAGGATGCTTCGCATGAACCCCGTCGCCCTCGTCTGCGTGGCCGTGCTCGGCCTGCTGCTCTTCGGCCTGGGCCTGGCGGTGTCGGCGCTGCGCGGCCGCCGACGCATGCTGCATGGCCATCCGGCCGACCCCGCCGACCTGCTGCACAAGGTGGTGCGCGCGCAGGCCAACACGGCCGAGTACGCGCCCATGCTGGCGGTGCTGATGCTGTCCCTGGGCAGCCACCCGAGCGCGGCCTGGGTGCCGTGGGCGATGGCACTCACCACGGCGTGCCGGGTGCTGATCGTGGCCGGGCTGGTGCTCGGGCCGACGATGGCGCGCCCGCATCCGCTGCGCTTCATTGGCGCGCTGGGCACCTACGTCGGCGGCGTGGCGCTGTGCCTGGCGCTCGTCTTCACGCTCTTCACGGGCCCCTGATCCGCCCCCCGTCGTCGCGGCAGCGCAGGCGGCCCGCTCAGCCCGGGGCCGCCTGCGCTGCCGGCCCCCGGGCCAGGTCCAGCCACTGCAGCAGCGCCGCGTAGAGGGTCTGCGCCCGCATCGGCTTGGCGATGAAGTCGTTCATGCCCGCCGCCCTGCAGGCGGCGCGGTCGTCGTCGAAGGCATTGGCCGTCAGCGCCAGGATCGGCCGGGCCTGCCAGCCGGGCAGCGCGCGGATCAGCCGGGTCGCTTCCAGGCCGCCCATGACCGGCATCTGCATGTCCATGAGGACCAGCTCGTAGGCGGCCGCGCGCGCCTTCGCCACGGCCTCCTGTCCGTCCGCGGCCATCTCCACCACCAGGCCCACGCGGTCGAGCATGGCCAGCGCGACCTCGCGGTTCACTTCGTTGTCCTCGACCAGCAGCACCCGGGCGCCGCCGTGCCGCGTGTGCAGGAGCGCCTCGGCCGAGGCGGCGCCGCTGGCCGCCGGCGGCGGCGGCGCGGCCCGGCCCCGGTGCAGCACGGCGGTGAACCAGAAGGTGCTGCCCACGCCCGGCTCGCTGTCGACGCCGCAGCGGCCCTGCATCAGCTCGGCCAGGCGCCGGGTGATGGCCAGCCCCAGGCCGGTGCCCCCGAACCGGCGCGTGACCGACTGGTCCGCCTGCTCGAACGGCTGGAACAGCCGCGGGAGGTCCCGCGCGGCGATGCCGATGCCGGTGTCGGCCACCGAGAAGCGCACCAGCAGCTCGTCGCCGCGATCCTCGAGCAGCTCGGCACCGAGCGTCACCGAGCCCTGCTCGGTGAACTTGACCGCATTGCCGGCGAAGTTGAGCAGGGCCTGGCGCAGGCGGGTCGGGTCGCCGCGCAGCCAGGGCGGCACCGCGCGCTGCGTCACGGCAACCGCCAGGCCCTTGGCCCGCGCCGGCTCCGCGATGATCGATTGCACCGCATCGAGCACGGCCGAGAGGTGGAATTCGATGCTCTCGATCTGCACCCGGCCCGCTTCGATCTTCGAGAGGTCCAGGATGTCGTCGATGACGGAGAGCAGGTGCTGGCCGGCGCTGTCGATCTTGTCCAGCCACGCCGCCTGTCCGGGCGTGACGCCGTCGCGCCGGATCAGGTCGTTGAGGCCCACGATCGCGTTCAGCGGCGTCCGGATCTCGTGGCTCATCGCGGCCAGGAACTGGCTCTTGGCCCGGTTCGCCCCCTCGGCGAGGTCGCGCTCCCGGCGGGTGCGCAGCGCCTCGATGCCGGCGGCGACGTTGCGCGCCAGTTCCTCCAGCGGCGGGATTTCCTCGGGGTTGAAGGCATCGGGCTCGACGGCGTGCAGCGACAGCACGCCCACCACCGCCGGGCCCAGGGTCAGGGGCAGCGCGATGCTCGAGCCGTCGCCGCCCGGCCCGTCGGCCCCGGGCGTGTCGGCCGCCATCTCCGGCCCGGGCCGGCTGACCTGCGTGCGGCCCGTGCGCAGGGCCAGGGCCGAGGGCTCGCCCCCGGTCTCGCCCTCGCCGGCCCGGGCCAGCACCCGCAGGGGCCGGCCGGGGTCGTCGGCGGCGCGCCCCACCCAGGCCAGGCGATAGCCGCCGGCCGCCGCCACGGCGGTGCAGACCTGCGCCAGGTAGGCCGGCTCGTCGTCGAACCCCAGCGTGCCCATGCTGCAGCTGCCCAGCACGCGCAGCGAGCGGTTGACCCGGCGCGTGCGGTCCTCGGCCAGCTTGAGCTCGGTGATGGGCATGTGGCTGACCACGGCGCCACCGCGCCCGCCGCGCATCGGCGTCACGCTCATCCGGAACCAGCGCCGGGCCTGCGGCGAATGGCAGGGATACTCGATCTCGAACTCGCTGCGCCGGCCCGCCAGCACCTCGCGCAGGCCCTCGAGCGCCGCAGGCGCGGCATCGTCCGGCGCAGCGCCGATGGCGGCCTCGCAGGCGGCCAGGTAGCTTGTGCCGACCTGGTACGGGGCATCGCCGCCCAGGCCGTTGTCGCGCCAGAACCGGCGCCAGGCCTCGTTGGCCGCCACGATCACGCCTTCGCGGTCGAGTACCACCACATGGGCCGACAGCGAGTCCAGCACCGAGGCCTTCAGGTCCTCGCTCTCGCGCAGCCGCTCCTCGGCGCGGTGGCGCTCGGTGACGTCGCGCACGATGACGCTGGCCACGACCTCGCCGGAGTCGGCGTCCACGTAGGTGCTCGTCGCCACCTCGGCCTCGAACAGGCTGCCGTCGGCGCGCCGCATGCGGATCGCGCCCTGCGCGCTGCCGGTGGCCAGGCGCTGCGCATCCATCGCCGCCACGCGCGGGTCGCGGGTGTCGACCAGCTCGTCGCGGGCCAGCAGTGCCAGCGCCGCCTCGCTGCGGCCGAGCATCGCGCAGGCCGCGGGGTTGGCCGCCAGGACTGCGCCACCGGGCCGGGTGCGCATCACGCCGTCCAGGCTGTGCGCGAACAGCATCCGGTAGCGCAGCTCGCTGCTGCGCAGGAGCTCCTTCTCGGCCTGCAGCGCGGCGGTGGCCAGCCGGATGCGGCTGGCGGCCACCGCGTTGGCCCGCACCAGGATGTGCGTCATCGCGGTCAGCGCCGCCGACAGCGCCAGCCCCAGCGCCAGGAACCAGGCCGTGCTGCGGTCGAAGACCCAGGCCGGCCCGAGGCCGGACACGGCGATGTCCCAGGTCCGGTCGGCGACATGGATGCGGGTGCGCCAGGCCTCGGACCCGCCGGCCGG
>JAGWMW010000163.1 GCA_028871575.1 Burkholderiales bacterium | reverse complement strand
GGCCCGGCTCGAGGCGGCCCGGCGCGTCGCGCAGCGGCAGGCGAAGGAGCGTCAGGCCCAGGCCGCACAGGCGCGCGTGGCGCGGCGCCTGCAGGAGCGGGCCCGCTCGGGCAAGGCCGACGCGCCGCTGCCGGGGCCTGCGCCATCGCCGGCGGCGGCCGCGGCCGCGTCTTCGGGGCGTTAGCGCAGACCGTCGATCCGGGTCAGCGCCAGCGAGAGGTTGTCGCCGCCGCCACGGGCGCGCTGGCGCGCCTTGCTCACCAGCATCTCGCTGGCCTCGCGCGGGGGCAGGGCGTGGACGATGGCGCCGATCTCCTTCGGCGTGAAGTAGTGCCACAGCCCGTCGCTGCAGGCCAGCAGCGTGTCGCCGATGTCGAGACGGTCGATGTGCCACAGCGCCACCGGCGGGTCGGCCTGGGTGCCCAGGCAGCCCGTGAGCAGGTTCGACTGCGGGTGCGTGTTCGCGGCCTCCTCGGTGATCTTGCCCTCGTCGATCAGGCGCTGGACGAAGGAGTGGTCCACCGTGCGCCGCATCATCTCGGCGCCGCGGAAGTGGTAGACGCGCGAGTCGCCCGCGTGCACCACGTCGCAGGCCAGCGCCGGCGAGATGCAGAACGCCGCCACCGTGCTGTGCGGCTCTTCCTCGGCCGTGATCGCGGTGAGCTTGATCATCAGGTGCGACTCCAGCACCACCTGGCGCAGCATCTCGGCCGGGTCGTCCTGCGCCGGCGCGTAGCGGTCGAAGATCTGGCGCGCCGTCAGCAGCACCTGGTCGGCGGCCTTGCGGCCGCCGCTCTTGCCGCCCATGCCATCGGCCACCACGCCCAGCAGCGAGCCCGCCACGCGCGGGTGCGCCATCACCTCGACCTGGTCCTGCTGGTAGGCACGGTCGCCGCGGTGCAGGCCGGTGGCGGCGCTGAACCGGAAGGAGGGCATGTCGGCGGCCATGCGGTCGAATATAAACTGCCCCCTTTCGAGTCGCCGTGCAGCAATGGACGAGAACCTGCCTTCGCCGCCGCGGCGCATGACGGCCCTGCGCGGCGCCCCGCCCGCCGGGGCGGGCCGACCCCTCGCGCGCTGCCCGCAGGCCGGCCGTTGAGCGACGGGCTCGACGCGGCCGTGGCCCGCGCCTTCGCCCCCGACGGCCCGCTGGCGCAGCACGAGCCCGGCTTCCTGCCGCGCCCCCAGCAGGATCGCCTGGCGGCCCGCATCGCGCAGGCCCTGCAATCGCGCGAGGCCCTGGTGGCCGAGGCCGGCACCGGCGTCGGCAAGACCTTCGCCTACCTCGTGCCGCTGCTGCTGTCGGGCCGGCGCGCCCTCGTCAGCACCGCCACCAAGAGCCTGCAGGACCAGCTCTTCCTGCGCGACCTGCCGCGCCTGGCGCGGGCGCTGAAGGTGCCGCTGCGCCTGGCCCTGCTCAAGGGTCGCGCCAGCTACCTGTGCCGGCACCGGCTGCAGCAGGCGCAAGGCGATGGCCAGCTGCCCGACCGCTATGCCGTGCGCGCGCTGCAGCGGGTGGCCATCTGGGCGCAGGGCACGCGCAGCGGCGACCTGGCCGAGATCGAGGGCCTGGACGACCGCTCGCCGGTGATCCCGCTGGTGACGTCCACGCGCGAGAACTGCCTGGGCACCGAGTGCCCCGAGCACCGGTCCTGCCATGTGATGCAGGCGCGGCGCGAGGCCATGGGCGCCGACCTGGTGGTCGTCAATCACCACCTGTTCTTCGCCGACCTCGCGCTGCGCGACAGCGGCGTGGCCGAGCTGCTGCCCACGGTCGACGCAGTGGTGTTCGACGAGGCGCACCAGCTCGTCGAGGCCGGGGTGCAGTTCCTGGGCACCGTGCTGTCCACCGGCCAGGCGCTGGAGCTCGGCCGCGACCTGCTCGCGCAAGGGCTGAGGCACGCCCGCGGGCTGCAGCCCTGGCACGAGCGACAGGCCGGCCTCGAGCAGGCCGCGCGCGAGCTGCGTCTGGCGGTCGCCGGCCCCGAGCGCGCGGGCGGCGAGCTGCGCGGCACGCTCAAGCGGGCCTGGCCCGAGTGCGCCGACGCCTGGCAGCCCCCGCTGCAGGCCCTGGCCGCCGCGGCCACCGCGGCGGCCGACGCACGGGCCGCCCTGGCCGAGACGGCGCCCGACTTTCCCAGGCTCGAGCAGCGTGCGCGCGCCCTGGCGGCGCTGGCGCTGCGCTTCGCCGTGCCGGCGGCGCCGGCGCAGGTGCGCTGGGTCGACCTCACGCCGCACCAGGCCCGGCTGGTCGAGTCGCCGCTGGACATCCGCGAGATGCTGACCCAGCAGCGCCAGGCCGCGCCCAAGGCCTGGGTCTTCACCTCGGCCACGCTGGGCGACGACGAGGCGCTGTCGTGGTTCAGCGCCAGCACCGGCCTGGAAGACGCCGCCCGGTTGCGCGTGGGCAGCCCCTTCGACTACCCGGCGCATGCCCGGGTCTGGGTGCCGGCGCGGCTGCCGCTGCCCAATGCCGACGAGCACGCGGCGGCGGTGGGCGCGCTGGCGGCGCGCTGCGCCCTGGCGCTGCAGGGCCGCACCTTCGTGCTGACGACCACGTTGCGGGTGCTGCCCAGGGTGGCGCAGGCGCTGGCCGAGGCCGCCGCCGCCCAGGGTCGCCCGCTGCAGGTGCTGGTGCAGGGCAGCGAGCCGCGGCGCGCGCTGCTGCAGCGCTACGGCGACGGCCGCGGCAGCGTGCTGGTGGGCTCGCAGAGCTTCTGGGAAGGCATCGACATGCCCGGCGATGCGCTGCAGTGCGTGCTGATCGACAAGCTGCCGTTCCCGCCGCCCAACGACCCGCTGGTGCAGGCCCGCGTGCGGCAGCTGCGCGCGCAGGGGCGCGATCCCTTCGACGACTACTTCGTCGCCGAGGCGGCGGTCTCGCTCAAGCAGGGCGCCGGGCGGCTGATCCGCACCGAGAGCGACCGCGGCCTGCTCGTGCTGTGCGACCCCCGCCTGCGCCGCATGGGCTACGGCCGGCGCCTGCTCGCGGCGCTGCCGCCGATGGCGATGCTCGACGAGGAGGCGCAGGCCCTGGCCTGGCTGGCCGAGCTTGCGGCCGCGCACTGACGCGCCCCGCCCCTGCGGGCCGGAGCCCCCCGGCTACCAGAGCTTCCACCAGGGCCGCGCGTCGGCGGCCAGGTTCAGGTCCTGCTTCAGGTAGGGGCTGTCGGGGTAGTTCAGGCGCAGCACGCGCTCGGCGTCGTCGCGCAGCGTCGGCAGGTCGAGCTTGGCGTAGCTCTGGACCATGATCGCCAGCGCCTCGGGCACCGCCGGCGTGCCCTGGAACTCGGTCACCGCCTGCTGGGCCCGGCTGGCGGCCGCCACGTAGGCGCCGCGCCGGAAGTAGTAGCGCGCCACGTGCACGTCGTACTCGGCCAGCCGATCGACGATGCGGTTCATCCGCCCGCGCGCGTCGGCGGCGTAGCGAGAGTTCGGGAACTGCTCGACGAGCTGCTTGAAGGCCTGGTAGGCATCCCGCGCGGCGCGCTGGTCGCGCTCGGAAAGCTCCTGCCCGAACAGCCGGCCGAGCAGGCCCAGGTCGTCGTTGTAGTTGATCATGCCCTTCAGGTAGAAGGCATAGTCCAGCGCCGCGCTCGAGGGGTTGAGCTTGATGAAGCGGTCGACGGCGGTCAGCGCCGCGGTCTTGTCGCCGCTGCGCCAGTTCAGGTAGGCCAGGTCGAGCTGTGCCTGCTGCGCCAGCAGCGAGCCGGCAGCCAGGCCCTCGACGCGCTCCAGCGTCTTGATGGCGCGGTCGTAGCTGCCCGAGTCCATGTCGTCGCGGGCGTCTTTGTACAATCGCTGGGCGTTGTTCGAGGTGGCTTCCTCCCTCGGCGTGCTGCTGCAACCCGCCAGCAGCAAGGTCAACGCCAACAGGCTCCCGAGCGCGGCGCGCCAGATCTTGGAAACGGTCATCGCGAATGCTGCCGGTCGAGCGAAAGAGGGCGGATTATAGGGAGCCGCCTGCAGGCGAGGAGGCCCTTGCCGAGGCCCCGGGCGACGACGAAGCCGACCCCGCCGCGGCCCCCGAAGCCGATGCCGTGCTCGAGACGCGCACCCGGCGCATCGAGGGCCCGCTGCATCAGGCACGGCTGGATCTCGTGCTGGTGGCGATGGCGCCGGAATTTTCGCGCAGCCGCCTGCAGCAGCTCGTCACCGGCGGTCATGTGCGGCTGGACGGCCAGCCCGCCACCACGCCCGCGCGCCGCGTGCGCGCAGGCCAGCAGGTCGCGCTCGACCTCGTGCCCACGGCCGAGAGCCAGGCCTTTCGCCCGCAGCCGATGGCGCTGGCCGTGCTGCACGAGGACGACGACCTGCTCGTGCTCGACAAGCCGGCCGGGCTGGTGGTGCACCCGGCGCCGGGCCACTGGTCGGGCACGCTGCTCAACGGCCTGCTGGCGCACCACGCGGCGGCTGCGGCGCTGCCCCGCGCGGGCATCGTGCACCGGCTGGACAAGGACACTTCGGGCGTGATGATGGTGGGCAAGACGCTGGCCGCCGTCACGGCGCTGGTGCGCGACATCGCCGCCCGCGCGGTGCACCGGCGCTACCTGGCGCTGGCCCGCGGTCTGCCGGCGCAGGCCAGCTTCCGCATCGACGCGCCGATCGGCCGCGACCCGGTCTCGCGCGTGCGGATGGCGGTCGTCGCCGGCGGACGCCCGGCCCGCACCGACGTGCACTGCGTCGCCGCGCGCGACGGCTTCAGCGCGCTGAGCTGCACCCTGCACACGGGGCGCACGCACCAGATCCGCGTCCACCTGGCCTCGCGCGGCCACGCGCTGGTGGCCGACACGCTCTACGGGGGTGCGCCCGCGCTGGGCCTGCAGCGCCAGGCGCTGCACGCCTTCGAGCTGCGGCTGGCCCACCCGCGCAGCCGCGCGGCGCTGCACTTCGTCTGCCCGCCGCCACCGGATTTCGCGCTCGCCTGGGCCGCCGTGAGCGAGCGGCCGCCGGCCTGAGCGGCCCGCCGCGCTACACTCCCGCCTATCCAAGGTGCCCGCAGTGCCGACGGTGCCCCGCGCACCGCGCCTGTCCGATGCGCCGAACCGCGCCGGCCCGGCCGGCAATGCACGACCTCCCCGCGCCTCGAGCCCCCGAGGGCCGCGCGGGCCCGAACCCCGCCGAATCCGATTTCCCCCGGCCGTCGCCGTCCCCGGTGCCGGCCCCCACTGCAGGCCATGAACACGTCACAGGCCAAACAAGTGCTCGAGGCCGCGCTCCTGTGCGCCAGCGCCCCGCTGCCGCTGTCCGACATGCGGACCCTGTTCGACGGCGCCGTCGGTGCCGACACGCTGCGCCGTCTGCTCGACGAGCTGGCCCACGACTGGGCCGACCGCGGCGTGGAGCTGGTGGCCCTGGCCAGCGGCTGGCGTTTCCAGAGCCGGCCCGAGCTGCGGCCCTACCTCGACCGCCTGCATCCCGAGAAGCCGCCGCGCTATTCGCGCGCCGCCATGGAGACCCTGGCCATCGTGGCCTACCGCCAGCCCGTGACCCGCGGCGACATCGAGGACATCCGCGGCGTGGGCGTCAGCGCCCAGATCGTCAAGCAGCTCGAGGACCGCGGCTGGATCGAGCCCATCGGTTACCGGGAGGCCCCCGGTCGCCCGGCGCTGTACGCGACCACGCGCCAGTTCCTGGACGACCTGGGGCTGGCGAGCCTGGACCAGCTGCCGCCGATCGACGGCGACGTCGAGCGCGGCGAGCAGGCCGTGGCCCTGCTCGAAGGTCTGGCGCGGCCCGATGAGGCGCAGGCCACGCTGCCGCTCGACGACGCCGAGGCCGAGACCGGCCGCGTGCCCCCATCCCCCACCGTCGCCACCGACGCCCACGCATGAACGCACCCGAGACCGATCCCTTGCTGCCCGAGGCTGCCACCGAGCCGGCGGCAGAGTTGCCCGCGGACAAGCCGCGGCGGCGGCGCAGGCCGGCTGCAGCCGCGGCCGAGGTCGCCGCCGTGGCGTCGCTCTCCTCTGCGGGTGCGGAGTCCGGCGATGCGGCAGGCCCCGCGTCGGCCGATCCGCCGGCGCCGGCGGCGGTGGCCGAGGCCGGCCCGGTCGAAGGCGTCGATGCCGCCGCCCCCGAAGCCGGTGCTGCGATCAACGGCGCGGCCCCGGACGACGGGCGGGCCGGTGGCCCGCGCCGTGGCCGCAACCGCCGGCGCGGACGTCGCGGCGGCGACCGGTTGCGCGACGGCGACGGCGACGTCGCGGGCGAGCCGTCGCCGGCAGCCGGCGACGAGCAGCGGGCCGCCCCGGCGCCCCGCGCGCCGGCCCCGGTGGTGGAAGAGGTGTTCGAGCAAGTCGTCTCGGGCGCCTTCGACATCGAGCCCGAGAGCCCGGGCACGGAAGGTGACCCAGGCTCGGTGCAGACGCCGGTCGCAGCCGATGGCGAGGTCGGCACGACGGCGCCGCCCGCCCCGCCGCACGCGGCGCAGACTCAGGCCGAGGCGGTCGAAGCCGACTCCGACGTCGGGCCGGATGCCGCCGCCGACGGCGCCGCCCCAGGGTTGCCGCGGCGCGTGCTCGCGCCCGATGCCGACGCGCCCAAGCTGCACAAGGTGCTGGCCCAGGCCGGCGTGGGCTCGCGGCGCGACCTCGAGCAGATGATCGGCGCCGGCCGCATCACCGTGAACGGCGAGCCGGCCCACACCGGACAGCGCATCTCGTTCGGCGACCGCATCCAGCTCGACGGCAAGCCGGTGCGCTACCGCATCGCGCCGCCGCCGGCCCGGGTGCTGGCTTACCACAAGCCCGCCGGCGAGGTCGTGACCCACGACGACCCGCAGCAGAGACCCACGGTGTTCCGGCGCCTGCCGCGGCTGCCCCAGGGCAAGTGGCAGTCGGTGGGCCGGCTCGATATCAACACCGAAGGCCTGCTGCTGTTCACGAATTCGGGCGAGCTCGCCAACCAGCTGATGCACCCGCGCTTCGGCGTCGAGCGCGAGTACGCGGTGCGCTCGCTCGGCGTGCTGTCCGAGGAGTCCCGCACCCGGCTGCTCGAGGGCGTGGAAGTCGACGGTCAGCCCTGTGCCTTCAAGAGCATCGTCGACGGCGGCGGCGAGGGCGTGAACCACTGGTACCGCTGCGTCATCACCGAGGGCCGCCACCGCGAGGTGCGGCGCCTGTTCGAGGCCGTGGGCCATGCCGTCAGCCGGCTCATCCGCATCCGCTACGGCTCGGTGGTGCTGCCGCGCGGGCTCAAGCGCGGGGTCTGGGTCGACCTCGACGAAGCCGACCTGCGCAGCCTCCGGCGCCTGGCCTCGGGCCCCCGGGCCGAGACGCCGCGCGATGGCCAGCCCCAGCCCCCGACCCTGCCGCAGGCCAAGCGCGGACGCAACCGCCGCGGCGGCAAGCGGCGGCTCGACGAGACCGACCGCCCGTTGCCCGCGGAGCGCGCCGACGCCGCGCCGCTGGAGCCGCGGCCGCCGCGCCCGCCGCGTGAGTTGCGCGAGCCCCGCGAGCCGCGCCCCCCCCGCGGTCCGCGCCCCGAGCGCGAGGCCCGCGAGCCGGGCGAAGGCGGCGCGATCCCCAACCCGCTGCAGCAGACCT
>JAGWMW010000162.1 GCA_028871575.1 Burkholderiales bacterium | reverse complement strand
ACACCGCTTCAGGGTTGGCACCTTCGGCCCTGAAGCCCGCCAGGATCAACGGCGCGCACCATCCGCGTGCACTTGACCCGAGGGTGACCGACGCTGACGCGGAGCGCTTCTGATGGGCGCCCGTGACCTGCACCACCGCCTGCAGGCCGCCGGCCTGCACGTCGAGGCCGACGCTGCCGGGCTGATCGTGGGCCCGGCCGCTCTGCTGAGCGACGAACACCGGGCCGACATCCGCGAACACCGCGCCGAGCTGCTGCGCCTGGTGCTCGATCCTGATCCGCGTGTGCGCTGCCTGAACTGCCGGCACCACCGGCCCCTGGCGTTCCGGTGCGCGAACCATCGCCGCGCCGGCCTCATGGGCCAGGACATCGCGCCCGACCTGGCTGCGCTGCTGCAGAGCTGCCCCGGGCATGCGCCGAGGGCGGCGCCGTGTGGTCCCTGGGCCCGCACGTCGGCGGCGACTGGACCGACTACGCGCTGACCGTCGAGGGCTCGATTGCCGCATGGGCCGCCGCTGCCCGCGCTTCTGGGCCGGCGGCACGTGATGGGCACGGCGCCGGCAGGCGACCCGGACGTGGCCGAAGCGCTGGAAATTTCTTCCGCCCCCCCGAGCACTGAAAAACGCGATTCCTCATAGGCGGCTCGCGCCACGGAAGGGGGCGATTTTCGACCGCGATACTTCCGCTTTTCTGCGGCTGCCGCCGGCCCCCAGGCGGAGCCGGTTTCGGAACATCCGGCGGCCACCGCGCCGTCGCGCGAGCCCCGGTTACGTCCGCCCCGGCCTGGCCATGCGTAGCCTCACGCCATCGCACCCCAGTGCATTTTCGGGATGGTGGGTCGGATGATGGGTAGACCTGTTTTCAGGTCACGTTTTCATAGGTAAGCATGGCGGAAGGGGCGGGATTCGAACCCGCGGGGGGCTGTTAACCCCCACACGCTTTCCAGGCGTGCGACTTAAACCGCTCATCCACCCTTCCGAGGGCGGGCGCGATTCTAGCCGGCGGCACTCGGGGCCAGGGCGTGCTGCCGCAGCCAGTCCAGCAGCACGAACTCGAGCGCGCCGGCGTGCGTGGCCTCCAGCACCACGGGGGGCGCGCAGCCGGCTTCGAAGGCTTCGCGCCAGCGCAGCGCGCACACGCACCAGCGATCACCCGGCTTCAGGCCGGCAAAGCGGTGCTGCGGCCGCGGCGTGATCAGGTCGTTGCCGCGCTCCATCTGGAAGTTCAGGAACTCGACCGTGACCCGGGCGCAGACGAGGTGGCTGCCGCGGTCGCCGTCGTCGCTTTGGCAGCAGCCGTCGCGGCGCCAGCCGGTCAGCGGGTCGAAGGAGCAGGCCGCCAGCGGCGTGCCCAGCACGTTCAGGGCCGTGGTCACGGGCCGACCTTGCCGCCCCTGAACAGGGCCATCGCGGTGCCCACCAGGCCGGCCACCTCGCCCATGTGGCCGGGCACGATCATGGTGTTGTTGGTCTTGGCCAGCTGGCCGTAGGCGTCGACGGCGCGCTCGGCCACCTTGAGCTGCACCGCCTGCTCGCCGCCGGGCTGCTGGATGGCGGCGGCGATCTTGCGGATGGCGTCGGCCGTGGCTTCGGCCACCGCGGTGATGGCCGCGGCCTCGCCCTGCGCCTTGTTGATCTCGGCCTGCTTGGCGCCTTCGCTGCGGGCGATGAAGGCCTCGCGCTCGCCGGTGGCGATGTTGATCTGCTCCTGGCGCCGGCCCTCGCTGGCCGCGATCAGGGCGCGCTTCTCGCGCTCGGCCGTGATCTGCGCCTGCATGCTGTGCAGGATGGCCGCCGGCGGTGTGAGGTCCTTGATCTCGTAGCGCAGCACCTTCACGCCCCAGTTCAGCGCCGCCTCGTCCAGCGCCTCCACCACGCCGGCGTTGATGTGGGCGCGCTCCTCGAAGGTCTTGTCCAGCTCCATTTTGCCGATCACGCTGCGCAGCGTGGTCTGCGCCAGCTGCGTGATGGCCACGATGTAGTTGCTGCTGCCGTAGCTGGCCCGCATCGGGTCGGTGATCTGGAAGTACAGGATGCCGTCCACCTGGAGCTGCGTGTTGTCCTTGGTGATGCAGACCTGGCTGGGCACGTCCAGCGGCACTTCCTTGAGCGAGTGCTTGTAGGCCACGCGCTCGACGAAGGGGATCACGAACTTCAGCCCCGGCGTCAGCGTGCGGTCGTACTTGCCCAGGCGCTCGACGACCCAGGCGTGCTGCTGCGGCACGATCTTGTAGGTCTGGGCGATGAAGATGACGACGATGACGGCCAGGACGATGGCGATTTCCATGGATGCCCCTGTGGAGTTAGGACGAGGTGGCGGGCGCCACCTGCAGTTCGCTGCCCTGGACGGCGACGATGACGTGGTCGCCTGGCGCCGGCGTGCCGGGGCCGGCGTAGCGCACGGCCCAGGCCGCGCCCCGGTAGGGCACGCGGGCCGAGCCGTCGGCCTTCCAGGCCGGCACGTGCACGGTCTGCCCGATGTCGAGGTTGACGTCGCGGTTGCTCTGCGCCGGCGCCGAGCGCGGGCTGCGCATCCGGTGGTAGTGCCAGGCCGCGGTGGCCCCGCCGCCGGCGAGCGCGGCCAGGCCGATCTGCAGGCTCGAGCCCAGGCCCAGATGGGCGGCGATGGCGCCGGCGGCCGCCCCCAGCGCCAGCATCAGGAGGTAGAAGGTGCCGGTGGCGAGCTCGGCCGCCACCAGCACGCCGGTCAACAGCCACCACGCGGTGGATGCGCTCGTGTCCAACACCGTCTCCTCGTCAGGCCCGAAGGGCCGTGGCCCAGTGTAGCGACAGCACCGCGAAACGCGCCGAACCCTACACTTCGGCCTCCCTTGCCCAGCCCAGGCCGCGCCGATGCTCCGCTTCCGCTTCCCCATCGTCATCATCGACGAGGACTTCCGCTCCGAGAACACCTCGGGCTTCGGCATCCGCGCGCTGGCCCAGGCGATCGAGAAGGAGGGGTTCGAGGTGCTGGGTGCGACCAGCTACGGCGATCTGAGCCAGTTCGCGCAGCAGCAGAGCCGCGCGAGTGCTTTCATTCTCTCGATCGACGACGAGGAGTTCACGCCCGGCCCCGAGCTCGACCCGGCGGTGCTGAACCTGCGCAAGTTCATCGAGGAGATCCGGTTCAAGAACGCCGACATCCCGATCTACATCTACGGCGAGACGCGCACCAGCCAGCACATCCCGAACGACATCCTGCGCGAGCTGCATGGCTTCATCCACATGTTCGAGGACACGCCCGAGTTCGTGGCGCGCCACATCATCCGCGAGGCCAGGAGCTACCTCGACGGCCTGGCGCCGCCGTTCTTCAAGGCGCTGATGGACTATGCGCAGGACGGCTCGTACAGCTGGCATTGCCCGGGCCACAGCGGCGGGGTGGCGTTCCTGAAGAGCCCGGTGGGGCAGATGTTCCACCAGTTCTTCGGCGAGAACATGCTGCGTGCCGACGTCTGCAATGCCGTGGAAGAACTCGGCCAGCTGCTCGACCACACCGGCCCGGTGCTGCAGAGCGAGCGCAACGCCGCGCGCATCTTCAACGCCGACCACTGCTTCTTCGTCACCAATGGCACCAGCACCAGCAACAAGATGGTGTGGCACCACACGGTGGCCCCCGACGACGTGGTGGTGGTCGACCGCAACTGCCACAAGAGCATCCTGCACGCCATCATCATGACGGGTGCGGTGCCGGTGTTCCTCACGCCCACGCGCAACCACTACGGCATCATCGGGCCGATCCCCGAAGCCGAGTTCTCGCCGGCGGCCATCCAGCGCAAGATCGCCGCCAACCCGCTGCTGGCGGGCGTCGACGCGCAGCGCGTGAAGCCGCGCATCCTGACGCTGACGCAGAGCACGTACGACGGCGTGCTCTACAACACCGAGACCATCAAGCACGCGCTGGACGGCTACGTCGACACGCTGCACTTCGACGAGGCCTGGCTGCCGCACGCCGCCTTCCACCGCTTCTACGGCAGCTTCCATTCGATGGGCAAGAAGCGGCCGCGGCCGCGCGACCAGCTCGTCTTCGCCACGCAAAGCACGCACAAGCTGCTGGCGGGCATCAGCCAGGCCAGCCAGGTGCTGGTGCAGGACGCGAGCGAGCGCAAGCTGGACCGCCACCTCTTCAACGAGGCCTACCTGATGCACACCAGCACCAGTCCGCAGTACGCCATCATCGCCAGCTGCGACGTGGCCGCGGCGATGATGGAAGCCCCCGGCGGCCCGGCGCTGGTGGAGGAGAGCATCGCCGAGTCGCTGGACTTCCGCCGCGCGATGCGCAAGGTCGAGGCCGAGTACGGCGCCGACTGGTGGTTCAAGGTCTGGGGCCCCGACCTGCTGGCCAGCGAGGGCATCGGCCAGAGCGAGGACTGGGTGCTGCGGGCCGACAACAACTGGCACGGATTCGGGGACCTGGCCGAGGGCTTCAACCTGCTCGACCCGATCAAGTGCACGATCATCACGCCGGGCCTGGACCTCTCGGGCCGCTTTGCCGCCAGCGGCATCCCGGCCAGCATCCTGACCAAGTTCCTGGCCGAGCACGGCGTGGTGGTCGAGAAGACCGGCCTGTACTCGTTCTTCATCATGTTCACCATCGGCATCACCAAGGGCCGCTGGAACACGCTGCTGACGGCGCTGCAGCAGTTCAAGGACGACCACGACCGCAACGCGCCGATGTGGCGCATCCTGCCGGAGTTCTGCGCCGCCCACCCGCGCTACGAGCGCATGGGCCTGCGCGACCTGTGCCAGGCCATCCACGGCATGTACGCCCGGGGCGACATCGCGCGGCTGACGACCGAGATGTACCTCTCCGACCTGCAGCCGGCGATGAAGCCCAGCGATGCCTACGCGCACATCGCGCGACGCCGCACCGAGCGGGTGGCGATCGACGCGCTGGAAGGCCGCATCACCACTGCCTTGCTGACGCCCTATCCGCCCGGCATCCCGCTGCTGATCCCGGGCGAGCGCTTCAACCGCAAGATCGTGGACTTCCTGCGCTTCACGCGCGAATTCAACGCCGCCTTCCCGGGCTTCGACACCGACGTGCACGGCCTGGTCGAGGCCGAAGAGGACGGGGCGGGGCGCAGCTACTACGTCGACTGCGTCGAGGAAGCCTGAGGCGCTATTCGTCGGCCGCCACGCCCATCATCTTGCTGAAGCCGCCGTCGACGTAGGTGATCTCGGCGCTGATGCCGCTGGCCAGGTCGGAGAGCAAGAAGGCGGCCACGTTGCCGACATCGGCGATGGTGACGTTGCGGCCGATCGCCGAGTGCGCAGCCGCCGCTTCGATCATCCGGCCGATGCCCTTGATGCCCGAGGATGCCAGCGTCTTGATCGGCCCGGCCGAGATGCCATTCACGCGCACGCCCTTGCGGCCCAGGCTGGCGGCCAGGTAGCGCACGCTGGCCTCCAGCGAGGCCTTGGCCAGGCCCATCGTGTTGTAGTTGGGCATGGCGCGCTCGGCGCCGAGGTAGCTGAGCGTCAGCAACGACGATCCGGGTCGCAGCCAGGGCAGGGCGGCCTTGGCCAGCGCCGGGAAGCTGTAGGCCGAGATGTCGTGGGCGATGCGGAAGTTCTCGCGCGTCATGCCGTCCAGGAAGTCGCCGGCGATGGCCTCGCGCGGTGCAAAGCCGATGGCATGCACCAGGCCGTCGAAGCCGCCCCAGGCGGCGCCCAGCTGCTCGAACAGGCGGGCGATCTGGGCGTCGTCGCCGACGTCGCACTCGAACACCAGGCTCGATCCGAACTCCTGGGCGTACTCGGTGATGCGCTCGCGGAAGCGCTCGCCCACGTAGCTGAAGGCCAGCTCCGCACCCTGGGCCCGGCAGGCGCGGGCGATGCCGTAGGCGATCGACCGGTTCGACAGCACGCCCGTGATCAGCAGGCGCTTGCCGGCTAGAAAGCTCATGAGGACTCCGTGGGTCTCGCGACTGGGGGCGGCATTCTGGCATGCAGCCCGGCCACCGGGCGCCGCGCCTTGCTGCCGGCTTGCTCGTGACAAAAGCCCGGTCTATAATCCGTGCTTTCCCGGGGTGTGCTGCGTGGGCGGAATCTTCCAGCCCATTTTTTTTGCTCGATCGACTCTTGCGTGAGTGCCGACGGCCCGCCGTCGACGCGCGCTGTGTGGAGCCGGTCCTGGCGGCTCGCCCGGGAGCATGGGTTGAGCACGGGATCGCAACGGGATCGAGGCGGCAGGGTTTGGGTCAGACCACGGGGAATCACGCAAGGCACGGCGCCGCCAAGGCGGCCGGGCGCAGCAAGGCCGCCAGCCGGCCGAGCGCGCCGCGGCCTCGTGCGCCTATTGCGCCTATTGCGCCCATCGCGCCCATCGCGCCCATCGCGCCCATCGCGCCCGTGCGCGCCGCTGCGGCGCCTGCGGCCGACATCGCGGCCCGCGTGGGCTGGCGCGAAGCCATCGCCGCCACGGTGGCGGGCCTGGGCTATGAGCTGGTCGAGGTCGAGCGCGCCCAGCGCGGGCTGCTGAGGGTCTACATCGACCGGCTGCCCGAGCGTCTGTATGCCGGCTCGGACACGCCCGGCGGCTTCGTGACCGTCGAGGATTGCGAGCAGGTCACGCGCCAGTTGCAGTACGTGCTCGAGGTCGAGGGCCTGGACTACGCCCGGCTCGAAGTGTCCTCGCCGGGCCTGGACCGGCCGCTGCGCACCGAGGCCGACTTCGCCCGCTTCTGCGGCCAGGCCGTGAGCCTGGCGCTGAAGCTGCCCTTCCAGGGCCGCAAGACCTGGCAGGGCGTGCTCGGCGTGGCTGCCGCCGGCGGCTGGCAGATCGTGTTCACGGACGGCAAGGCCGAGCAGGTGCTCGGCTTCAGGCTCGAGGAGCTGCGCGAGGCGCGCCTCGTGCCGGTGCTGGATTTCAAGGGCCGCAAGTCGGGTGCGCAAGCCCCGCGCGGCGGTCAGGCAGGCGCGGCGCAGTCTGCTGCGCCGGGCGTCGAAGGAGGCTGAGAGAAGCGATGAACCGCGAAATGCTGATGCTGGTGGATGCCATCTCGCGCGAGAAGACGGTCGATCGCGACGTCGTCTTCGGCGCCGTCGAGGCCGCGTTGGCCCAGGCCACGAAGAAGCTCAACGGTGGCGAGGTCGACATCCGCGTCGCGGTCGACCGCGAGACCGGCGACTACGAGACCTTCCGCCGCTGGCTCGTGGTGCCCGACAGCGCCGGGCTGCAGAACCCCGATGCCGAAGAGCTGCTGTCCGAGGCGCTGGAGCGCATCCCCGACATCGAGGAGGGCGACTACATCGAGGAGGCGATCGATTCGCTGACCATCGGCCGCATCGGGGCGCAGGCGGCCAAGCAGGTCATCCTGCAGAAGATCCGCGACGCCGAGCGCGAGCAGCTGCTCAACGACTTTCTGGCCCGGGGCGAGAAGATCTTCGTCGGCACCGTCAAGCGGCTGGACAAGAGCGACCTCATCGTCGAGAGCGGCCGCGTCGAAGGGCGCCTCAAGCGCAGCGAAATGATCCCGAAGGAGAACCTGCGCAGCGGCGACCGCGTGCGCGCCTACCTGATGGGCATCGACACCACGCTGCGCGGGCC
>JAGWMW010000161.1 GCA_028871575.1 Burkholderiales bacterium | reverse complement strand
TCTCGCTCTCGTCCAGGCCGAGCGACTCGACGATGTACTGGTAGGCGTGGGTGTGGATCGCCTCCTCGAAGGCCTGGCGCAGCAGGAACTGCCGGCATTCGGGCGCCGTGATGTGGCGGTAGGTGCCCAGCACGATGTTGTTGGCCGCCAGCGAATCGGCGGTGACGAAGAAGCCGAGGTTGCGCTTGATGATGCGGCGCTCGTCTTCGGTCAGGCCGTTCGGGTCCTTCCAGGTCGCGATGTCGCGCGACATGTTCACTTCCTGCGGCATCCAGTGGTTGGCGCAGGTGGAGAGGTACTTCTCCCAGGCCCACTTGTACTTGAACGGCACCAGCTGGTTGACGTCGGTCTGGCCGTTGATGATGCGCTTGTCGGCCGCGCTGACGCGGCGCTGCGCCTGGGCGGGCGCGGAAACCGGGGGCCGCAGCGGCGCCGGCGCGACCGCCGCCACGGCAGGGGCCCGCGGGGCGTGGAGCACAGGGCTCGGGTCCTGTGTCTTTCTCGGAGGGGTCTTGACGTCGTCTTCCCAGACCAACATGTGGATGTGTCCTGCTCGAAATGAATTATCGGAGTGTTGTGCGCGAACACCAAGCGCTGGTTGACATCGAGGCCGCTGCGTTGTTGCGGCCCCGCATCGACAGCGTGACCCGCATCACGGCCTCGGCGCGCCCGTTGTCGCGTTCGGCGGTGAGGCGGGTGGTCATTGGCAGGCCTCGCAATCGGGGTTGTCGATGGCGCAGAACTTGACGTCGCTCGCGGGCCCGGCCGGCAGCGCCGACTGCGATGCGATGCCCGGTGCGGCGCCCATCGAGACCGCGTTCAGCGCCCCGGGCGCCACGGTGGACTTCTCGGAGTAGGTGGCGCTGGTCGTGCGCAGGTAGTAGGTGGTCTTCAGTCCGCGCAGCCAGGCCAGCTTGTAGGTCTCGTCGAGCTTGCGGCCCGAGGCGCCGGCCATGTAGATGTTGAGCGATTGCGCCTGGTCGATCCACTTCTGGCGCCGCGCGCCGGCCTCCACCAGCCAGCTCGCGTCGACCTCGAAGGCGGTGCCGTACAAGCGCTTCAACTCGTCGGGCACGCGGTCGATCGGGCGCAGCGAGCCGTCGAAGTGCTTGAGGTCCATCACCATCACGTCGTCCCACAGGCCCAGGCGCTTGAGGTCGCGCACCAGGTACTCGTTGACGACCGTGAACTCGCCCGAGAGGTTGCTCTTGACCGAGAGGTTGGCGAAGCTGGGCTCGATCGAGGCATCGACGCCGATGATGTTGCTGATGGTGGCGGTGGGCGCGATGGCCACGCAGTTGCTGTTGCGCATGCCGTGCTCGGCGATGCGTGCGCGCAGCGCCGGCCAGTCCATGGTGCTGCTGGTGTCGACCTCGAGATGCCCGCCACGGGCCTCGCGCAGCAGCTCCAGCGTGTCCTGCGGCAGCAGGCCGCGGTCCCACAGGCTGCCGCGGTAGCTGCTGTAGCGGCCGCGCTCGGCGGCCAGCTCGGTGCTGGCCCAGTAGGCGTGGTAGCACACCGCCTCCATGCTGCGGTCGGCGAACTCGACCGCCTCGGCGCTGGCGTAGGGCAGGCGCAGCTGGTACAGGCAGTCCTGGAAGCCCATGATCCCCAGGCCCACCGGGCGGTGCTTGAGGTTGCTGTCACGCGCCTTCTTCACCGCGTAGTAGTTGATGTCGATGACGTTGTCGAGCATGCGCATCGCCGTGCGCACGGTGGCCTTGAGCTTGGCCTGGTCGATCGTCCATTGGCCATCGGCGTCCTTCAGGTGCTGCGCCAGGTTCACGCTGCCCAGGTTGCACACCGCGATCTCGGTGTCGCTGGTGTTCAGCGTGATCTCGGTGCAGAGGTTGGAGCTGTGCACCACGCCCACGTGCTGCTGCGGGCTGCGCACGTTGCAGGCGTCCTTGAACGTGATCCAGGGATGCCCGGTCTCGAACAGCATCGAGAGCATCTTGCGCCACAGGTCTTTGGCCGGCATGCGCTTGAAGAGCTTGATCTCGCCGCGGTCGACCTTGGCTTCGTAGCCGGTGTAGGCCACCTCGAACTCGCGCCCGAACTTGTCGTGCAGGTCGGGGCAGGTGCTGGGGCTGAACAAAGTCCAGTCGCCACCCTCCACCACCCGGCGCATGAAGAGGTCGGGGATCCAGTTGGCGGTGTTCATGTCGTGCGTGCGCCGGCGGTCGTCGCCGGTGTTCTTGCGCAGCTCGAGGAACTCTTCCAGGTCCAGGTGCCAGGTCTCCAGGTAGGAGCAGACCGCACCCTTGCGCTTGCCGCCCTGGTTGACGGCCACCGCGGTGTCGTTGACGACCTTGAGGAAGGGCACCACGCCCTGGCTCTTGCCGTTGGTGCCCTTGATGTGGCTGCCCAGGGCGCGCACGCGCGTCCAGTCGTTGCCCAGGCCGCCCGCGAACTTGGACAGCAGCGCGTTCTCCTTCAGCGCCTCGTAGATGCCGTCCAGGTCGTCGGCCACGGTGGTGAGATAGCAGCTGGAGAGCTGGCTGCGCCGGGTGCCGGCGTTGAACAGCGTGGGCGTGCTGCTCATGAAGTCGAAGCTGGACAGCACGTTGTAGAACTCGATCGCGCGCGCCTCGCGGTCGATCTCGTTCAGCGCCAGGCCCATGGCCACGCGCATGAAGAAGGCCTGCGGCAGCTCGATGCGCGCCTCTTCGATGTGCAGGAAGTAGCGGTCGTACAGCGTCTGCAGGCCGAGGTAGTCGAACTGCAGGTCGCGCTCGGGCCGCAGCGCCGCGCCGAGCTGCGCGAGGTCGAACTGCAGCAGCTTGTCGTCCAGCAGCTCCGCGGCCACGCCCCGCTTGATGAACTGCGGGAAGTACTCGGCGTAGCGCTCGCCCATCTGCGCCTGGGTGACGTTCTCGCCCAGGATCTCGCGCCGGATCGTGTGCAGCAGCAGCCGCGCGGTGGCCCGGGTGTAGCCGGGTTCCTTCTCGATCAGGGTGCGGGCGGCCAGGATGGCCGCCTTGAAGACCTCCTCGATCGGCACCCCGTCGTAGAGGTTGCGCCGGGTCTCGGCCAGGATGGGCTCGGCGCGGACGTCGTCGCCCAGGCCGGCGCAGGCCGACTCGACCAGCGCCTGCAGCGCGCCCAGGTCCAGCGCCACGCGCCGGCCGCCTTCGGTGACGTAGAGCTCGGGGGCCCGGGCCACCGCGGGCTGGCCCTGGCGCGCGCGCTCCTGCGCGCGGCGCTCCCGGTACAGCACGTAGGCCCGCGCCACCTCGTGGTGGCCGCTGCGCATCAGGGCGAGCTCGACATGGTCCTGCACGTCCTCGATGTGAAAGGTGCCGCCGCCCGGGCGCGAGCGCAGCAGCGCGCGCACCACGCCCTCGGTCAGCTGCTCGACCGTCTCGCGCACGCTGGCCGAGGCCGCGCCCTGGGTGCCGTGCACGGCCAGGAAGGCCTTCATCAGCGCCACCGCGATCTTGTTGGGCTCGAAGCTCACCACCGCGCCGTTGCGGCGGATGATCTGGTAGCCGTTGTAGACGCCGGCCGCCTCGGCGGCGGCGGTCCTGGCGGGTCCGCCGGCGGCGGAGGGGACGGTGGGCTGGGCGGTCGACACTGATTGCATTCAATCCCCTCGGCTGGGTCTTGTGGTTGGGGTGGTGGGGCGGGCCGTCGGCGGCAAGCGGCGATGGGGCGCGGGCGCGGGATCGGGCGGTGAGGCGGCAGGACTTCCGGGTGGCGGTGCGAGGCACCTCATGCGGGCCCGACCGGAGTCGTCCGGACCGAGGCTCCGAAGCGTCGCATTATCACCCGGCCCACTATATCTGGGGCCTCGCACCCCTACAAGGCACTACCGCTAGTGTCTCGTCCGGAACTTCCCGCAATCGACACCGCGACCCGCGCGCGGCTCGCGCTCAGGCCGGATCGCCGCGCTCGCCCTCGGCCGCCCCGATGCCCAGCCGCGCCATCCGGTAGCGCATCTGTCGCAGCGACAGGCCCAGGCTGGCGCCGGCCGCGGTGCGGTTGTAGCGGTGGCGCTCGAGCGCCCGCTCGAGGATCTCGCGCTCGACCGCATCGAGGTAGGCCGCGAGATCGGCGGGCAGCCCGGCCGGAGCCGGCCCCGCGATCGGCCCCGCGGCCGGGGCCGCGGCTGGCGCCGCGGCGGCCTCGCCGGCCGGGGGCTCGGGCAGGCCGAGGTCGGCCGGCAGGATCACGGGCGTGCCTGCCAGCGCCAGCGCGCGGTGCAGCAGGTTCTCGAGCTCGCGCACATTGCCCGGGAAGGCGTGGCGCTGCAGCCGCTGCAGGGCCTCGGGCGCGAGCACCGGCGGCGTCGCGATGCCCGCGTCGCGCGCAATGCGCTGCAGCACGGCCTGGCCGATCGCCGGCAGGTCCTCCACCCGCTCGCGCAACGGCGGCACCACGATGCGGATGACGTTGAGCCGGTAGTACAGGTCCTGGCGGAAGCGTCCGGCCAGCACCTCGGCGCCGAGGTCGCGGTGGGTGGCGCTGACGATGCGCACGTTGATCGGCGTCTCCGTGACCGCGCCCACCGGCCGCACGGCACGCTCCTGGATCACGCGCAGCAGCTTGCTCTGCATCGCCAGCGGCAGGTCGCCGATCTCGTCGAGGAACAGCGTGCCGCCCTGCGCCGCCTGGACGAAGCCCTCGCGGTCCTCGGCGGCGCCGGTGAAGGCGCCCTTGCGGTAGCCGAAGAACTCGGCCTCGAGCAGGGCCTCGGGGATGGCGCCGCAGTTCACCGCCACGAAGGGCAGCGCCGCGCGCGGCGAGACCTCGTGGATGGCGCGCGCGACCAGCTCCTTGCCGGTGCCCGACTCGCCCTGCACCAGCACCGGCGCCATGCTGCGCGCCACGCGCTCGACCAGCGAGCGCACCTGCTGCATCGCCGGCGAACGGCCGGCCATGCGCGCCAGCGAGGGATGGCGCTCGGCGGCGTCGTCGCGGGCGGTGCGCTCGGCCACGGCGGGCGGCGCCGGCGCGCGCGGCGAGGCGGCCGATGCGGTCGCGCCGGCCGGCAGCCGGCCCAGCGCCGAGGCCACCACGGCGCGGAACTGGCGCAGGTCCACCGGCTTGGTCAGGTAGTCGTAGGCACCGGCCTTCAGCGCCTCGACCGCACTCTCGGCCGAGCCGTAGGCGGTGATCACGATGGCCTTCTCGCGCCGCCCGGCCTCTTCCATCCGGCGCAGCAGGTCCAGGCCGCTGCCGTCGGGCAGCCGCATGTCGGTGATGACGAGCTGGAAGGCGGCCGGCCCGCCCTGCTGCAGCAGGGCCCAGCCCTCCTCGGCCGAGCCGGCGCTCTCGACGTCGTAGCCCTCGCGCAGCAGCGTCAGCTCGTACAGCGTGCGCAGGTCGGGCTCGTCGTCGATGACGAGCAGCCGCGCGGTCGGCGCGGCGGCGGCGGCAGCCGGGGCGGAGGGCATCAATGAACCTCCGTGCTGCGCACTGCGGCACGAGTCCCTTCGGGCGGCCGGGCGGGGGGCATCAGGCAAACCTCCGTGCTGCGCACTGCGGTGCGAGCCCCTTCGGGCGGCCGGGCGGGGCTCATGGCTCGACGGTCGGCCGCGGCGCGGCGTCGAGGGCCACGGGCAGCGGGGCCTGGCGCAGCCGCACGACGAACTGGTTGCGCCGGCGCTCGGCCGCGGGGCGCGGCCGGTACTCGATGCTGGCGCCGTAGCGCTCGCAGAGCTCGCGGCAGATGTACAGGCCCAGGCCCGAGCCGCGGCTGCGCGTGCTGAAGAAGGGCTCGAACAGGTGACGCTCGATCTCGGGCGCGATGGGCGGGCCGTCGCTGGCCACCGACAGCACCACCCATTGCTCGTCGCGCGCCTCGAGCCGCAGCAGGATGGCGCCGGCGGCGGCGCTGGCGTGGCGCTGCGCGTTGTCGAGCAGGTTCACCAGCACGCGGCGCAGGTGCTCGTGGTCGAAGCGCACGCCCAGGGGGCGGCCGGGCAGCTCGATCTGCAGCCGCTCCTCGCCGCCGGGCGCGACGCCGGCGGTGCGCGCCCAGTCGGCGGCGACCTCGGCCACGGCGGCGCCGGCATCGAGGGTCGCGGCCTCCAGCGCAGTGCCGGGCGCCACCTCCAGCACGTCGTCCACCAGCCGCTTCAGGCGGTGCACGTTGTCGGCCACCATCTGCGCCAGCCGGCGCTGAGCCGGCGCCAGCTCGTCCTCGAGCAGCAGGGCGTTGGCCTGGGCCACCGCGGCGAGCGGGTTGCGGATCTCGTGCGCGATGCCGGCCGACATCCGGCCCATGGCGGCCAGCTTCTCCTGCCGGATGCGGGCCTGCAGGGTGCGCAGGTCCTCGAGCAGCAGCACCGCGAAGGGCTCGCTCACCTCGCCGGCCTCGCCCGCGGCGGGCGCGGCGGCCACGCCGCGCTCGGGCTCGGCACGCGCGCGCATGAAGCGCACGCGCAGACGCAGCGTGCGCAGGTGGCCCTGGCCGAAGTCGAGCCCCACGTCGCGCCCGCCCTCGGGCCAGCTGCCCTCGGCCAGCGCGCGCTCGGCGGCCTGCTGCAGGCCGGCCCACACCGGCCGCGCCGCCAGCGTGAACGGGGCCGGCGGCCCCAGCCCCTGGTCCACCAGCAGCGCACGCGCCGCGGGGTTGGCGGCGCGCACGCGCAGCCGGCGGTCGACCACCAGCACGCCGTCGGCCATCTCCTCGATCACGAGTCGGTTCAGCTGTGCCTGCTGGCGCGCCACCTCGAGGCTGCCGCGGGCGGCGAGCTCCTCGCGCGCCAGGCGCCCCGCCAGCTCGCCGGCCAGCAGCGTGATGACGAACATGCCCAGCCCCGCCAGGCCCGACTGCATCATCAGCGCCGGCGCATCGGCGCTGACCAGCGCCGCCCGCCAGGCCACGCCCAGCAGCATCAGCGCCACGCCGGCCGCGGTGGCCAGCGCCAGCAGGCGCGAGGTCAGCACGCCGGCCATCAGCACCGGCAGCACCAGCAGCGCGCCGTAGTTGAAGGCGGCGCCGTTGTCCAGGACGTGCATCAACGTGAAGGCCAGCAGGTCGACCCCGATGGTGGCCAGCCACTGGCGGCGCCGCTGGCGCGCCTGCGCCTGAGGCTGCGTGAGCGCGCCGAAGCGCGGCAGCAGCCACAGCGTGACGGCCTGCACCGCGTAGGCCATCGACACCAGCGCCAGCCACTCGCCGCCGCGGGCGCCGAACAGGCTGCCCAGCCCCAGCGCCACCACGAGCACGATGCCGATGGCCGCGCGCGCGGCGGCGTAGGTGCGGTACACCCGCGCCAGCGCGCTGTCCTGCGCCTGCACGATGCGGCGCGCCTGGCGCAGCAGGAAGCGGCTGTCGGCGGGCGCGTCGCCGGCCGCGAGCCAGCCGGGGTCGAAGAAGGACTCCGGCGCGCCGCTGGGCTCGCTGCCGGAGAAGGCGCCGAAGAACGAGTCGTCGCGCCGGCGGCCCGGGCCACGTCGGTCGCTGCGGCGGCGGTCGCCGGCGCGGCGCTCGGCCTCGCTCGGGTTCATCGGGGCGTTCATCGGGCGGACAGCCGGGCGCGGCTCAGCCCGGCGCGCGCGGGCCGGCAAGGCGGTGCGCCTCGCTGCAGTAGTAGCGTCCGGCGGCG
>JAGWMW010000160.1 GCA_028871575.1 Burkholderiales bacterium | reverse complement strand
GGCCCGGGCGGGATGGGCGGCCGGCCGCGCTGAGCACAAGAGCCGGCGACGGCGGGTGCCGCGCTGAGCAAAAGGAGCCGGCGACGGCGGGTGCCGCGCTGAGCAAAAGGAGCCGGCGACGGCGGGTGCCGCGCTGAGCAAAAGGAGCCGGCGACGGCGGGTGCCGCGCCGGGTGCGCAGGAGCCAGCGGTGGCCAGGGCGCTGCCGGACTCGTGATTACTTCACGAACCGGCGCCGCGGCCGGGCTGACTGAAACGAATCGACACCGGTGTTGTGCCGGCCCGGGTTGATCGCCGCGGCGCCAGGGCCGATGGTCCGCAGACACCCCGATGCCCGCGCCCAACGCCACCCCGCCATGGACTTCCTGACCCCGACGACCGCCTTTGCCCTGCCGGCCGGCGTCGCCTTGCTGCTGGCCTGGCTGCTGATGCGCCTGCGCGGACGCCAGCCCGCGCGCCGTGGCGCGGCGCGCGAGGCGCTGGACACGGTGGCCGCCTGGCCCCCCGAGGCCGCGCGCGTGCTGACCGTGGACGAGCGGCAGGCCTACGACCTGCTGCGCCGCGCGATGCCCGGTTTCCTGGTGCTGGCGCAGGTGCCCCTGTCGCGCTTCCTGCGCGTGCCCTCGCGCCATTCCTACACCGACTGGCTGCAGCGCGTGGGCTCGCTGAGCGCCGACCTGCTGCTGTGCGACGCCGGCTCGCGCGTGCTGGCGGTGGTGGACATCCGGGCCGTCGACGAGAGCGTGCGCAGCCGCCGCCGCCACGAGCGCATGGCGCGCGTGCTCGGCGCCGCCGGCGTGCGCGTGCACACCTGGCGCGAGGGCCAGCTGCCGGCCGTGGCCGAGGTGCGGCATGTGCTGGCGCCGCTGGCCGGCGCCGCCGTACCCGGCGCGAAGCCCACGCCCTCGCGGCCGATGCCGCTGATCCCGGTGCCCGAGATCGCCGAGCTGCTGGCCGACGGCGACCGCGCGGCGCTGGACGCCGCCTTCGACCCGGCGATGGAGCCCGTGCCCTCGGCCTTTCTCGAAGAGCTCGAGCCCGCGCCGGCCCCGCGCTGAGGGCGGCGGCTGCCGGCACGGCCTTCAGCCCAGCAGCGCGCGCGCGAACTCGCGCGCCTCGAAGGTCTGCAGGTCTTCCAGCCGCTCGCCAATGCCGATGAAGTACACCGGCACCGGGCCGCCCTCGCGCTCGGCCCCCCAGCGCGCGATGGCCGCGAGCACGCCGCCCCTGGCGGTGCCGTCGAGCTTGGTCACCACCAGGCCCGTGAGCCCGAGCGCGGCGTCGAAGGCCTTCACCTGCGCCAGCGCGTTCTGGCCCGTGTTGCCGTCCACCACCAGCAGCACCTCGTGCGGCGCGCCGGCCTGCGCCTTGCCGATCACGCGCTGGATCTTCTTCAGCTCTTCCATCAGGTGCGCCTGCGTCGGCAGGCGGCCGGCGGTGTCGGCGATGACGACGTCGCAGCCGCGCGCCCGGCCGGCGCTGACGGCGTCGAAGGTCACGGCAGCCGGGTCGCCGCCCTGCTGGCTGACGATCTCGACCCGGTTGCGGTCGGCCCAGACCGCGAGCTGCTCGCGCGCGGCGGCGCGGAAGGTGTCGGCCGCCGCCAGCAGCACCTTGCAGCCGCCATCGGCCAGGTGGCGCGTGAGCTTGCCGATGCTGGTGGTCTTGCCGGCGCCGTTGACCCCGGCCACCATGATCACGGTCGGTCCGCGCTCCACCAGTTGAAGCTCGCGCTGCAGCGGCTGGAGCAGCTCGGTGACCGCGTCGGCCAGCAGCGCCTTCACCGCCGCCGGCTCGGTGGCGCGCGCGTCCTTGACGCGGCGGCGCAGGTCGGCCAGCAGCCACTGTGTCGCCGCCATCCCGGCATCGGCCGTCAGCAGCGCCGCCTCGAGCTCCTCGTACAGGGCCTCGTCGATGCGGGTGCCGGTGAACACCTGCGCGATGCCGGCGCCGGTCTTGCGCAGTCCCTGGCCGAGCCGGGTGAGCCAGCCCCTGCGCGAGTCGGGCGATTGGGCATCCGAGGCCGGCGGCGCGGGGGGCGATGGAGGCGCGGCGGCCCCCGGTGCCGACCCCGGGTCGGGGGCCGAGGCCGAGGACGGCGACAGTGCATCGGCCGCGGCCGGCACCTTCTTCTTGAACAGGCTGAACATCGGGACAGGCGCCCGTCCGGCAGGGCCGGCCCGGCATCGGGCTGGCTATAATTTGCGGCTGCAGGCGCTTTAGCTCAGTTGGTTAGAGCGACGGAATCATAATCCGCAGGTCCGGGGTTCGAGTCCCTGAAGCGCCACCACCGTGCAGGAGAGTTGCCCCCCAGGTCACGCAGCTCTCCAACGAGGAATGCCCGCATCGACGCAAGTCGTGCGGGCATCTTTCATGGTCCCTCGGGGGACTACCCCCGGCGCGAGGCAGCGCGCGGAAGCCCGAGGATCTCAATGTCTGCCGCCACAGGCTCGACCCCATCGACATCATGATCGCGGGGCCTGTCCGGTCTAGCACCCGGGCCGCCGCGGCCTGCACCGATGCGCGCCTTGGTGCACTTGTGGCGGACGCCTCGGCCCCCCGGCTGAAATGCGGCACTCACCCCCTGGCAGGAGCAGGACGTGCTTCATCCTCGGCTGGCGGCCAGCCCGTCAGGCGTGCACGACCGGACCGACTTTTCAAAGTCAGATCGAAACCACCACCTTGCTCGCCGAGACACCCCGACGAAGCAAGGCCAAAGCCTCCGGAATGTCCTGCAGCGCATGACCGGCCACCAGCGGCGCAGGCGCCGGGACGACCCGCCCTTGGGCCAGCGCCGGGCCCAGGAAGTCCTGGAAGATGGCCCGACCCAGCGGACCCTTCAACAGGTCCGTGCCCCAGATGGGCCGTGTCGCAACACCCTTCAGGCGCGCCCGCAGGGCCAGCCCTGCGAAGCCGGCTGCGAGCCGGGGCAGGTGAGTCAGCTTCCAGAGGAACTGCCCGGTGAGCGGCGCATCGTCGATCGGCAACGGTGAACTGGCCATGGCGACGATGCGCCGCCCGCGGCAACGGCTCATCACATCGATGCACTGGGCACCCGAGTTCGCCGCGATGGCCAAAGCACCGGCCATCTCGCGGTCGGCCAGGACACTCACCAACTTGGCCACCACTTCCACGTCGTTGTAGTCGAACGCCAGGCTCGCACCCAGTTGGCGCACGTACTCGAAGTTCCGCGGCGACGCCGTGGTCACGACCTCGTAGCCTGCGCAGGCGGCGAGCTGGATGGCGGCGCTGCCGACGCTGGTCGAGCCGCCCCAGACCAGCACGGTCTTGCCGGTGGGCGCGACGCGCTCTGCCGACGGCTGCTGCAAACCCAGTTGATCATCCAGAAACAAGCCACTGGCCGCCGTCGCGACAGCCAGGGGCAATACGGCGGCTTGCTCAAAGGTCATCGTGTCAGGCATGCGCGTGGTCGCCTCCTGGCGCAGGATCACGTAATTCTGGAAGGCGCCCTCGGCCGCTCGGTTCGCCAGCTTGTCGATGCCCCGGGCCAGACCCAGTACGCGGTCGCCCGGCTGAAACCGCGTCACCGAAGGGCCGACAGACACGACTTCGCCGGCCACATCCGAGCCCAGGATGGCCGGGTACCGCACCCAGGGCGTGACCAGGCCCCCGAGCGTCTGCACGATGCCATCGAAAGGGTTCAGGGCGATGGCACGGTTGCGAATCAGCAGTTCACCGGGCCCCGGCGGGGTCAGGGGCGCTGCGGCCACGGTCAGCGGATGCGATCTGGCCTGGAGCCAGGCGGCTTGGTTGGCGTGTTGGGACATCGAAAGACTCCGCGATTCGGGGTGGAATGACGCGCCGGCCTGGCACCAGGTGTTGCACCGTTCCTGCGTCGAAGGCGGGACTGTAGGCACGGGCGCGCGATCGATCTATGTTCGATAGTTCGAACATCTTGCTCATTCGTTCAGGAGCTGGAATGGACCCGTTGTCAGAAATCCTGAGGCAGTCCCGGCCGCGCAGCATCGCCGTGGGCGCCACCGATGTCGGCGGCGACATCGCCATCCGCTTCCCGGCCCACGACGGGGCCTACCTGTACGCCCTGGAGACGGGCGACTGCTGGCTGCAGGTGGAGGACGAGCCCGCAGCCCTGCATCTGGGCCCGGGTGATTGCGTGGTGCTGCCCAGCGGCCGAGCCTTCGTGCTGGCCAGCAATCTGCGGCTGCCCACGACGGATGCGGCGGAGGTTTTCCAGGGCCGCCCGAATGGCTCGGTCGCAAGCTACAACGGCGGCGGCCGCTGCCTGATGTTCGCAGCCCACTTCGAGTTCGATGCCAGCTTCTCGCGCTTCCTGCTGAATGCGCTGGACGCTGTCGTGCAGGTCCGCGAGGCCGCGGCCAAAGCTGCGCTGAAGGCAGCGATCGAGGCGATGATCGGCGAGTTGCAGGGCGGCCAGCCCGGTTGCGAGGTCGTCGTCGACCACCTGGCGCACATCGCGCTCGTCAAGGTCTTGCGTCACCACCTGGCCGATGTGGCCGATGCGCGGCCGGGCTGGCTGTATGCCCTGGCCGACCGGCAGATGCGCTTGGCCATCGCCGCCATGCACGACGAGCCGGCACGGCGATGGACGGTCGCCTCGCTGGCCGGCGTCTGCGCCATGTCGCGCACGGCTTTCGCCACGCGTTTCAAGGCCACGGTGGGCGCAGCCCCGATGGACTACCTGACGCGCCTGCGCATGCTGATGGCAGCCAGGCAACTGGCCGAGCCCGGGGCCCGCGTTTCCGTGGTGGCCCAGGAACTGGGGTATGAGTCAGAGAGCGCGTTCAGCTCGGCGTTCAAGCGGGTCACCGGGTCGCCGCCAGGGCGCCATGGGGAACGTGCGAAGGCCAGGCTGGCTTCACCTCCCGCCTGAGGTCTGCATCGACTTTGGCGGCGAAACCGGGTGGCAACTTGCGTTGAGGACTCTCCGGCCTCTTGGTCCTGGGCGGGGCCGCGATGCCGAGCAGGGCTCCGAAGGCCTGTCGCTCAGCCCGCGCTGGAACGAGCAGGTGAGGTCGGTGTATGGCTCGGCACGCCGAGGGGCGCATTGCCACGAATGCAGCCAACCCGAGGCCATGCCCGAGAGCCTGGCCCGGCGCTGTGGGCGGCCACGATGCGGGCGGCGCGGGCGCTGCGATTCGCCTCCGGCGTCGCCCACCCTGGCCTTGCGCTGGCGGCGACCGCCCCGGCCCTTGGGTGGATGCAGCAGCCTGGCCTACCTGCTGCGTTTCCACCTCGTGCGGGACATCAGTGTCGCGCCGGCGCTGACGGTCACGTTCCTGACGCCGGTGGCTGGCGTCGGCTGAGGTCACCTGGTGCTCGACGGGCCGGTGGGCTGGGGCACGGCGACCCGAGCCTGCCGCGTGATCACGGGCAAGGCGCTCGCCGCGGGCCCTGTTCGGCGACGCGCCTGCCCACCGCGCCGCGATGAGCGCGGCGTCATGCAGGTCCGTGACACTGTCACGAAACCTTCATGACGGCTCCCTAGAGTCGGGCCGTGCCCGGCGCGCCTCGCGTCGAGGACGCCTTCAACCCTGCCTGTGACTCAACGGAGCCCCCTCCCATGCAACACCTGAAACTGCCCCGGCTGACGCTCAAGTTCGTCGCCGCTGGCGCCGCTGCGGCGCTGGCCACGTCGGCCGCGATGGCCGCCGAAATCACCGGCGCCGGCTCGACCTTCATCTTCCCGGTGCTGTCCAAGTGGTCGGCCAGCTACAACGCCAAGACCGGCAACAAGGTCAACTACCAGTCGATCGGCTCGGGCGGCGGCATCGCGCAGATCAAGGCCGGCACCGTGACCTTCGGCGCCACCGACATGCCGCTGAAGCCCGAGGACCTGGCCAAGGCCGGGCTGGCGCAGTTCCCGGCCATCATCGGCGGCGTGGTGCCGGTGGTGAACGTGGCCGGCGTGACGCCCGGCGAGATGAAGATGACGGGTCCGGTGCTGGCCGACATCTACCTCGGCAAGATCACGAAGTGGGACGACCCGGCCATCGTCGCGCTGAACCCGGGCCTGAAGCTGCCCGACCAGAAGATCACGGTCGTGCACCGCTCCGACGGCTCGGGCACCACCTTCAACTTCGCCAACTACCTGGGCAAGGTCAGCCCGGAATGGAAGACCAAGGTCGGCGAGGGCACCTCGGTGAACTGGCCCACCGGCGTGGGCGGCAAGGGCAACGAGGGCGTGGCCGCCTACGTGAACCAGATCAAGGGTTCGTTCGGCTATGTCGAGCTGGCCTACGCGCTGCAGAACAAGATGGCCTACACGAAGATGAAGAACCAGGCCGGCGACTACGTCGAGCCCTCGGTCACCTCCTTCGCCGCCGCCGCCGCCAGCGCCAAGTGGAGCGAGCCCGACTTCTACGAGGTGATCACCGACGCCCCGGGCGCGACCTCGTGGCCGATCGCCGCCTCGACCTGGGTGCTGATGCACAAGGACCCGAAGGACGCCACGGCCACCAAGGAGGCGCTGGCCTTCTTCAAGTACGCGCTGGAGAACGGCCAGGCCGACGCCAAGGCGCTGGACTACGTGTCGCTGCCGGCCTCGCTGACGGCCAAGATCGAGGCGTACTGGGCCGCCAACATCAAGTAAGGCGAAAATCGGGGCGCGCCAGCCGCCCCGGCCCGCGCCCGAACAAGATCTGCCATGAGGGAAGCCATGATGCTGGAGACCGGCGCCGAAGCGGTGCGGGCGCTGGAGGAGGCGGCCGCCGCGCGCGACCGCCGCCAGCAGTGGCGCGACGACGCGTTTCGCCGCATCGTCATGGCCTGCGCCCTCTTCGTCTTCGTGGCCCTGCTGGGCGCGGCGCTGTCGATGCTGTGGGGCGGCAAGGAGGCCTTCCAGACCTTCGGTGCGCGCTTCGTCTGGTCCACCGACTGGGACGCCGTCAACCACAAGTTCGGCGCCCTGGTGCCCATCTACGGCACGCTGGTGACGGCGCTGATCGCGATGTTGATCGCCGTGCCGGTGAGCTTCGGCATCGCCCTGTTCCTGACCGAGATCGCGCCGGGCTGGCTGCGCGGCCCGGTCTCGGCCGCCATCGAGCTGCTGGCGGGCATCCCGTCCATCATCTACGGCATGTGGGGCCTGTTCGTCTTCGTGCCCTACATGGGCGCCCATGTCTACCCGTGGCTGGACGAGCATGTCGGCCCGCTGCCGATCATCGGCCCGATGTTCCAGGGCCCGCCGATCGGGCTGGGCATGCTCACGGCCGGCATCGTGCTGGCCATCATGGTCATCCCCTTCGTCTCCTCGGTCATGCGCGAGGTGTTCAACACTGTGCCGGTGGCGCTGAAGGAATCGGCCTACGCCGTGGGCAACACCACCTGGGAGGTCGTCTGGGACATCGTGCTGCCCTACACCCGCAGCGCGGTGGTCGGCGGCATCTTCCTCGGGCTGGGCCGGGCCCTGGGCGAGACCATGGCCGTGACCTTCGTGCTGGGCAACGCGCACCAGCTCTCGCTGTCGCTGCTGGAGCCCGGCAACTCGATCGCGGCGACCATCGCCAACGAGTTCACCGAGGCCGATTCGTCGCTCTACCTGTCGTCGCTGATCGCGCTGGGCTTCCTGCTCTTCGTCGTCACCTTCGTCGTGCTGGCCATCGCCCG
>JAGWMW010000159.1 GCA_028871575.1 Burkholderiales bacterium | reverse complement strand
ATCTGGCGCGGGTCCTTCGGGTGGATGATGAACAGGCCCATCATGCCCATGGCCATCTGCACCATCTCGTCGGCGGGCGGGTGGTACATGTGGGTGCCCGCCCGCGGCAGCGTGAACTCGTAGACGTAGGTCTTGCCGGGCGGGATGTGCGGCTGCGTGAGGCCGCCCACGCCGTCCATGCCGTTGGGCACCAGGATGCCGTGCCAGTGCACCGTGGTGTGCTCGGGCAGCCGGTTGGTGACGTAGATGCGCACCCGGTCGCCCTCGACGGCCTCGATCGTCGGCCCCGGGCTGCTGCCGTTGTAGCCCCACAGGTTGGCCGTCATGCCGGGCGCGAACTCGCGCACCACGGGCTCGGCCACGAGGTGGAATTCCTTGACCCCGGCCCTCATGCGCCACGGCAGGGTCCAGCCGTTGAGCGTGGCCACCGGTTGGTAGGGGCGGCCGTTGGGGGGCGACAGCGGCGGCGCCATGGCGGGCGAGGTGCGGATCACGGCCTCGGGCACGACGCTGGCGTGGGCCCGGCTCACGGCAGCGCCCAGGGCCACGGCGCCGGCGGCGCGGAAGAAGTCTCTGCGTTGGGTCATGGGGAGTTCTCGGTCTCAGCGCGCGGCGCCCGGGGCGGTCGAGCCGCCGGTGAGCGCGTCGCGCAGGTTGCTGTCGGCGATCCAGAAGTCGCGCAGCGCGTCGATGTAGCCGGTGACGCCGGCCACCTGCTCGCGCGCGTCGGCCAGCAGCTCGAACACGCTGATGAGCATGCCGTTGTAGCGCAGCTGGTTCTCCTGGGCGATGCGCTGGCGCAGCGGCACCACGTCGTCGCGGTAGTGGCGCGCCAGGTCGAAGGCGGTGCGGTAGGCGGCATAGGCCTCGCGCACCTGCGAGCGCGCGTTGACGGCCACCTCGGCCGTGTGCTGCACCGACTGCAGGTACTCGGCGCGGGCGCGGGCCACGCGCGCCGAGCCGAAGTCGAACAGCGGCAGCACCACGCCGGCCTGCGCGCCGCGCAGCGTGGGGCTGCCGGTGCTGCGCTTGTCGACGTAGCCGAGGTCGAACACGTCCACGTAGCGCGTGGCCTGCGTCAGGCCCAGCGCCCGCGCCGTGGCCAGGGCCTGGCGCTGCGCGAGCTGCACGTCCAGGCGCTGGGCGATGGCGGTGGCCTCGGCGTCCTGCGGCACCAGGGGCTGCGCCGGCAGGTCGGGCAGGCGGGCGGGCAGGCGGAAGGCCAGCTGCGGCCCCCACAGGCCGAGCACGCGCGCCAGCCGCTCGCGCTCGGTCGTCGCCTGCAGCCGGGTGCGGGCGAGCTGCGTCGTCGCGTCGTCGTAGAAGGCCTGCTCGCGCATCTGCGACAGGGCGCTGAAGTTGCCCGCCGCGGCCATGCCGCGGGCGAGTTCGGCCGTGCCCTCGGCGGCCTGCTGCACCTGCACCGCGTAGTTCACCCGGTCCTGCGCCGCCACCGCGGCGAAGTAGGCCCGCCGCGCATCGGCAGCCACGCCCACGGCCTCGAGCGCGGCGCGGAACTGCGCCTGCTCGAAGCGCTGCCGGCCGAGCTGGCCGAGCGCCGGCAGGCGCAGCAGGTCGATCAGGTTGAAGGTGAGCGAGCGCGTGAGCTCGGCCACGCCGCCGCCGGCGATGCGCTCCAGGCCGATGGCCGGGCCCGACGGCCGCGCCGCCTGCACGTAGTCGGCCTCGGCGATGCCCAGGTCGGCGAAGCGCGCCTGCAGCCCGGCGTTGTTGAGGAGGGCAATCTCGGCCGCGCTGTCGGCGCTCAGCGGCTGCGCCAGCAGCTCGGCCACCCGGGCCTGCGCCGCGTGGGCCTGCTCGGCGCTGCGCTGCCAGACCACGGGCTGGCCGGTGCGCTCGCGCGTCAGCGCGGCCACGTGGTCGAAGCCGCCGTCGGGCGAAAACGAGGCGCAGCCGGCCAGCACCAGCGTGGCGGCTGCCCCGGCACCGAGGCGGATCATCGATGCCCCCCGTGCCCATGCGGCGCCGAGGCGCCGGCGGCCGAGGCCGGGGTGGACATGGGCATGCCCTTCATGTCGTTCATGCCCTTCATGTCGTTCATGCCCTTCATGTCGCCCATGCCCTTCATGTCGCCCAGGCCGCCGTCGCCCGCGGCGGCGCGGTTCAGGGCCTTCCAGTTGCCGGCTTCAGCGCTGCGATAGGGCTGGTAGCCGTTGAAGGCCGAGGTGTATTGCAGCGGGGGCACGGGGGCCCTGGGGTCGGCCGGGTCGGGTCCGGCCGCGGCGGCCTGCAGCGCCACGCCGCAGACCAGCAGGAAGCAGATCTTGTTCATCGCTCTGAATGTCGTCGAATGCACCGCGATGGCCGAGGCCGCGCGGCTGAAGCTCGGGCCCAGGCGGCGCGAGCGCGATCCGGCCCCTGGCGGGGCCGGGCGACATCAGGCGGTTCGGGGTGGGCGCTCGGGCCCGGTGACGATGAAGCTGGGGGCGGGCGCCTCCAGCGCCGGGAACGCCACGGCCACGGCACTCGGCGCGGCCAGCAGCGGCAGGCCGGTGCCGACCATCGGGGTCGCCGTGCAGCACGAGGTGCAGAGATGGCACTTGCCATGGTCGCCGGCCGCAGGGTCGCCGCCAGAGCCATGGCCGGCATGGGCGTCGTGGCCGTCGTGGGCGGCCTGCGCGAGCTGCATGGCTTCGTGCGCAGGCCCGGCGTGCCCCCCGTGCGCGGCAGCCATCGGGTCGGCGGCCGGCCGGGTGGCGGGCTCGCCCGGCTGCACGCTGCCCTGCGCCGGCTCGGCCAGCGGGCACAGCATGGCCGCGGCCACCGCGCCGCGCAACGGCAGCAGCAGCATCAGCACGATCAGCAGGGCGTGGCGCAGGGTCTTCACGTCGGATCGAGGTTAGCACGGGCCTGTGCGCCCTTGCGCGGCGGGGGCGACGGCGGCTGAGCCAGGGTGTCGAGGATCGGACACTCGGGCCGGTCGTCGCCGTGGCAGCCGTGCACGAGGTGCTCCAGCGTGGCCTTCATGGCCTGCAGCTCGTGCAGCTTCTGGGCCAGCTCCTGCAGATGCGCCTGGGCCAGGGCCTTGACCTGGCGGCTCGGGCGCCGGCGGTCCTGCCACAGCCCGAGCAGGGCGCGGATCTGCTCGATCGAGAAGCCCAGGTCGCGCGAGTGGCGGATGAAGCGCAGCGTGTTCAGCTCGCGCTCGCCGTACTGGCGGTAGCCCGCCGCGGTGCGCTGGGCGTGCGGGAACAGGCCCACGCTCTCGTAGTGGCGGATCATCTTGGCCGAGACGCCGCTGGCCTGCGCCGCCTGGCCGATGTTCATGGGCTGGGTCATGCGAGCGGGCTCCGCAGGTCGTCGCGCCGGCCGTGCCAGCGCCGCAGCAGCAAGGCGTTGGCCACCACGCTGACGCTGCTGAAGGCCATCGCCGCGCCGGCCAGCACCGGGCTGAGCAGGCCCAGCGCCGCCAGCGGGATGCCCAGCACGTTGTACACGAAGGCCCAGCCCAGGTTCTGCCGGATCTTGGCCACCGTGCGGCGCGAGATGGCCAGCGCGTCGGCCACCAGGCGCGGGTCGCCGTGCATCAGCGTCAGGGCCGCGGTCTCGGTGGCGACGTCGGCGCCGCCGGCCATCGCGATGCCCACCGAGGCCGCCGCCAGCGCTGGCGCGTCGTTCAGGCCGTCGCCGACGAAGGCCACCACCGCGCCGCCGGCCCGCAGGGCCTGCACCCGCGCGGCCTTGTCGGCCGGCAGCATCTCGGCTTCGAACTCGGCCAGCCCGAGCTGCCGCGCCACGGCCTGCGCGCTGCCGAGGTTGTCGCCGGTCAGCATCAGCGTGCGCAGGCCCAGCGCATGCAAGTGCTCGATCGCGGCCCGCGCGCCGGGCTTGAGGGCATCGCCGAACGCCAGCAGGCCGCGCACCGCGGGCGCCTCGCCGGCTGCACCCTTCAGCAGAAGCCAGGAGACGGTGCGGCCTTCGTCCTGCAGGCGCTGCGCGGCCTCGGCCAGGGCCCCGGCCGGGGCCTGCCACTCATGAAGCAGCCGGGTGCTGCCCAGGGCCAGCAGCCGGCCCTGTACCCGGCCCTCGATGCCGCGCCCGGGCAGCGCCTGCAGGCCCTGCGCCGCCCCCACCGGCAGGCCCTGCGCGCGGGCACGCGCCAGCACGGCCGCGGCCAGCGGGTGCGTGCTGCCGGCCTGCAGCGCGGCGGCGTCGCGCAGCACGGCATCGGCGTCCTCGCCCGGCGCCGGCAGCACCGCGACCAGCGCCGGCCGGCCCTCGGTCAGCGTGCCGGTCTTGTCGAAGACGACCACGCGCACCGCGTGCGCGAGCTCGAGCGCCTGCGCGTCCTTGATCAGGATGCCGCGGCGCGCGGCCACGCCGGTGCCCGCCATGATGGCCGCGGGCGTGGCCAGGCCCAGCGCGCAGGGGCAGGCGATGACGAGCACCGAGACCGCATTGATGAGCGCCTGCTCCCAGTCGCCGCTGCCCCAGGCCCAGGCCGCGAAGGTGGCCAGCGCGATCGCCAGCACGACCGGCACGAAGACGGCGCTGACGCGGTCGACGATGCGCTGCACCGGTGCCTTGGCGGCCTGCGCCGATTCCACGAGCCGGATGATCCGGGCCAGCGTGGTCTCCGCGCCCACGGCGCCGGCGCGCACCGTCAGCGCCCCCTCGGCATTGACCGAGCCGCCGATCACGCGGTCGCCCACGCCCTTGGCCACGGGCAGGCTCTCGCCGGTGATCAGCGATTCGTCGAGGTGGCTGCGGCCCTCGAGGATCTCGCCATCGGTGGCCACGCGGTCGCCCGGCCGCACGAGCACGAGGTCGCCCACCGCCAGCCGGGCGATCGGCAGCTCGATCTCGACGCCGCCGCGGCGCACGCGGGCCGTGGCCGGCCGCAGCGCGCTCAGGGCGCGGATGGCGTCGGCGGCCTCGCGCTTGGCCCGGCCCTCGAGCCACTTGCCCAGCAGCACCAGGGTGATCACGGTGGCCGAGGCCTCGAAGTACAGGTGCGCGCCGGCGCCGCTGCGCAGCAGCAGGTAGACCGACAGCCCGTAGGCGGCGCTGGTGCCCAGCGCGACCAGCAGGTCCATGTTGCCGGCGCCGGCGCGCAGCGCCTTCCAGCCGGCGCGGTAGAAGCGCGCCCCCAGCCAGAACTGCACCGGGGTGGCCAGCGCCCATTGCAGCCAGGGCGGCAGCATCGCGTGCAGGCCCAGGGCCTGCAGCGCCATCGGCGCGGCCAGCGGCAGGGTCAGCGCCGCGGCCGCGGCCACGGGCCACCACGAGGGCAGGGCCGGGCGTGCGGGCCGGGCTTGGCCCGCCGGGCCCGAGGCCGACGCCGCGTCACCGTCCCCGCCGGTCGCCGAGGCTGCGCGGGCGGCATCCTCTGCGCCCGAGGTGGCGGCATGGGCGCCGTAGCCGGCCTTCTCCACCGCCGCCAGCAGGGCCTGCAGCGGCACCTCGGGCCGTGCCTGCACGCTGGCCCGCTCGGTGGCCAGGTTCACCGCGACCGACGCCACGCCGGGCACCTTGGCCAGCGCCTTCTCGACCCGGCCCACGCAGGAGGCGCAGCTCATGCCCTCGATCTGCAGGCTGAGGTCGCACAGGGCCTCGGAGTCGGCGGGCAGGGCGGCCAGGGTGGCGGTGTTCATGCGTCGTAGCGTGAAGGTTGCCAGCATGTGAAGGTCAAGCGCCGGTCTTCAAGCCTGTGCACCGCGCGGGGTCATTGCCGCCCTGGCCGCGCGGCCGCTTGACCTTGCCACGCGGGGAAGGTGGATGCTGTGGCTCTTCCGATCCATCCTTCTGATCCATCCTGTTGCAGGAGCTGCCCATGCTGACCTTCGAAGTTGCCGACATGACCTGCGGCCATTGCGCCAGCCGCATCACCCGCGCCGTGCAGGCGCTGGACCCCGCGGCCCGCGTCCGGGTCGATCTTGCGCACTCGCGCGTGGAGATCGAGCCCTCGGCGGCCGATGCCCAGGCCCTGGCCGAGGCCGTGCGCGAGGCCGGCTACACCCCGGTGCCGGTCGCGGCAGCCTGATCGGCGCGAGCCCGCCGGCGGCCGAGGCCGCGCTCAGGATCTCGCGCCGGGCGGCGCCACTGTCGGCCTCAGACGATGCGCTCGCCCGGGTTGGTGATCTTGCGCATGGGCTCGTAGCGCTCGCTGGCCACCATCAGCGGATGGGCGGCGTCGCCGCCGTCCCAGCGCGGGTCGTCGATGCCTTCGAACACCTCGCGCAGGCGCTGGCCCCAGGTGCTGTGGATCATCTGGAAGTACGGGTTGCGGTCGTCCATGCAGACATGGTCGTCGGAGCCGAAGCGGCCCTCGCGGTAGACCAGCAGGTCCAGCGGCAGGCCGACGCTGAGGTTGGACTTGAGGGTGCTGTCCATCGACACCAGGGCGCACTTGGCGGCCTCGTCGAGCTGGGTCGCGGGCGTGAGCACGCGGTCCAGGATGGGCTTGCCGTACTTGCTCTCGCCGACCTGGAAGAAGCAGGTCTCGCGCGTGGCCTCGATGAAGTTGCCGGCCGAGTACACCAGGAACAGGCGCATCGCCTCGCCCTTGATCTGGCCGCCGAAGATCATGCTGGCGTTGAAGTCGACGCCGGCGGTCTTCAGCGACGGGCCGTCCTGCTCGTAGACGCGGCGCACGGTGGCGCCGAGCACGCGGGTGGCGTCGAACATGCTGGTGGCGTTCCAGATCGTGATCGGCTCGCCGGCGCCGCCGTCGATGCGCTCGACCTGCAGCAGTTCTCGGATGCTCTGGCTGATGCTGAGGTTGCCGGCCGACAGCATCACCATGAAGCGCTCGCCCGGCTGCTCGTAGATCATCATCTTGCGGAAGGTGCTGATCGCGTCCAGGCCCGCGTTCGTGCGCGAGTCCGACAGGAACACCAGGCCGGCGTTGAGCCGGATGCCGACGCAGTAGGTCATGGGGCGGGCGGGGCGGGGCCGAGGGGCGCCGAGGTTAACAGGCCGCGCAGCCGGTACAGGGCCTCGAGCGCCTCGCGCGGTGAGAGCCGGTCGGGGTCGATCGCGGCCAGGGCCTGCACCAGCGCCGAAGGCTCGGCGGGCGGCGCCGGGGCGGGCGGCGCGGCGAACAGGTCGACCTGGGCCTGGCCGCTGCGGGCCTGGGCCTCCAGCGCCTGGAGCGTGGCCCGCGCCTGGCGCACCAGCGACGGCGGCATGCCGGCCAGGCGCGCCACCTGCACGCCGTAGCTGCGGCTGGCCGGGCCGGGCTCGATCTGGTGCAGGAACACGATGTCGTGCCCGCTCTCCACTGCGCCCACGTGCAGGTTGACGGCGCACTCGTGCCGCGCCGGGAACTCGGTGAGCTCGAAGTAGTGGGTGGCGAAGAGGGTGAAGCTGCGGTTGCGATCGTGCAGATGGCTGGCGATGGCGCCGGCCAGGGCCAGGCCGTCGAAGGTGCTGGTGCCGCGGCCGATCTCGTCCATCAACACCAGGCTCGACTCGGTGGCGCCGTGGACGATGGCGGCGGCCTCGGTCATCTCCAGCATGAATGTGCTTTGCGCGTTGGCCAGGTCGTCGGCGGCGCCGATGCGGGTGTGGATGGCGTCGATGGGCCCGAGCCGGCAGGCCGCGGCCGGCACGTACGAGCCCATCGCCGCCAGCAGCACGATCAGCGCCA
>JAGWMW010000158.1 GCA_028871575.1 Burkholderiales bacterium | reverse complement strand
CGCCCGCAGCGCGAGCCACCGTTGGCTGCAGCCGCGCGGGCCGTGCTGCGCCCGGCCTGGCGGCGGCTGCTGGCCGATGCCGCTGGGTTTGCTGCCGCACCCGTCGAGCAGCAGCACCGCACGCGCAAGCGGCTGAAGCGGCTGCGCTACACGCTGGAGGTGCTGCTGCCGCTGCTGCGCCGCAAGCCGGCGCGGGCCCTGCTCGCGCGCATCGGCCCGGCGCTCGAGGCGCTGGGCGAGCTCAACGACCTGCAGGCGGCGCAGGCCCATTGGCGCCAGCGCGCGGCGCAGTCGCCGCAGGCCTGGTTCGCGGTCGGCTGGCTGGCGGCGCAGGCCGAGCACGCCGGCGACCGCGCCGCCGCCGCACTGAAGCGCCTGACTGCGGCGCCGCGACCCTGGCGCCGCAAGCGCGGCTCAGGAGGCTGAGGGCATCGAACCCGGCCCGGCGTCGAGCGCCGCCGCCAGGCTGGGCACGATGTTCTCGGCCCCGAGCACGGCCTCGAAGCCCGTCTTGCGCATCAGCGCCAGCGGCTGCTCGTTCACGTCGGCCAGCACCAGCGCCACGCCCTGGCGCTGCAGGGTGCGCTGCAGCTGCGCCAGCGCGTCCAGCCCCGAGCTGTCCATCAGCACCAGGCGCTGCATCGCCAGCACCACGGCGCGCGTGCCCGGCGGCAGCTGCTCGGGCAGGGCCTCGATCTTGCCCACGGCGCCGAAGAACAGCGAGCCGTAGAGCTCGAACGCGTGGACCCCGGGCGGCAGGGCGGCGCCCGGCGGCGCCGCGTGCGGCCGCACGCTGAACAGCTGGCCCATGCGCCAGATGAAGAAGATGCACGACAGCACGAGGCCGACCTCGACCGCCACCGTGAGGTCGAACACGATGGTGAGCGTGAAGGTGCCCACCATCAGCAGCCGGTAGCCGGGCGAGAACAGGCGCAGGCGCGAGAACTGGTGGCCCTCGAACATGTTCCAGGCCACGAACATCAGGATGCCGGCCAGCGCCGCCAGCGGGATCAGGCCCGCCAGCGGCGCTGCCGCCAGCAGCACCCCCAGCAGCACCAGCGCGTGCACGATGCCGGCCACCGGGCTGGTGGCGCCGGCCTTGACGTTGGTGATCGTGCGCGCGATCGTGCCCGTGGCGGGGATGCCGCCGAAGAAGGGCGCCACCATGTTGGCCACGCCCTGCGCCATCAGCTCCTGGTTGGCGTCGTGGCGCGGGGCGCTGATCAGGCCGTCGGCCACGCGGGCGCACAGCAGCGACTCGATGGCGCCCAGCAGCGCGATCGTCAGCGCCGGGATCGCCAGGCGCTGCACCGTCTCCCAGCTGAAGGAGGGCAGCTCCACCGGGGGCAGGCCGCGCGGCAGCTCGCCGAAGCGCGAGGCGATGGTCTCCACCGGCAGCCGCCACCACCAGGCCAGCAGCGTCAGCAGCCCCAGGGCCACGATCGGCCCGGGCACGCGCGCCAGCGCCCGGCGCTGCAGCCGCGGCCACAGGGCCAGCAGCGCGATGCAGCCGGCCCCGATGGCGAAGGCCCAGGGGTTGAAGCTGCCCAGGTGGCGGGCCAGGGTGGCGACGACGGCGAAGAACTCGCCCGGCATCGGCCCCGTGCGCAGCCCCATCAGGTCGCGCAGCTGCGACAGCGCGATCAGCACCGCGATGCCGTTGGTGAAGCCGATCACGATCGACACCGGGATGTAGCGGATCATCACGCCCAGCTTGAACAGCCCGAGCGTGAACAGCAGCGCCCCGGCCATCACGGTGGCGATCAGCAGGTTGGCCACGCCGTAGCGCTGCACGATGCCGTAGACGATCACGATGAAGGCGCCGGCCGGGCCGCCGATCTGCACCGACGAGCCGCCCAGCGCCGAGACCAGCAGCCCGGCCACCACCGCCGTGACCAGGCCCTGCTCGGGCTTGACGCCCGAGGCGATCGCGAAGGCCAGCGCCAGCGGCAGCGCGACGATGGCCACCGTGAGGCCGGCGCCGAGGTCGGCCAGCAGGCGCGGGCGGTCGTAGCCGCGCAGCGCATCGGCCATCCGCGGCCGAAAGCGCTGCAGCGCCGGCCCGGCCATCAGCGCACCCGCTGTCCGGGCCGGGCGCCGGGCCCGGGCTCGAGCAGGTGCACGCCGGGCTCGGCGGCTTCGTCGGCATGGCTGGCGGCCAGCACCATGCCTTCGCTCACGCCAAACTTCATCTTGCGCGGCGCCAGGTTGGCCACCAGTACCGTGAGCCGGCCCACGAGCTGCTCGGGCGCGTGGTGCGCGGCGATGCCGCTGAACACGGTGCGGTGGCGGCCTTCGCCGGCGTCCAGCGTCAGGCGCAGCAGCTTGGTGCTGCCGGGCACCCGCTCGGCGCCCACGATGCGGGCGACGCGCAGGTCGGTCTTGAAGAACTCGTCGACCCCGATCTCGGCCGCGATGGGCTCGCCGCCGGGGGCGGCGGCCGGGGCCGGCGGCGCCGCGAAGAGCGCGTCCAGCCGCTGGGCATCCACGCGCTGCATCAGGTGCCGGTACTCGCCGATGGCATGCGCGCCGAGCGCGCGCTGGTGGTCGGCCCAGTGCAGCGGCTCGACGCGCAGGAAGGCCTCGACCTGCGCCGCCAGCGCCGGCAGCACGGGCTTGAGGTAGAGCGTGAGCAGCCGGAAGGCCTCGATGCAGACGCTGCACACGTCGTGCAGCGCCGCGTCCAGGCCGGCCTGCCGGGCCAGCTCCCAGGGCTTGTGCTGGTCGACGTAGGCGTTCACGCGGTCGGCCAGCGCCATCACCTCGCGCATCGCCTTGCCGAACTCGCGCGCTTCGTACAGCGCCGCCAGCGCGTCGGCCTGGGCGCGCAGGCCGTCGAGCAGGGCGCGGCCCTCGACCCCGAGGTCGCCCGAGAGCCGGCCGCCGAATCGCTTGTGCAGGAAGCCCGCGGCGCGGCTGGCGATGTTGACGTACTTGCCGACCAGGTCGGCGTCGACGCGGGCGACGAAGTCCTGCGCGTTGAAGTCGATGTCCTCGACGTGGCCGTTCAACTTGGCCGCCAGGTAGTAGCGCAGCCACTGCGGGTCCAGGCCCAGCTCGAGGTAGCGCAGCGGGCTCAGGCCCGTGCCGCGGCTCTTGCTCATCTTCTCGCCGTCGTTCACGGTCAGGAAGCCGTGCACGTGCACGCGGTCGGGCACCTTGCGGCCGCTGAACTTCAGCATCGCCGGCCAGAACAGCGTGTGGAAGGTGACGATGTCCTTGCCGATGAAGTGCACCTGCTCCAGCTCGGGCTGCGCGAGGTAGGCGTCGAAGTCGACGCCGATCGCGTCCAGCCGGGCCTTCAGCGCGGCCAGGTAGCCCACCGGCGCGTCGAGCCAGACGTAGAAGTACTTGCCCGGCGCATCGGGGATCTCGATGCCGAAGTAGGGCGCCTCGCGGCTGATGTCCCAGTCGCCGAGGCCGGGCTGGCCGGCCTCGTCGCGCTTGAACCATTCGCGCACCTTGTTGGCGACCTCGGGCTGCAGCCGGCCGTCCTGGGTCCAGGCCTCGAGGAACTCGACGCAGCGCGGGTCGGACAGGCGGAAGAAGAAGTGCTCGCTCGAGCGCAGCACCGGCGTGGCGCCCGACAGCGCCGAGTACGGGCGCTTGAGGTCGGTGGGCGCGTAGACCGCCCCGCAGACCTCGCAGTTGTCGCCGTACTGGTCCGGGGCGCCGCAGTTCGGGCATTCGCCCTTGATGAAGCGGTCGGGCAGGAACATGCCCTTGTCGGGGTCGTAGAACTGCTCGACCACGCGCACGTCGATCAGCTCGTTCTTGCGCAGCGCGAGGTAGATCTCGCGCGCCAGCGCGTGGTTCTCGGGCGCGTCGGTGGAATGCCAGTGGTCGAAGGCGATGTGGAAGCCGTCGAGGTAGCGCCGCCGCCCGGCGGCGATGGCGGCCACGAACTGCTGCGGCGTCTGGCCGGCCTTCTCGGCCGCGATCATGATCGGCGCGCCATGGGCATCGTCGGCGCAGACGAACTGCACCTCGGCCCCGCGCAGGCGCTGAAACCGCACCCAGATGTCGGCCTGGATGTACTCCATGATGTGGCCGATGTGGAACGGGCCGTTGGCGTAGGGCAGGGCGGTGGTGACGAAGAGCTGGCGCGGCATGGCGCCGATTTTAGGCGGCGGGTTGGCAGCGACGCGGCCGCGCTGGCGGCATCTCGCGCACACTGGCGGGCATGAAGCTGCGCCTTTCACCCCTGCCGGCCGTGCTCCCGGCCCTGCTCCCGGCCGTGTTGCTGCTGATGGCGGCCGCCGGCCCCGCCCGCGCCGACACCGAGGCCGCCGCCGGGCTGCGACATTGCCGCAGCCTGCCTGAGCCCGGCGCCCGCCTGGCCTGCTACGACGCGCTGCCGCTGGCCCCGACCCTGCGGGAAGCGCCAGTTGCGCCGCCCGCGCCGCCCGCACCGGCCGCGCCGTCGCAGGCCCAGCGCGAGGCCGCCTTCGGCCTGGCCGAGCCGCCCGCCGGCCAGGTGCAGGCGATCACCAGCGTCATCCCCGGGCACTTCCAGGGCTGGGACCCCGGCACGGTGATCACGCTGGCCAACGGGCAGGTCTGGCAGATCACCGACGACACCTCGGCCGCCTACGAGCTGGACAATCCGCGCGTCACGGTGCGCCGCGCGGCCCTGGGCAGCTTCATGCTCGACATCGAGGGCGCGCGCCGCACGCCGCGGGCGCGCCGGCTGCGGTAATCCCGGCCTTGCGGGCCCCGCGCTAGACTCCGCCGCCCTCCACATCGCCCGCCATGACCGCCGCCCTCACCGAAACCGCGCTGATGCAGGCGCTGCAGACCGTCGTCGATCCCAACACCGGGCGCGACGTCGTGTCCAGCCGCGCCATCGGCCAGCTGCGCATCGACGGCGCCGATGTCTCGATGCAGCTGACGCTGGGCTACCCCGGCCGCAGCCAGCATGCCGCGCTGCGCAAGGCCCTGGTGGCCGCCGCGCGCGGCGTGCCCGGGGTGGGCAACGTCAGCGTCGAGATCGTCACCCGCATCGTCAGCCACGCCGTGCAGCGCGGCGTGCAGCTGCTGCCGGGCGTCAAGAACGTCATCGCCGTGGCCTCGGGCAAGGGCGGCGTGGGCAAGAGCACGACCACGGTCAACCTGGCGCTGGCCCTGGCGGCCGAAGGTGCCAGCGTGGGCATCCTGGACGCCGACATCTACGGCCCCAGCCAGCCGATGATGATGGGCATCTCGGGCCGGCCCGAAAGCATCGACGGCACGACGATGGAGCCGCTGGAGAACTACGGCGTGCAGGTGATGTCGATCGGCTTCCTGATCGACGAGGACCAGGCCATGATCTGGCGCGGTCCGATGGCCACCCAGGCGCTGGACCAGCTGCTGCGGCAGACCCGCTGGCGCGAGCTCGACTACCTGCTGGTCGACATGCCCCCCGGCACCGGCGACATCGCGCTCACGCTCAGCCAGCGCGTGCCGCTGACCGGCGCCGTCATCGTGACCACGCCGCAGGACATCGCGCTGCTCGACGCCAAGAAGGGCCTGAAGATGTTCGAGAAGGTCGGCGTGCCGATCCTGGGCATCGTCGAGAACATGGCCGTCTACCACTGCCCGGCCTGCGGCCATGTCGAGCACATCTTCGGCGCCGACGGCGGCCGCCGCATGGCCACCGACTACGGCATCGACTACCTCGGCGGCCTGCCGCTGACGCTGAGCATCCGCGAGAACGCCGACGGCGGCCGCCCCAGCGTGGTGGCCGACCCCGAGGGCGAGATCGCCGCCACCTACAAGGCCGTGGCGCGCCAGGTGGCGGTCAAGATCGCGCTGAAGGCCAAGGACTTCTCGGCCAAGTTCCCGACCATCACGGTGTCCAAGGGCACCTGAGCGGGGCTGCGGCGCGGCCTCAGCGTGCGCCCGCGCCGCTGGCCGCCGGCAGCCGCACCGTGAACACCGCGCCTTCGGGGCCGGGGCCGTTGGCGGCCGTGATGTCGCCGCCGTAGCGCTCGACCAGGGTGCGGCTGATCCACAGGCCCAGGCCCGTGCCGCCGGCCCGGCCCGAGACGAAGGGCTCGAACAATCGGGGCAGCAGCGCGGCCGGCAGGCCCGGGCCGGTGTCGGCGATGCGGATCTCGAGCGACTGCTCGCCCACGTCGGCGCTGGCCAGGCTCAGCGTGCCGCCCCCGGGCATCGCCTGCAGCGCGTTCACGAGCAGGTTCACCAGCACCTGCTGCAGCTCGTGGCGGTTGATGGCGGGTCGGCGCATGGCGCGGCAGTCGCGCTGCACCGTCAGGCCGGTGCCGGCCACCTGGTGCCGCGCCAGGCGCAGGCAGTCCTCGAGCAGCGCGGCGGTGTCGACGGCCTCGACGTAGCCCGGGAACTCCGCCGGCCGCGCGTATTGCAGCAGCTGCGTCACGATCAGCCGCATGCGCTCGATCTGGCCGTCGATCAGGGCCAGCTCGGGGCCCACCTCGGCCGCTGCGCCGCCCAGCAGCTCGCGCACCAGGTCGAGGTTGCCCTGGATGACCGCGATCGGGTTGTTGATCTCGTGCGCGATCGAGGCCGTGAGCTGCCCCACCGTGGCCAGCTTCTCGCTCAGGCGCAGCCGGCGCTGCGCCTGCTCGAGCGCGCCGGTGCGCTCGGCCACCTGGGCGTCGAGCTCGGCGTTCCAGCGCTGCAGCCGGCGCGTGTCGTGCTCGATCGTCTGCAGCAGGCCGTCGAGGTGGCCCGCCAGGCGGCCGATCTCGTCGCCGCCGGGCACCGGGCCCACGCGCGCGTGCAGGGCGCCGTCCTGCACGCGGCGCATCGTGGCCTCCATCCGCTCCAGCGGCCCGAAGATCGTGCGCGCCCAGCGCAGCGAGACCGCGGCCGCGACCAGCATCACGCCGGCGAACAGCGCGCCGATGACGGCCAGGGTGGCGATCTTGATCTCGCGGAACGGCCGCTCCAGCAGGCCCACGTACAACATGCCCACGCGGCGGCCGGCGCGGTCGGCCAGCGGCTCGTAGCCCGAGACGTACCAGTTGTCGACGACGAAGGCGCGGCCGAGCCAGGTCTGGCCGCGCCCGAGCACGGCCTCGCGCACGTCGCGGCTGACGCGCGTGCCGATGGCGCGGTCGCCGCTGTGGGCGCCGGCGAACAGCCGCACGTTGGTGCTGATGCGCACGTCGTCCAGGAACAGCGTGGCCGTGCCGCGGCTGCCCCAGGGCGCGAAGGGCAGCGAGCCCGGCGGGTAGACGATCTGGTTGATGTGGTCGATGAAGGGCAGGTTGCGGTTGAGCAGCACGCCGCCGCACAGCCGCCCGAGCAGCCGGCCGTCGGGTGCGCGCACCTCGTGCGTGGACAGCAGCACCATCGCCCGGTCCTCGACCTGCCGCCCGGTGGGCTCGGCATTGCGCGTGGGCAGCAGCGTCACCGCCACGCGCGGGCGCAGCGCCGGCGGCAGCACCTCCTGCTGGCCGGGCTGCAGCAGCTCGATGCCGGTGGCGTCCCCGGTGTTGCCGGCGCCCGGCGGCGCGGCCTCGCGCTCGCCGGGCGCCAGCGGCCTGCCGTTGCGCGCGACAAGCCGGCCGGCGGGGTCGCGCAGGGCGATGAAGTCCAGCCGCTGGCCCCGGGCCTGGCGGTCCAGCAGCGGGCCGAGCTGCCGTGCGAGGTCGGCCCGCGGGTCGGTGA
>JAGWMW010000157.1 GCA_028871575.1 Burkholderiales bacterium | reverse complement strand
GGTGCAGCCCGGCCGCCTGCAGCTCGCGCCGCAGGCCCTCGGTGGGCACCATCGTGCAGCTGCAGCGGTTGTGGAACCGGCGCAGGTAGGCCATCACCGGCCGGCGCAGCCAGCCCAGGCCGTAGTGGCCGCTGTAGGCGTGGAAATTGGTGCGGAAGTCGCTCACCACCGGCAGCCCGAGCCGCAGCGCCGCCCGCAGCGCCGACGCGCCCAGCGGCCCCTCGGTGACCAGGTGCACCAGGTCGGGCCGCTGCGCGGCCCAGTGCCGCCGCAGCGCCCGCGGCGCCGGCAGCCCCATGCGCAGCGCCGGGTAGCGCGGGATCGGCAGCCCGGGCATCAGCAGGTCGGGCATCGGCCGATCGGCCGCGCCGGCCGCGCCGGCCGCGCCGGGTGCGTCGGGTGCGTCGGGTGCGTCGGGTGCGTCGGGTGCGTCGGGTGCCTCCGGCGCCCGGGACCCGGGCGGCCCGTCGCCGTCGCTGGCCTGCCGCGGCCGGATCACCTGGACCGCGTGCCCGCGCCGGCGCAGGCCCTCGACCAGCTGCGCCACCGTGGCCGCCACGCCGTTGACCTCGGGCGGGTAGGTCTCGGTCACCAGGGCCACGCGCAGCGGGCCGCGCGGCGGCGCCTCGGCCGCGTTCGCGACGGCAGGTTGCACAGGCATGGGTGGCAATGGTCGGCGGCTCGCGCAACAGCGCGATGACAGCCGGGCCGCAGCGGCGTCACCGGGCGTTCATGCGCGGGTCATGCCGGCTTCACGGCGGCTTCATCGGGGCCCCGGACGATGCAGCCCGCGGTGCAGATGGCACCGCGGCCGTGAACGGGAGCCCGCCCAGTGAAATCCTTCCTGCAGACCCTGGCCATCCAGCGCTGGGACGACCACCGCTACTACCACCACAGCCGCGTCAACCAGTCGCTGCACTTCGTCAGCGCGCTCAGCTTCATCGCCGCCTACGCGCTGCTCTTCGTCGACCCGGCCAGCGCCGCGCTGCTGGCCTGGGGGGTGTCGATGACGACGCGCCAGGCGGGCCACTTCTTCTTCGAGCCGCGCGGCTTTGACGAGGTCAACCGCGCCACCCACGAGCACAAGGAGGCCATCAAGCTGGGCTACAACCTGCGGCGCAAGGTGGTGCTGATGGCGGCCTGGGCGCTGGTGCCGCTGCTGCTGTGGGGCTCGCCCTCGCTGTTCGGCCTGATCGCGCCGGCGGCGGGCTGGCGCGGCTACCTGCACGACGTCGGCATCGCCTGGCTGGCCCTGGGTGCCGGCGGCCTCGTGTTCCGCACGCTGCAGCTCTTCGTCCTGCACGACGTGCAGACCGGCCTGGTGTGGGCCGCCAAGATCCTGACCGATCCTTTCCACGATGCCTGGCTGTACCGGCAGGCACCGGGGCGGCTGCTGCGCGGCGAGTGGATCGACCCCATGGACCACGCGCGCCACCCGCTGCAGTCCTGAGCCCGGACGGCACCGGCGCTCGCGGCGCCGACGCGCCCGCGCACCGGGCCCGTCTTCCAGCGCAACCGATCTCAGCGCAACCCATCTCAGCGCAACCGATGGCGCAGCATCTCCTTCAACAGCCCGCGGCGGATCTTGCGGTGCGTCAGCCCCGCGTCGCCGCTCCACCAGCCGTCGGCGTGCATCGCGCGCGCCGCGGCGACGAAGCGCTGCGCCACGGCCTCGAACTCGTCGTCGTCGTAGTCCAGGCTGAACACGAGCCGCCCGGTGCCGACCCAGCTCAGCAGCAGGCCCTGCTCGCGCAGGTAGAACTGGAGCATCCAGTGGTAGCGCCCCGGCTGCGTGTAGCAGACGGTCCAGATGCTGGCGAGGTGGGCCACCTGCACCGGCAGCCCGGCCTCGCGCAGCCGGTGGTTGAGCTGCGCGGCGCGGCGGCTCCAGCGGGCCTCGTCGCCGTCCAGCATCGCGCGCACCGGCGCGCTGTGCAGCCGCTCCAGGAACACCTGCATCGACGCCATCACGTAGGGGTGGGCGTTGAAGGTGCCGCGGGCGAAGCAGATGTCGGCCGGCCGCTCGTCGCGGTAGCGCTTCATCAGCGCCGCGCGGCCGCAGACCACGCCCACCGGCAGCCCGCCGCCCAGGGTCTTGCCGTAGGTGACCAGATCGGCCTGGATGCCGAAGTACTGCTGCGCGCCGCCGGGGCCGAGGCGGAAGCCGACGAACACCTCGTCGAGGATCAGCACGATGCCGCGCTCGCTGCACACCTGCCGCAGCCGCTGCAGCCAGGCGGTGTAGGCCGCGCGGTCGAAGCCGGCGCGGCGGCTGCCGTCGACGAGCGCGCTGTCGCCCGGCGCGGGGGCGTTGGGGTGCAGCGCCTGCAGCGGGTTGACCAGCACGCAGGCGATGTCGCGCCGCCGGCGCAGCACCTTCAGCGTGCGCTCGTCCATTTCGCGCAGCGTGTAGGTGCGCTCGGGCGGCACCGGGTTGCCGGGGCCGGGCTGCACGTCGTCCCACCAGCCGTGGTAGGCGCCCGCGAAGCGCACCAGGCAGCGGCGCCGCGTGTGGTAGCGGGCCAGGCGCACGGCCTGCATCACGGCCTCGGTGCCGCTCATGTGGAAGCTCACCTCGTCCAGGCCCGAGAGGCGCTTGAGCTGCTCCACGTTCCAGGCCACCGCCGGGTGGTAGTGGCCCAGCAGCGGGCCGAGCTCGGCCGCGCGCGCGCTGCCCTCGGCGATGCAGGCCTTGTAGAACTCGTGGCCGAACAGGTTGACGCCGTACGAGCCGGTGAGGTCGTGGTAGCGCTGGCCGTCGAGGTCGATCACGCTCGTGCCTTCGGTGCGCTGCATGAACGAGCCCAGGCCCAGGTGCTGGCGCAGGTAGGCGCTGAACGGGAAGGGCACGCGGTAGGCGCCGGTGAACTGCAGGTCCGACAGGCCCGCGCGCGCGCGCTGCGTCAGCGCGATCGACTTCGCGTGGCGGCCGTTGAGCTGCGCCGCCAGCCGCGCGAAGCCCGCGCGCCGGCTTGCCACCACCTCGGCCGGCGCCCCGTCGGCCGCGAAGAAGCGGGCCTCGTCGTAGGCGTAGCCCGGCACCAGCGCGGCCACGCGGCGGGCGATGCGCGCGTGGCCGGTGAGCGAGGGGTGCTTGGCGCGCGACAGCGCCAGGCGGGCGCTCAGGCGCGGCCAGGCCAGGCCCAGGGCGGCCAGGGCCGCGGCGGCGCCCAGCGGGCTGTACGGGCCGAGATCGAGGAGTTCGTTCATGCGGGCTTGCGGCGGATGGATGTCCGGTTGTAGGCCCCCCGGTTGACAAGCCTGTGAAACCCCTCCCGACCCTGGCCGCCTGGCGCGACCGCCTGCTGCTGCAGGAAGACCTGAACTTCCTGCTGACCAACCGCGTGCCGCGGATCGCGCTCACGCGCTTCATGGGCTGGTTCAGCAAGATCCGCCACCCCTGGGTCTGCGCTGCCTCGATCGCCGTCTGGCGAATGTTCTCCGAGCTCGACCTGTCCGAGGCGAAGGCCCGGCGCTTTCACAGCCTGCACGACTGCTTCACGCGCGAGCTCGAGCCCGGTGCGCGCACGGTGGACCCGCGGTCCGAAGTGCTGGCCAGCCCCTGCGACGGCATCGTGGGCGAGTGCGGCACGGTGCGGGGCGGGATGCTGCTGCAGGCCAAGGGCTTTCCGTACCGCATCGCCGACCTGTTCGGCGATGACGCCAGTGCCGCGCCCTTCGAAGGCGGCTGCTACGTCACGCTGCGGCTGACGTCGAGCATGTACCACCGCTTCCACGCCCCGCACGAGGGCCGCATCGAGCATGTGGGCTGGCGTGGCGGCGACACCTGGAACGTGAACCCGGTGGCGCTCAGGCGCGTGGAGCGCCTGTTCTGCCGCAACGAAAGGGCCCTGATCCGGATGCGGCTGGCTGCATCGCTGGGCGGCCACCCGGTCGCGCTGGTGCCGGTGGCGGCGATCCTGGTGGCCGGCATCCGGTTGCACTTCCTGGACCTGCTGCTGCACCTGCGCTGGCCCGGCCCGCACGAGCTGCCCTGCGACGCCCCCGTGGCCAAGGGCCAGGAGCTGGGCTGGTTCGAGCACGGCTCGACGATCATCGTCTTCGCGCCGCCGGGCTTCCGGCTCGTGGAAGGCATCGCGACCGGCGCGCGGCTGCGCATGGGGCAGGCGCTGATGCGGCTGCCCGATCCGGCGCCTTGAGGCGAGGGCGCGGGCGCGGGCGCGGCCGCGCGATGAGCCGGCGCCGCGGGCAGAATCGGGCCGTTCGCAGCCCTCCCAGCCCCAGCGCCCCATGCGTGCCGACCTTCCCCTCGTCGAACTGGCCCGGCGCCTGGCGGCCACGACGATGTTCTCGCCGCTGCCCAAGGCCCAGCTGCTGGCCCTGCTCGAGCGCAGCCCGCGGCGGCGGGTCAGGGCCGGCGAGTGGGTGGACGACTCGCCCGAGGGCCTGCAGCACCACGTGGTGCTGCTGGCCGGCGAGCTCGAGGCGCGGCGCTGCTGGCAGGCGAGCGACGGCAGCGAGCACACGCACGTGCGCCGGGTGGTGCTCGACGCCGACGGCCCCGGCTTCGCCCTCGTCAGCGCCGCCAGCCGCCAGCTGCGCGTGCGCGCCGCCACCGACGCGGAGGTGCTGTCGATCGACAGCGACGACCTCGACGAGCTGCTGGGCTGGGACTTCCTGGGCGCCTTCGTGCTGCCCGAGTCACACCTGAAGGTGTTCCACGGCCTGCCGCTGGAGAACGTGGCCCAGGCCATCAACCGCCTGGTCGAGCGCCCCGTCGAGGCCGGCGAGACCATCGTCAGGCAGGGCGAGCCGGGCGACCGCTACTACGTCATCCTGGCCGGCGACGCCGAGGTCTGGGAGCGCGGCCCCGATGGCGGCGAGCCGGTGCTGGTGAACCGGCTCAGCGACGGCGACAGCTTCGGCGAAGAGGCCCTGCTGGCCGGCGGCGAGCGCACCGCCACCGTGACGATGACGACCCCGGGCCAGCTGCTGACGCTGGGCAAGGACGACTTCGACGCCCTGCTGCGCCCGCCGATGGTCGAGGAGATCGACGCCCGCCGCGCCCACGCGCTGCTGGCCCGGCGCGCGGTGCAGCTGCTGGACTGCCGCCACCCGGCCGAGCATGCCGAGGGGCACATCCCCGGCGCCCGGCTGCTGCCGCTGGAGCGGCTGCGCCACGAGGGCGTGTACGCCATCGACGTCGACGACGCCTACGTCGTCTACTGCCGCAACGGCCGCCGCAGCCGCGCCGCCACGTTCTTGCTGCGCGAGCGCGGCATCCACGCGATGTCGCTGGCCGGCGGCATCGCCGAGTGGCCGTACGCGCTGGAGCACGGCGGGTGAGGGCCTAGGACCTGAAGGGGTTCAGCAGCGGCACGCCGAAGGCCTTGAAGTCGCCGACGTTGCGGGTCACGACGGTCAGGCCGTGGATCTTGGCCGTCGCGGCGATCATCGCGTCTTCGTACACCGTCTCGGACTTGCGGTGCATGAGCTGCGCCCAAGCCCTGAAAGCCCGCGCGTCCATCGGCAGGATGTTGTAGGCGATGGCCACCTGTTCGAGCCAGGCCTCCAGTTCCAAGGCCTTCGCTGGATCCTGCTCGCGCGTCATCTCGATGCCGGCCTGAATCTCCCCCAGGGTCACGGCGGAGAGATGAAGCTGCGCGTCCTCGAGTTCGCCGAACCAGGCGAGCACGGCACCGTGAGGCCTGGGCTTGCGGAGCTCGGACACCACGTTCGTGTCCAGCAGGTACATCGCCCTCACCTCGCCGGCTGGGATGCGCGCCTGCGAGCGCGGCCGCGGCTGGGCAGCTCGAACTCCGCGCGCCCCCGGTCGGACAGCAAGAGCTCCTTGAGCGTCGGCCGCGCGGCCGCCAGCATCCGGCGCCATTCGTCCGCGGGGACGAGCACGGCCGCCTCGGCCCCTCGCTTGGTGACCATCTGCGGTCCTTCGGCCAGGCAGGTTTCGAGGAATTCGCTGAATCTTGCCTTGGCATCCTGAATCGGCCAGGTTTGCATGGGAGAGCCCCTCAATGACCAGTCAGCTGACCAGTTTAACGCTCGCTGGCCGCGGTGCCGCCCGCCGCACCGGCCCTTGCCGGGGCCCGAGCCACCGCGGCGTCACGCCGCCTTCACGCGAGCGTCACCCGCGGCCCCGAGCATCGCCGCCATGGCGACGATCGATCTGGTGTGGTTCAACGCCGGCGGCGGGCACCGCGCCGCGGCGCAGGCGCTGGCGCAGGGCCTGCAGGCCCGGGGCCGGCCGTGGCAGGTGCGCAAGCTCAACCTGACCGAGGTGCTCGACCCGGGCGGCCGCTTCCGGCAGCTCACGGGCCTGGAGCCGGAGGACCTCTACAACAAGCGCCTGGCCAGCGGCTTCACGCTCGGCCTGGCGCAGGAACTGAAGCTGCTGCAGGGGCTGATCCGGCTGGCCCACGGCGCGCTGGTGCAGCGCCTGGCGCGGCACTGGCAGGCCACCCGGCCCGACCTCGTGGTCTCGCTGATCCCCAACTTCAACCGCGCCCTGCACGACGCGCTGGCGCTGGCGCGGCCCGGGGTGCCCTTCGTCACCGTGCTCACCGACCTGGCCGACCACCCGCCGCATTTCTGGGTCGAGCCCGGGCTGGCGCAGCACGTGGTCTGCGGCACCGCGCAGGCGGCGCGCCAGGCGCTGGCCGCCGGCTGCGATCCCGCGCGCGTGCACCGCGTGCGCGGCATGCTGCTGCGGCCCGAGTTCCACGCCGGGCCGCCGATCGACCGCGCCGCCGAGCGCCGCCGCGCCGGGCTGGATGAGAGCAGCCCGACCGGCCTGGTGCTGTTCGGCGGCACCGGCTCGGGCGTGATGAAGCGCATCGCGCAGGCGCTGCCCGCCACGCCGCTGGTCCTGAGGTGCGGCCGCAACGAGGCGCTGGCGCAAGCCCTGCGCGCGCTGCCGGCGCAGGCGCCGCGGGTGGTGGTGGGCTACACGCCCGAGGTGGCGCACTGGATGCGGCTGGCCGACTTCTTCATCGGCAAGCCCGGCCCCGGCAGCCTGAGCGAGGCGGTGCAGCGCAGGCTGCCGGTGATCGTCACCCGCAACGCCTGGACCCTGCCGCAGGAGCGCTACAACACCGAGTGGGTGCGCGAGCAGGGACTGGGCCTGGTGCTGCGCAGCTTCCGCGAGGTCGGCCCGGCGGTGCAGGGCCTCGTGCAGCGGCTGCCCGAATTCGCCGCCCGCGTGGCCGCGGTCGAGAACCGGGCCCTGTTCGAGGTGCCCGAGGTGCTGGCGCGCATCCTGGGCGAGTCGGCCGCGGCACCGGCGGGGCTGCCGCAGCGCCGGCGGGCCTGATGCGCCGCGACGACGCCCCGCAAGACGGCGGCCCGCACGCGCTGCGGGTGCGCACGGTCTGGATCTCCGACCTGCACCTGGGCACGCCGGGCTGCCAGGCGGCGGCCCTGCTCCACTTCCTGCGCAGCGTCGAGTGCGAGACCCTGTACCTGGTGGGCGACATCATCGACGGCTGGCAACTGCGCCGGCAGTGGTACTGGCCGCAGGCGCACAACGACGTGGTGCAGAAGCTGCTGCGCAAGGCGCGCAAGGGCACGCGCGTGATCTTCGTGCCCGGCAACCACGACGAGTTCGCACGCACGTACCTGGGCCACAACTTCGGGGGCGTCGCCGTCGTCGAGCACTGCGTGCACCTCACCGCCGAC